>NZ_JAHHPP010000196.1 GCF_024606265.1 Endozoicomonas sp. SESOKO1
TCGGGAATCGTGAGAATATCGGAAAAGAGAATCGCCGCGTCCAGCGGGAATCGCTCCAATGGTTGCAGAGTGACTTCACAGGCCAGCTCTGCGTTCTGGCACAGGGCCATAAAGTCACCGGCACGAGCCCTGGTCTCCCGGTATTCCGGCAAATAACGACCGGCCTGGCGCATCATCCAGACGGGCGTTACATCAACTGGCTCCCTGAGCAAGGCTCGAAGAAAGCGGTCATTTTTCAATGGAGTCATAAAAACACCGATACCAGCATTGCCTGAACGAGCACTATTCCAGGCTTCAGAAAAAACAGGGACGCTTCCAGATTGGAAAAACGTCCCTATAAGTAAGTTGCTTAAAAAAGAGTTAATAATCAGACATCAAGGTAATCAAGGATACCTTCAGCTGCCTGACGGCCCTCCCAGATGGCAGTGACAACCAGGTCAGACCCCCGAACCATATCACCACCGGCAAACACTTTGGGGTTGCTGGTCTGGAACCTGTATTTTGCTTTTTCCGGGGCCACAACCCGGCCACCTTCATCTATCTGAATATCGTGCTGTTCAAACCAGTCGGCCGGGCTTGGACGGAAGCCGAAGGCAACCAGAACCACATCCGCTTCCAGTATCTGGTCACTGCCTTCTACCACCTGTGGACGGCGACGGCCATTGTCATCCGGCTCGCCCAGTTCCGTGGTTACCAGACGGATGCCTTCTACCTTGCCATCACCAACAATTTCCACTGGCTGACGATTAAACAGGAAGTTCACACCCTCCTGCCTGGCATTGGCCACTTCCCGACGGGAACCCGGCATATTCTCTTCATCACGACGATAGGCACAGGTAACCGACCTGGCGCCCTGACGAATGGCTGTGCGATTACAGTCCATGGCGGTATCACCACCACCGAGCACCACCACCCGCTTACCTTTCATATCGATGAAATCTGCCGGGTCCTGCTCGAAGCCAAGGTTACGGTTCACATTGGAAATCAGGTAAGGAAGCGCATCATGGACGCCCTGAAGATCTTCACCGGGGAAACCACCTTTCATATAGGTGTAGGTTCCCATGCCCATGAATACCGCATCATACTCTTCAAGCAGCTTTTCCATGGCAATGTCTTTACCGATTTCCGTGTTCAACTGAAACTCAATCCCCATTTCAGCAAA
>NZ_JAHHPP010000197.1 GCF_024606265.1 Endozoicomonas sp. SESOKO1
AGGGGATCAGACAAACATCACGATGCTCCTGCTGGTTTGCCCGCTGATAATTACGGATAGCCAGCAGGCCTGTATACTCCCCCTGGGCTCCTGAGTTTGGCTGCATGGAGATGGCGTCATAGCCGGTAATCTCCACCAGAGCCTGTTCCAGTTGCCGGATCATGGTCAGGTAACCCGGAACCTGGTCTTTGGGTGCGAAGGGGTGAATGCTGGAAAATTCAGGCCAGGAAACCGGCAGCATTTCTGCCGCAGCATTGAGTTTCATGGTGCATGAGCCCAGTGGAATCATGCCATGAACCAGTGAGTAATCCCTGTTTTCCAGCTGCTTCAGATAGCGCATCATATCCGTTTCCGAGTGATGGCTGTTGAATACCGGGTGACTCAGGACGCTGTCTGAACGTCGCAGTTCCGGTGAGAGTCCGATGGAATTCAAGGTATGAGACAGTTGGCTGTTATTGGCCGAGATCTGGCGGTCAATGGAGGCAATATCCAGCTCTTTGCCCTCACCCATAAAGATATTGAACAGTTCGATAATGTCTTCAGAGCGGGTGGTTTCATCAAGGCTGACACCTAACCGGTCAGAGCCAATACGGCGCAGGTTACAACCATATTTGAGCGCCCGCTGGATAATGGTTTCCTGCTCACTGCCTACCTTGAACGTCAGGGTATCAAAGAAGGTGTGGTTACACTGGAAGCCCATTTCAGTGAGTCCGTGATGGAGAATCCGGGTCAGGCGGTGTACCCGTTCTGCAATGGTTTTCAAGCCTTCCGGGCCATGGTAGACCGCGTAAGCGGCCGCCATATTAGCCAGCAGTGCCTGGGCGGTACAGATATTGGAGGTGGCTTTTTCCCGACGGATATGTTGCTCACGGGTCTGCATAGCCATCCGCAGGGCGGTATTGCCACGGCTGTCTTTGGACACCCCGATAACCCGGCCTGGGATTGAGCGTTTCAGTTTGCCGGTGGTGGCAAAAAAGGCAGCGTGGGGGCCACCAAAGCCCATGGGGACGCCAAAGCGCTGGCTGTTACCCAGGACAATATCAGCCCCCAATTCTCCGGGCGACTTAAGGAGCATCAGGGCCAGCAGGTCCGTGGCTACTGAAACCATAGCACCCTGTTGCTGGGTAATAGCCGCAATGCTTTCGATATCGGTGATGTTACCGTAAGTCCCCGGGTATTGAAGCTGCACCCCGAATACATCGTGATTGCCCAGTTCGGTATGAGGGTTACCAACGATGACGTTGATTCCCAGCCAGTCGGCACGGGTTTTAATCACATCAATGGTCTGTGGATGTACGTCATCGGCCACAAAGAATGTTGGTGAAGTAGCTTTGCTGCGTCCGACGCTGCGCAGGCAGAGGGTCATGGCTTCGGCGGCGGCAGTCGCTTCATCCAGAAGGGAGGCATTGGCAACTTCCATACCCGTGAGGTCCATAACCATCTGCTGGAAGTTCAACAACATTTCCAGCCGGCCTTGGGAGATTTCTGGCTGATAAGGGGTATAGGCGGTATACCAGCCGGGGTTTTCCAGTAGATTACGCAGAATGACATTGGGCACTTCGGTGTTGTAATAGCCCATGCCTATGTACGACTTGTTGACGGTATTTTGTCGGACAAGGGCATAGAGTTCGGCGAGGGCCTGCTGCTCGGTTTTTCCCACGGGAAGTGCTAATTCCCGGTTTAACCGGATACTGCCCGGAACGGTTTCATTGATCAGCTCTGTCAGCGATTGGAGTCCAAGACTTTCCAGCATGGCCTGCTGTTCCAGCTGGTCAGAACCTGTGTGACGATGGGTAAAGGCATCGTTTTGTTCCAGTTCTGCCAGTGTCGGCAGAGTAGAAGTGTGTTCAACGGCCATGTTGTCGTCCTGTTTTCACTCTTGCGTTGATTTTACTAAAGATTCTTTGAACTGACTGATTTGTTTCAAAAGACTCTGGTCAGTAGTGGAAATAAAAAACAGATGTTGTTTATAGCGGGCCTGGCTCAATCTGGCCCAATGGAGTCTCAGCACAGGACGACATTAACGGCCAGGCCACCGGTGGCGGTCTCTTTGTATTTATCCTGCATATCCAGCCCCGTCTGGCGCATGGTTTCAATCACGTCATCAAGGGATACCCGGTGCTGGCCGTCACCTTTCATGGCCAGACGGGCCGCATTGATAGCCTTGACAGCACCCATGGTATTGCGCTCAATGCAGGGAACCTGTACCAGGCCGGCGATGGGGTCACAGGTCAGGCCCAGGTTGTGCTCCATGCCGATTTCAGCGGCATTTTCAATCTGGCGGTTATTACCGCCCATCACCGCGCACAGAGCACCCGCTGCCATGGAGCAGGCCACCCCGATTTCCCCCTGGCAACCGACTTCGGCGGCGGAGATTGAGGCATTCTTTTTATAGAGCATGCCAATGGCTGCAGCAGTGGCCAGAAAGGTAACAATGCCCGCTTCACTGCTGCCGGGAACAAAACGGTCGTAATAGGCAAGAACCGCCGGAATAACGCCGGCTGCACCATTGGTTGGTGCAGTAACTACTCGACCACCAACGGCGTTCTCCTCATTGACGGCTATGGCGAACACACTGACCCAGTCCATGACTTCAAGATGATCCTGCTGGCCTGCGGAACGATTCAACAGTTCCTGATGCAACTGGTTTGCACGACGTTTGACGTTCAGTCCGCCAGGAAGTACGCCTGTCTGTTCACAGCCACGGTTAATGCAGCTCTCCATTACCTGCCAGATATGCAGCAATGCCTGCCGAATATTCTCCGATCTTCCCAGGTGTTTTTCATTCTCCAGGACAATTTCACTAATGGAAAGTCCGGTTCTGTCTCCGGCATCCAGAAGGTCCTGGGCATTATTGAAAGGAAAGGGGACTTGAATTTCTGTTGCAGGGGTCGTCTGATCGGCTTCCTGCTCATTCAATACGAAGCCTCCGCCCACGGAG
>NZ_JAHHPP010000198.1 GCF_024606265.1 Endozoicomonas sp. SESOKO1
ATCTTTAAATAATAAGAAGCGTGGCGTTGTATCTTATCACGTTTTTTATGGAGCGCACTGAATGGGACTGTCAGCAGATTCTTCGAAGAATTGGGGCGATGCCTGTAAAAGCTTTTTTAACCGTCGGGTGATTGCTCTTCTTTTTCTCGGTTTTTCAGCAGGCCTGCCCATTCTGTTGATTTTCAGCAGCCTTTCTCTCTGGCTCCGTGAGGCTGGGGTAGAGCGCAGTGCCGTTACCTTTTTCAGCTGGGCAGCGTTAGGTTATTCCTTCAAGTTTGTCTGGGCACCGCTGGTTGACCGCATTCCATTGCCGGTACTGCATGGCCTGCTAGGGCGTCGCCGGTCGTGGTTATTGTTATCCCAGGTATCTGTTATTGCTGCGCTGTTGTTTATGGCCGCTCACAATCCTGTAGAAGGTCTGTTCTGGATAGCCAGTGGCGCGGTTATGCTCGGCTTTTCCTCGGCAACGCAGGATATCGTTATTGATGCTTACCGGATAGAAGCGGCGGAGGATGACCTGCAGGCCATGATGTCCTCTGCTTACATTGCCGGGTATCGGATCGGTATGCTGGTGGCAGGAGCTGGAACACTGGCACTGGCCAGCTGGTTTACCATGACGGATGACGGTAATTACGACTATCTGGCCTGGGCCTGGGCCTATCGCTGTATGGCCGTGTTTATGCTGATTGGTGTTATTACCACGCTATTGGTCGCTGAGCCTGATGTTGATCGAACTGCCGAATCGTCACACAGTACCGTTGATTATCTGCGTTTTCTGTTGCTCTTTGCCCTAGCGGCAAGCGCATTTGTTCTCTCTTTTACTCAGCTGGCCGATGCTTTGGCGGCGTTGAAAACCTTTTTGGTGGATACCGGGGTGTCTACGCCCATCGCTGGTTTTCTGGCCGGTGCCGGGCGATTTGCGGGCAGTGTGGCTGCTGCAGGGGTTACTGCCTGGTTGCTGGTAAAAGTGCATCTTGCGCCAAGAAATATGGTGAAGGAAACGTACGTAGCCCCCTTTGCCGATTTCTTTGAGCGCTATGGCAAAGTCGCTATCTACATATTGTTACTGATAGGGACCTACCGTGTTGCTGATATTGTTTTGGGCACGATATCCAATGTGTTCTACAACGATATGGGTTATACCAAAGAGCAAATTGCCACCATCACCAAAACGTTTGGTCTGATCATGACCATTGCCGGAGGCTTTCTGGGCGGGGTATTGGCCATTCGTTTCGGTGTGATGCGAATTCTCTGGGTAGGCGCATTGCTGGCGGCATTATCTAACGCGCTGTTTGCGCTTCTGGCCAACCTTGAACCCTCCAGCCTCTATTTAAGCCTGGTGATTGCGGCGGATAATCTCAGCGGTGGCATGGCGTCAGCCGCGTTTATTGCCTTTTTATCCAGCCTGACCAACCGGGCTTTTACGGCCATGCAGTATGCTATTTTCAGCTCACTGATGACGTTGCTGCCCAAACTGTTGGCGGGTTATTCAGGCACTTTTGTGGATACCCTGGACTATCCGGTATTCTTTATTGGTTCAGCGCTGCTGGGGCTGCCGATTATATGCCTAGTGTCGTATGTAGAGCGGCTGCTTGAACGTCATCAGGCTGGTGACTGATTCATTTGTCCAGTTTAATGGGTTTGGTCGTCTGATGAGTCCATCAGTTCTGCAATCAGTCTCTGCCGCCAGAATTCCCGGGTTCCGTCGTTGGGAAGCTTGTTCAATGTATCCTGACAAATATGAACCATCGCCTTGAGAATGTTTTCTTCCGGGTAATCCAGGTTTTCCAGTTGGCGAATAATTTCGACGGCCAGGGCAATATCTTCCGGTGCTCCATCCATGTATTTACTCTCCATGCCATTGATGCGCTTTCAGGTTGATTTTTCCGGATGAGATCGTCACTCCCTCCTGTTCCAAACGCTGTTTTTGCCGGTTGTATCGACTGGATCCATCAGGAAACGAAATCTGGCCTTTACCGTTAATGACCCGGTGCCAGGGAAGGTCAGTCCCGGCAGGCAGCTGTTTCAGGATATTACCCACGACGCGTGCATAGCCAGGGGCCCCGGCCATCTCTGCCAGTTGGCCATAGGTTACCACAGAGCCTTTCGGAATCCTGCTGATCAGGTACCATATTTCCGAAGGGGTAAAGGGGGCAGTCAATGTTGGCTCTCCACGATGCTTTCCACAGTATTTTCAACAATAACATCGATCATAAACAATAGGATTTCAGGATATTTGAAAAGTAGGGAATGGGAAAGCAAATTAAGAGGCTGTGTGAGAATCACGCATCAGCCCGTGATCGGTTAACGACAGTGTTTGATCAATATTATGGCTCACTTCCATGTTGGAAGACCATTCACGCGATCAATAACCAGGGAGTTCATACTACCAGTCCGACCTGTAGATAAATACCTATCGACATGGTTGCGTCCATCAGAAAACCCAGGCAATTTCCTATCCATATCGTAGGGTTCTTATGGTATGCACCATAAAGTGTCCATAAGAACGCAATGAAGGCGTAGAGAACCCAGGTGACGAGCGACAACCCTGCGGCATGCTGGCTATGGGAAAAGAAAAGTTTATAAAGCTGTGGTAGCGTGGCCAGTGGGCTGACAATCCCCATTACCAGCATCAACGGCTCCAGTGCTTTACCGATCCGTTGAAATAATGCCATGGTTGTATATCCTGCCTTTGCCTGATTACAGCAGAAAGTTAGTATAGCCCATTGAAAACCAGAGGGAACGCCCGGGATAACCGGTTAGCACCGCAGTGAGGGTATAGCTGTAATTACTATTGATTTGCGAATCATTATTGTGGATTCTGCCGCCTTTGCCGTGAAAAATATTTTGCGTAACCATTTTTCATCCCTGAGGGTGGCGCAAAATATTCTCACGCGCTATGGGCATTTGTGGTTAGCAATAATCCTTTACACGGCGTCCGGCTGGTTTTCCGGCGCCGCATCGATAAATGCCGGTTGCGTATTGCAGTGCTGGTAGATTTCGTGGATTTTCGGGAAATCTGTCATTTCCACCTTAAAGCGCAGGGCATTAAATACCTGGGGCACCAGGCAAATGTCGGCTATAGAGGGCTGTTCCGAGCAGCAGAACGGCTGGTCATCCAGTTGTGCTTCCAGTGCGGTAAAGCCGGTGTGAATCCAGTGCTTGTACCACTGTGTCTTGGCATCGTCACTCACCGCCAGTTTCTGCTGCAGGTATTTCAGTACCCGGAGGTTATTGATCGGGTGGATATCACAGCTGACCAGATAAGCGAGACTGCGCAGCCGGGCTTTTTTCCAGGGATCTCCGGGAATAATGGAGCGCTCCGGGAAGGTTTCTTCCAGCCACTCAATAATGGCCAGGGATTGGCTCAGCATTCCTTGATCAGTGGTTATTGTGGGTACCAGTCCAAGGGGGTTGATGGTTTTATACTCATCCGTGCTTTGCTCACCTTTTAACAGATTGATGGCCGATTGTTGATAATCAAGCGCTTTCAGGTTCAGGGCAATCCTTACCCGATAGGCAGCCGATGAGCGGAAGTAGTCGTATAGTTTCATGGTGTTTATTCTCCAATATCCGTCCGGGCAGGCAGGACCGCTTGAGCCGGTAAAATCGTCGCCTGAACTTCGCCGAAGCCGATACGGGCATGGCCGACTTTTTCACACCAGCCTTTGAAAATGACAGTGTCTCCATCTTCAAGAAATGCTCTGGTTTCACCATTGGGCAGAGACAACGGTTCTTTACCGCCCCGGGAGAGTTCCAGCAGTGAACCCGCTTCTTCCGGTTCGGGGCCTGATTGAGTACCACTACCGAATAGATCGCCAGGCTGCAGGTTGCAGCCATTCACGGTATGGTGAGCCACCATCTGGTTGATGGTCCAGTAGGAGTGACGGAAGCTGGATTGTGACAGCTTTGCCGGTGAGTCGCCTTCCTGGTCCATTTGTCCGGTCAGCAGGTGCGCAGAGAGTTGTATATCAATGGAACCCTGTTGGCGGTTTTTCCGGGAGTCAAGATAAGGCAGTGGCTGGGGATCGCTGGCGGGGCGTTCAAAGCTGGTCAGGTAAGGCACCAGCGCTTCCAGCGTAACAATCCAGGGGGAAACGGTGGAAGCAAAACTCTTGGATAAAAATGGTCCCAGTGGCTGGTACTCCCAGGCTTGAATATCCCGGGCGGACCAGTCATTAAACAGGCAGAGGCCAAACACGTGTTGATCTGCCTGATCCAGCGTTATCGGTTCACCCAGGGGGTTGCCGGGGCCAATGAAGATACCCATTTCCAGTTCATAATCCAGTCGTTTACAGGGACCAAAAGAGGGAATATCAGCATCAGGTGCTTTGGTCTGGCCGCAGGGGCGGTGAAAGTTCCGGCCAGATACCGCAACAGACGATGCCCGGCCATGGTAGCCGATGGGGACCCACTTATAGTTGGGCAGCAATGGGTTATCGGGCCTGAACAGTAAGCCAACGCTGGTGGCATGGTAGATGGATGTATAAAAGTCGGTGTAATCGCCGATCTGGCAGGGGAGTCGGTATTCCACATTGTCCATGGCAATCAGGCAATCCGACAGTTCAGCTTCTTCCGGGGCACCCGAACGCAGTGCTTTGGACAACGTTTGTCTCAAGGATGACCAGTACTCAAAACCCAGCCCCATAAATCGGTTCAGTGTTTCATCACCGCAGGCTTCCACGGCCTCAAGGGATTTTCCTGAGGCAATGGTGGTGTGGGAAATGGCAGCAAGATCAAGAACCTGGTTGCCAATGGCGACACCTGCCCGAAAAGATTCACTACTGTCTTTACGTCGGAAAATGGCAAAGGGCAGGTTTTGAATAGGAAAATCACTGCTTTTGTTATTGGCGGATGTAACCCAGCTGGTCAGGTTTACATCATGTGTTTCATTAAGTGTCAGCATGATGAACTCTATGTCTCCGGGGTAAGTTAGAAAAATGATCAGTATTTTATGGGTGTGCTTATGAGTTGAAGTGCTTCCTGAGTCCTTTCCAGCAATCACTATAGTCGGTTTGGCGGGCATTACTTTCCAGCGCAAACCGGGTTGGCGCAAAGATAAAACGGGACTCAAACATAAAGGCCATTGTGTCCTGGTATCGCACAGGCGCTAACGTTGCCGCACTGGCTTTTTCAAACACCTCCGCCTCGGGGCCGTGGGGGCTCATGCAGTTATGGAGGCTGGCACCACCGGGAACAAATCCTTTTTCCTTGGCATCATAAACACCGTGGATCAGGCCCATAAATTCACTCATGATATTTCGGTGATACCAGGGAGGGCGGAACGTGTTTTCAGCCACCATCCAGCGGGGCGGGAAGATAACGAAATCGATATTGGCAACCCCGGGGGTATCACTCTGGGAGGTCAATACGGTGAAGATGGAGGGGTCAGGGTGGTCGAAGCTGACGGTGTTGATAACATTGAAACGGGACAGGTCATATTTATAGGGGGCAGAAGTGCCCACCCAGGCGACAACATCCAGGGGAGAGTGATCCAGAGTGCAGCTGAAGAGGTTCCCGCCAAATTTGGCCACCAGTTCAAACTCTCCGTCGATATCTTCAAAGCAGGCGAGCGGGTAATGGAAGTCCCGATCATTGGCATAACCATTGGCTCCCACTGGCCCACGCTCGGGCAGGGTAAATGGTGCGCCGTAATTTTCACAGATGTAGCCTCTGGCCATGCCTTCGGGTAGCTGAATCTGAAACTTGATGCCCCGGGGAATGACCAGTATCTCGCCGGGAGGCACATGCAGGTTGCCCAGCTCGGTGCGTGCCAGAATAGCGCCCTGTTGAGGGACGATCAGCAGCTCGCCATCGGCGTTGTAAAAGAAGCGGTCGGTCATATCCTGATTGGCCAGATACATGTGCACAGCAGAGCCGGTCTGTGTGTGGAGGTCACCATTGGCCGCCATTGTGACCAGACCGTCGACAAAATCGGTTTGTTCTGTCGGGAACTCAAGTGCGTCCCAGCGCAGCCTGTCCGGCGGAGCGGTTACCTCGGTAACCGGGCCAGAGCGGAGCAGGTTCGACGCCATGGGTTCATAGTTGCCCTGGGCTGCTGAAGGGCGAATCCGGTACATCCAGGTCCTTCTGTTCTGATGCCTTGGTGCTGTGAACGCGGTGGTGGAGAACTGCTCTGCATAGAGTCCCAAAGGTGCTCGCTGCGGATTGAATTGCCCGATGGGGAGCGCACCTTCCCGGGCTTCGGTTTCATGTTCGTTACCAAAGCCGTGGAGGTATTGGAGTTCGGAAGGTGTTGTCATTCGTCATTACTCCATAATCGTAACGTCGATTGCTGATACTGGTTTCGTGCTGTTTTATTGTTGTTAAGCCTTATTTATGAACTATTTTTACCGGCAATGTCCACCGGCAATGATCAATAGTGCGGTTACGGCTGTCCAGCTTCAGTGAGCTGGCAAGTCATGGATATGATCAACAACTGCCGGTCGATAATGGTTGATGAATATCGTGTGAGAATCGCTTAAGGGGTTCTTTACTCACGACCAATTGCCATGAGAGTGTAGCTGCTATTTTGCGTTCAACAGTCTTGTGGTGGGTTCCTTGATACGGTTGATATATTGACTGATTTTCTGCGACTGCCCATAGCTTTAGGTTAATGTGGTTCGCGTTGACTTTCTCTGGCTATTTAATACATAAAAAATGCCACATTAAATGAGTGGCATTGTTGGCAGGCGGGATGATTCATATTCGGGGTTTGTAGTCGGGCTTGTTTACATCGTCATAATCATCAAACTCTGGAAGTCTATCGGATAGACTGTTTCTCAATTTGCTTTTCTCAAAGTAGTCCTCAATGCCCTCTCTTATGGTTGATGATTTAATCCCTTTGTGTCTTGCTTTGCGTGCTTTTGCCTTTCTATGTTCATGATTACTGTTCCAGAAGGCACCGTCCCACTCATCCTGGTGCATGGACTTTATCCTGGTCATAACTACATCCTTATGTTTACTGCTCCTAACAATAAATCTAGAAAAGGATGTGAATCTGTTTAATAAAAAATAGTTATAT
>NZ_JAHHPP010000199.1 GCF_024606265.1 Endozoicomonas sp. SESOKO1
GAGAATGCTCCCTGAAGTGAGCGCAGGGCTGAGGTTATCCGTGAAGCGGGCCAGGGCGCGATTCTCAGGGATGGCATGACGGTGGTGATTGCCGGTCGGCCCAATGCCGGAAAATCCAGCCTGATGAATGTTCTGGCTGGCCGGGACACGGCCATTGTCACCGATATTGCCGGCACCACCCGGGATATATTGAAAGAGCATATCAATATCGATGGCATGCCGCTGCATGTGGTTGATACCGCCGGTCTGCGAGAAACCGGGGACCGGGTGGAACAGATTGGTGTAGAGCGGGCTTTTAAAGCCATTGAAGAGGCTGACCGGGTGTTGCTGATGGTGGATGGATCATCAACCGACGCAACCCATGCTCATGATATCTGGCCTGAGTTTGCCGACCGTTTGCCCGTGCAGGAGAAACTGACGATTATTCGCAATAAAATCGACCTGACCGGTGAGCAGCCCGGAGCTTCAGAGGTTGATGGTGTTCCGGTTATACGTCTGTGTGCCTGTAATGACCAGAAAAGCGAGCACGGAGTCGATGCTCTCCGGGAGCACCTGAAAGCCTGCATGGGCTTTGAAGGCGCCATGGAGGGCAGTTTTTCTGCCCGGCGCCGCCACCTGGAGGCGTTGCGACAGGCAGGAGAGTATATTGAGAACGGTCGTCAGCAACTGGAGCACCTTGGAGCAGGAGAGCTGCTGGCAGAGGACCTTCGTCTTGCCCAGAAAGCCCTGGGAGAAATTACCGGCACCTTTTCCAGTGATGACCTGTTGGGGCGTATCTTTTCGTCATTCTGTATTGGAAAGTAACCGGTATAAATACCGGGTTAAGGTCGGATTTATTGTTTTGCCTGAAAAGAACGCTAAAACGGTTTACCGGTCAGAGATGTGAAATCAAATATTGCTGATAATAATGCCATTTCCCCTGACCTTTACCAGGCAACCAATCCGCCTGGTAACCAGGTCGGAGAAAAAACGACGGAGAGGGTTTCGGTTGTTCCTCCGGAACAGGTGTCGCCTTTTCTGAAATTGCCAAATGAGCTTCTGATTAAAATTTCCGACTACCTGACTCTCGTTGATTTCAGTCGCCTGACCATAACAAGTAAGGGCTTGATTACCCGTTTCAACACAGAAGCAAAACTGAAAAAACTGGCCTTGCAATATTATGGCTCTGCCCTTGAAGCCTATAGGAAGATAATTGAAGACAGGGATTTACATATACCTGCTGTACCAAACAATGAAATTGATGACCGGTTATTATGGCTTGTTTATCATCGATACCTAAGCAATCAATACCTGGCTTCTCTGGAAAATTATACCTGGGAAGCCTGGGTGGCGTCGAAAAAGTATACCGTCGAAATGAACTCAGCCACCGCATTGGCCGATGAACGACCGGCTTCCTGCCTACGGCTTGCTGATCATCGAAACGCAAGTAATAAATACCTGATGTCTCTGGGAATGAATACCCAAAAAACCTGCGTGGCGACACTCAATGGCCATACTGACAGGGTGAACTCAGTCACGGCATTGCCCGATGGGCGGCTGGTTTCCTGCTCTACTGACAAGACCCTGAAAGTGTGGGATCTGGACCAGCCCAACGGGCAGCAATGCGTGGCGACGCTCAATGGACATACAGGCAAGGTGAGCTCAGTCACGACATTGCCCGACGGGCGCCTGGTTTCCTGCTCTGATGACAAGACCCTGAAGGTGTGGGATCTGAACCAGCCCAACGGGCAGGAATGCGTAGCGACGCTCAATGGACACACAGGCAGGGTGAACTCAGTCACGACACTGGCCGATGGGCGGCTGGTTTCCTGCTCTGATGACAGGACCGTAAAGGTCTGGGATCTGAACAAGCCCGACGGGCAGCAATGCGTGGCGACGCTGAATAGTCATCAGTCATGGGTGTACTGCGTCACGCAATTGCCTGACGGGCTGCTGGTTTCCTCCTCGGCGAACGAGACCATAAAGGTGTGGGATCTGAGCAATTTCCGGGGGCCACCATGCGTGGCAACGTTGCATGGGCATGCCGGCTGGGTGAACTCAGTTGCGCCATTGGCCAGTAAGCAGCTGGTTTCCTGCGGTGATGACAAAACCATAAAGGTGTGGGATCTGAATAATCTTTACCGGCAGCCCTGCGTGGCGACGCTGCATGGGCATACCAGCTGGGTGAAATCAGTCACGTTATTGCCCGATGGGCGACTGGCTTCCTGCTCTTTTGACAATACCGTAAGGGTATGGGATCTGAGCTTGCCCGATGGAGAGCCATGCGTGGCAACGCTGCATGGGCATACCGAAAGCGTGATCTTTGTTACGTCATTGCCCGGTGGGCGACTGGCTTCCTGCTCTCATGACCAGACCGTAAGGGTGTGGGATCTGAGAGATCCTGACGGGTAGTCCAGATGGGGTCCGCACAGATGGGTGTTATTTCCAGTCAGCCTCCCGGGAATTCGGTAAATTCATTCTTTGTTGTCTGTCAGACTCCCGCTCTATCTGCCAAAAAGACAGGATTTTCCGGTCACCATCCATAGAGCTGACCTTTAGGGAGTGACCGCAAGGGCTAAATCTGAAGTTATCAATGCAGCCCTCCACTTGCAGGCGACCCTTTTCCTGCCAGATACCCTTTGGGCTTATGCCCAGTACAACCAGGCAAGATTTGTCGTTAACATCAAGGCCGACAAGAAGATACCCACCGTGATTAAAAACAGGTTTACAGAGTCGTAAATCAGGGACTGGGGTTTGCCGGACCCATTCACCGTTTTCCTTTTGTACCTGAATATCCAGCCTTCCCCGATCATCAGTACAAATAATCGAGTGTCCGTCCGGGCTGAGCTTCTGGGCAGAGGGAACAGCGGAGTTTTCACACCTGCGACGACCTCTCCTGTCACAAAGATAAGTAAACATGTGCTGGCAGTGCCACGTTCCGGCCCCATTCAATTGCCAGACCATTGCAGATCCCTCCTGAAACAGCACAAATACTGAGGAGTCGACATTGAATGTCACCATTGACTTAGGCAAAACCAACGGGGACTTCTGGAAATAGTCATGATCTTTTATTTCCGCTACCCAACCGTTGTTATCCGTTAAATGCCAGATATCAAAATTATCTTCGCCATGCACAACCAGATACCGGCTATTGGGACTGAAGGTTGCTTCCAGTGATATACATAGGTCGGGGTACGGCTGATGTTTGATGATTCTTATGGTTTCAGACCATCGACCGTTATCGCCAAGACTAAAAACAACCACGAAAAAATCCTCTACATATATTTCCATGTCGTCGGAATCTTCCCCTGCATAATTGAAGCATGCCGCAAAATGTTGACTGTCCGGACTGAATGTAACTGAGTCAAAACCTCCTATATCATCTATATCTATTCCTGCTTCTGTCAGAGCCGTGGTGTACACGTTAAATTCCAGCATCCCGTTGGCTAACCAGCGGCCATCCTTTTGTTTTCCAAAGAATTCGATATATATTTGATGATCTATGGCAATATGATTACTGTCCGGGCTGAAATTATTGTTACCTTGGGGGCAAACACCGTTGATTGTCCATTGACCATTCAACTCTCGACCTAAAATCTGGCTCGTCTGGGAGGAGTCAGAATAAATCAGAGATTTGCCATCGGGCGAAACCTGAAAAGATAAAGAGCTAAAATCAATACTTTGTTCACTACCAGCATGGGGAAAAAGCTCAGCGACAGTCATTCGCTTTGTTTCAGTCCATAAGCCTTTCCCATCCTGCTGAATAATCGACAGTAAAGCGTCTTTAGCGCCATAGGTTTTAAAAGCAGGTCTATCAGAGGGGGGAGGATCAACAGGTATAAAAACAGTATTGCCATGGTATCGATCAATGCTGTTAAAGCAATCGAAGAAACAGCGCCCCTCAATAGTGAATTCCCTGTTCCAGCAGCCATTATTTCCCGCCGTCCAGATAGAAAACTGAAAGCTGTGACGATCATTAATGAGCAGCCGACTGTGATTCTCATTGAGATAGTAATCGCTAATGAAATCTTCCCTGCCAATCGAGTTTTGCAGCACAAAATTAAGGGATGTGGCATTAATGGTTTCATTGCGTAAATTATCAGCGTGATATGCGCAGATTGCCGGAAAATTTTCAGTACAATACGATTGCCCGGCAATGACTTGTATTTTTGATGTCCGCAGATGATGAATCAGTGGCTTATTGGTAATACTCAGATCCCGGTAAAATAGCTGTTCATTCTTACCCAGACTCCCATAACATCGAACGAGTTCAAACAAGCCATATTCAGTCAGGACAGTGCGCATTTTTCTGGAAACAAGTGCCAAATTACACGCGTCCTTAAGCGATAAATAACCGGAAATTTTCAACAATAATTCCACCGGTAGCCTGGTAATACACCAACTGTGGAAATGAGCTGATTGTTCAGGAATAGCCAGACTCGTTTCACTCAGAAAAGGTTCATTAGGTTTTTCCTGTGTGATAGGTGATTGCAAGATAAATCCTCTTATTT
>NZ_JAHHPP010000200.1 GCF_024606265.1 Endozoicomonas sp. SESOKO1
TTCCTCTTCCGGGAAATCAATGGCGGCCTCGACATAGATCCTCAGTTCGATCAACGACTCTACCAGTGCATTGACCCGTTGCGAGAATGCTCCCTGAAGTGAGCGCAGGGCTGAGCGAGCCGCCTGCTCTGATGTGCTGTCGATCAGGTCGGCAATAGCCTCAGCCTGGGCAAGGTCCAGTTTGTCATTCAGAAAAGCCCGCTCGGAGAACTCCCCGGGGTTTGCCTGTCGGACGCCCAGGGCAAGAATGCGTTTCAGCAGCAGGTCAAGGATGATGGGGCCACCATGCCCCTGAAGCTCAAGCACATCCTCACCGGTAAAGGAGTTGGGGTTGGGAAAATAGAGTGCGATGCCTTCATCCAGTATCTGGCCACAGGCATCATGAAACGGGGTGTAGTGGGCAAACCGCGGTTCAGGCTCCAGTTTCAGTACTTCTCTTGCCACACGCAGGGCATCAGGACCCGACACCCGAATAATACCCACACCTCCCCGACCGGGGGCTGTGGCCTGGGCGGCAATGGTATCCTGGTGAAGGTTGCTGAAATCAGACATAACGTGCCATCGGTAACTGCTAAAACGATGGCATAGTCTATGCCCGGTGCCTGTTTTAGTACAGGATCACGAGCTTATCTTCTGGGGTAATTTCAATCGGCTATTGTCACGGAGCCTGTTGATATCGCTGTTGATAAACGCATCAGGATTGAGTTTATAGATATCGTCCATCAACGATGTCCAGTCGTCATATTCCGGGTAAAGCGGTAAGAGCTTAATGGCTACCATGCTGATGGTGTAGCCCCTGGGTACTTTATATTCCGGTGTCTTACCGATTCTGGATAATAGTGAGTTACTGATTTTGTTGTATGAAGGGGCTGTGGCACTCCCCATGGTTTCCCCTGGTTTTCTTACACTGACGGGTTGACCTTTGGTACGCCCGGCAGGTTTGGGTTGCATCTGTGTACTATCCATTGTTTGTCGGCGGGACTTTTTCTCCGGTAGCTGCAGCACCGTCCCTTTTTTGATAGCACCAATATCATTATCCATAAACAGTGAGGGGTTCAGCCTTGCCAGTTCCTGGAGTAATTCATACCAGCTGTCGAACTGTGGATAGTCGGGCACCAGTTTATGGGCAATAGTGGCAAGACTTTCACTTTCAGAGACCTTATAGATGGTTTCTGCTTTCTGTTGAACCGGCTGCTCTTTCGGGGTGGCAAGGCTCTTTCGGTTCAGCTTTGCTAACCGCTGATCTGTTTTTTCCCGCTTGCTGTGATGATAAGCCTTTGATTTTTTGATTTCTGGTTGCTTCTGAGGCAACTCCTCCATTTCAGCCTCAATCTCGACGGCACCGGGGATGATCAGTATTTCATTAGCCCGAATCCTGTTTGGATTGCCATTTATGAAAGCCTTCTGGTTCCGGTAAACGATCTGTTTCATCATCCCTTGCCACCCAGTGGGCTGGGGATATTTATACTGCATTCTTTGGGCAATCGTACTGATATTGTCACCAGCCACTACTTCATACAGGTGATCATAATGACTGAATTCAGGGAGGCTTAACACGGTTCCTGCCCGTATCCTGTTAATATCACCGCCGATAAATGCATCAGGGTTATCTCTCACCAGAAGCTTCATTACCTTTCTCCAGCTCTTCGAGCCCGGATAAGCCTTGCTTAGCTTCATGGCGATAGTACTTAGCGTATCACCTTTGGCAACCTGATAGGTTTTCGCTCCTGTCATCAAAGAGGGCTGAGAACCTTTGCTCACGATACTTCCAGCCCTTCGCTGATTCGCAGCCTTATTTTGACGTCGTCTGACTTCCGTTTTCTTCGCCTGTTCATATTTACTTAATTTCTTGCGCAATGCTTCCAGATCTTTTTTCCTGGCAGTATCACCAGAAGCCTGAGACGACGACAGGTTGTTATTTACCGGCTTGTGGGTGTCATGGGTCTCTGCC
>NZ_JAHHPP010000021.1 GCF_024606265.1 Endozoicomonas sp. SESOKO1
TAAGTATACTGTATAAATAAACAGTAACCCGGTATGCAATTGGGACGTGAGATCTGCCATGCTGAACCAAATCTCCATCAGCAACTATGCCATCGTTGACCACCTGAACCTGGACATCAATCCCGGAATGACCGCCATCACCGGGGAAACCGGTGCCGGTAAATCCATTATGCTGGATGCCCTTGGGCTGGCCCTGGGAGGCCGGGCGGACAGCGACTGTGTGCGCGATGGCGCTGATCGGGCCGATATCCGTGCCTGTTTTGACCTTCAGCGCATTCCTGCCGCCAGAGAGTGGTTACAGAAGCGGGATTATGACGGTGAGCATGCTGGCGGTTCCGAATCATCGGCGACCGAATGTATTCTGCGCCGGGTTGTCACCCGTGAAGGCCGCTCCCGTGGTTATATCAATGGTATTCCGGTCACCCTTGCCGAGTTGAAAGGGCTGGGGGAGCTGTTGATCGATATTCACAGCCAGCATGCCCACCAATCATTACTGAAAAAGAGTAATCACGCCGAACTGCTGGATGAGTTTTCCGGCTCGCTGGCGCTGTCCCGGGAGGTGTCGGGTGTTGCCGCGGACTACCGTCACACCCTTGAGCAATTGCACACATTATTGTCCGACCAGCAGGACCGGGAAGAGCGGGTCCAGCTGCTGAGTTATCAGTTGCATGAGCTGGAGCAGTTAAACCTTCAGTCCGGCGAAGTTGAGCAATTGGAGCAGGAGCATCGCCAGCAGTCCCAGGCCGGTGCCACCTTGTCGGCCTGCCATCAGGTCACCCAGGTTTGTACCAGTGATGAGGGTGATAATTTGCTGCAGCAGCTCTCTTTCTGCCAGCACCGCCTCAGTGAACTGCAGATTGAACATGCGGCCATCAATAACGCCCTGGAGATGCTGTCATCCGCCCAGATTCAGGTAGAAGAAGCGGTTGGCGAGCTGAATCATTTTATCGATCACTTTGATGCCGATCCACAAAGAGCCCGTGAAATCGAAGACCGGCTCAGCGCTATTTTTGAACTGGCCCGAAAACACCGTGTCCAGCCAGAAGCGTTGCTGGAAAAACAGCAACAGATCAGCGAAGAGCTGGAAAAAGTTCAGTGTCATGATGAGCAGGTAGCCGGCCTGGAACTTTCTCTGGAACAACTGCAGAAAAAGCACAACCAGTTAGCAGAAAAACTGTCTGCCAGGCGCAGGGCCGCTGCCCGGAGACTGGAAAAACAGGTGTCTGAACGGATCGCCTTGCTGGGCATGCCCAAAGGTAAATTCTGTGTCGAGCTGACAAAAATCCCTGACCGCACGGTTGCTTCCCAGGGCTTTGAAGCCATTGAGTTTCTGGTGACCACCAATCCGGGGCAGTCTCCGCGCCCTCTGGGTAAAGTGGCTTCCGGTGGTGAGCTTTCCCGTATCAGCCTGGCCATTCAGGTGATTATTGCGCAAACCGCGTCAACACCAACGCTGGTGTTTGATGAGGTCGATGTGGGTATTGGTGGCGGCACTGCCGAGATTGTGGGCAGTATGTTGAGAGAAGTGGGTAAAAGCGGGCAGGTGTTGTGTGTTACCCATCAGCCGCAAGTGGCCTCCAGGGCGCATCAGCATCTTCACGTCAGTAAAAAAGTCAGTCGAAAAACGTCAAGTACCCGTATTCTCAAGCTGGATGGTGAGCATCGAATTCACGAAATTGCCCGAATGCTCGGTGGTGTTGAGTTGACCGCACCAACATTAAACCATGCCCAGGAAATGCTGTTTCAGGCACAGGTGCGGTCACTATAAATAAAGGGTTAGTGATAGTTTTTACCACGCTTGCGCTCTTTGGTTCCTGAATCTGCATCAGATTCAGCTTCAACATCGGCTTCAGCTTCTAATTCTTCTTCGGTGCCGACCTGAACCTCAATATCAGCTTCAAACTCAGCTTCAAACTCACCCTCAACAGGCTCAAGAGCAACGATTGGGAAGGTTGAGTGTTTGAGTTTTTGATGTGCGAACCACTCGCAACAATAACTGTAAGAGCCATCTTCCATCGGGTATTCATGGGTAACACAAAGTACCGGTCCTCCGGCTCTTAAGCGGACAAGTTGCCCGATTTTTGCTCTCATTTCCATATTCTGAAATCCTTAGTGATATTTTTTGTCAGTATCGTGGTTTTTGGCTTCTGCCTCTACTTCTGATTCTGTCTCTACTTCTGGTGCTGTCATTATTTCTGATTCTGCCACTACCTCAACTTCTGGCTCTACTTCTTCAAATTCGTTGGTGCTGGACTGCTCTTTGATAACAGCTTCAAACTCACCTTCCACAGGTTCAAGGGCTACGATTGGAAAGGTGTAATCCCTGAGTGTGTCATCCTCGAACCACTGGCAGGTATAGCTGTAAGATCCATCAGCCATTGGGTATTCGTACGTAACACAAAGTACCGGGCCTCCGGCTCTTAAGCGGACAAGTTGTCCAATTTTGGCTCTAATTTCCATTTGTTTGAATCCGGTTGATTTTTAGTCTTATATTGGACATTTTTTTATTTTATTAGTTCCATCGTTTTACTGTTGGTTGAGTCTTTGAGGTTGAGCCATGCTTACCTGTCTGGTCTGTAACAAACATCAAGAGGCTGGTGAGTGAACCAATACTGTTCCCCCCGTTCTGATAGGTCTTGCTAACCAATTAAAGAAAAAGCAAAGTGTGGCCTATCCCCTGCCGGTAGCGGCTGAGGGGAGCCAGTGATCTCACAGGTTAGAAAGTCTGGCTAATTCTTGTCTTCTTATTCTGCTGTTTTCTTTTTCTTTTTTGGACGTACATAGATAACCAGGTTGTGATCCACGATTTCAAAACCATGCTTTTCAGCAATAGCGTACTGACGTTTCTCAATGATTTCGTCGATGAACTCGATAACGTCTCCGCTTTCCATGCAAACCATATGGTCGTGGTGCTCCCCGCGGGCGAGTTCAAACACGGAGTGACCGCCATCAAAGTTATGGCGAACCACCAGGCCGGCACTCTCAAACTGGGTCAATACCCGGTAGACTGTTGCCAGACCCACATCCTCTTCCGCTTCCAGCAGAGCCTTGTAGACATCTTCCGCCGACATATGCTTGTCTTCGGCGCCTTCAAGGATCTGCAGAATCTTCACTCGAGGAAGGGTGACTTTAAGTCCTGCTTTGCGCAACTCTTGATTTTCCAACACGTTTCCCTAACCCTTTACAAGATAATCCTGCTATTATCACATTTTCGTGCAGCTTTTACATTTTGCTCTGCGAGCAGGCTGCCAGTCATTTTTGAGCAAGATAGTGGAAGTCTGAAACCGATGCAAAAAACCACGATCGCCCTGGTCGGCGCACTTTTCCCAGCCATTTTCTTAACAACCCTGCTGACTGGGTGCGCCAGCTCCACGGACAGTGGTTCCAAGCTTATCAGTTTCCCCGGTGCCTATAAAATTGATATTCAGCAGGGAAATGTCATTACCCGGGGAATGGTTGACCAACTTCGTCCTGGTATGACCCGTGCCCAAGTGCAATATGTTATGGGTACTCCCTTATTGGAGGATACCTTTAACAGCAATCGCTGGGATTATGTCTACAGCCAGCAACCCGGTGGAAAAAGTCGCGAGCAAAAGACGGTCACGCTGTTTTTTGAAAACGATCAGCTGAACTCCATTCAAGGT
>NZ_JAHHPP010000201.1 GCF_024606265.1 Endozoicomonas sp. SESOKO1
TCAGTCGCTGCGGCAACTGGCCAATGAATCCAATGAACTGTTAAAACGGGTGGCCTTGCATGCGTTTCCTGCAACCAGGGTTGCCGGGCTGAGCGGGGCTTCCTGGAGCCAATTTCTGGCGGATACCGGCGATATCCCCGAATTCCTCGACCACAGCGCCTTCAATAACGACCGTTATAACCCCGAGACACTGCTGACGCCCCCCCACGGCACTCCCGATGAGATGCCAGAGAAAGTGTACGAACTCACCCGGCGATGGATAAAGAAACACCATGCTTGAGCTTGAATGGCCCTGGATACTGATTGCCCTGCCCTTACCTCTGCTGGTTTATCGATGGGTCAAACCAGCCAGTAGCGGTAATGATGCAGCGCTGTATACCCCTTTTTATGGCAAACTGTCGTCCATGATGGGTGGGCAGAGTGCAGAACAGGAGACGCCTTCTGGCAAACGACTCATTCTGCCCTGTTTCATCTGGCTACTGCTGCTTGTGGCTGCCAGCAAACCGGTCTGGCTGGGAGACCCCGTTGAGCTACAGGACAGTGGCCGGGACCTGATGATGGCTGTTGACCTCTCCGGCAGTATGGAGATGAATGATATGGTGCTCAATGGTCGTCAGGTTGATCGGCTAAGCGCCACCAAAGCGGTGATGAATGACTTTATCGAGCGACGCCGTGGTGACCGGCTTGGACTTATCCTGTTTGGTACCCAGGCTTATCTGCAAACGCCGCTGACCTTTGATCGGGAAACAGTCAGGACACTGATGAATGAGTCAGGCATCGGTATGGCGGGTAACAAAACTGCCATCGGGGATGCCCTGGGTCTTGCCGTCAAGCACCTGCGTAAACGCCCTGAAGACAGCCGGGTGCTGATATTACTGACCGATGGCGCCAATACCGCTGGAGAAATCTCACCATTGCAGGCCGCGCAGATTGCCAGAGAAGAAGGCATCAAGATCTACGCCATTGGCCTGGGGGCTGAAGAGATGGTGGAGCGCAGTTTCTTCGGCTCACGCCGGGTTAATCCATCCGCTGACCTGGACGAGCAAACCTTACAGGAGATGGCTGGCCTGACAGGTGGTCAATATTTCCGGGCTCGTAATATTGAAGAACTGAACAGGATTTATACGCTGCTGGATCAGCTTGAGCCTGTTGCCCAGGAGGAAGAGCTGTTTCGCCCCAGCAAGAACCTGTTTTACTGGCCACTGGGACTGGCGCTGCTGCTCAGTCTGATTCCGGCAATCATGAATATCAATTTACCCGCCGCTCCTGGCAACCGGAAAGCGGACAAAGGGAAGACGCACCATGATTGAATTTTTCTCTTTGTTCCTGCATCAATTCCATTTTCTCAGACCACTGTGGCTGCTCATGCTGCTGCCCTGCCTCACCCTGATATTCCTGCTCTGGCAACAACATCGGGATCGGGGCAGCTGGTCCAGGGTCATTGCCCCTGCCCTGCTTCCCTGGTTGCTGGCAGGGGAGCAGCAGAAACAGGCCCGCTGGCCGCTCATGCTGGTATTTACTGGCTGGGTAATAGCCTCTCTGGCGCTTGCCGGCCCTGCCTGGCAGAAACAGCCGGTGCCCATCAGCAAAAATCAACAGCCATGGGTGGTTGCTGTTGACCTCTCCTACCACATGTACGCTGCGGATCTTTCCCCCAACCGCCTGACCCGGGTTCAGTTCAAGCTTCAGGACCTGTTCAACCAGCGCCGTGAAGGACTCTCGGCCCTGGTTGCCTATGCCGGATCTGCCCACACTGTTGCCCCGCTGACAGACGATAGTCGTACATTGAATAATCTGACCAAAGCCCTTGGTCCCGACATTATGCCGGTACAGGGTAACAACCCGGTTGCAGCAGTACGCCTGGCAAAACAGCTGCTGAGCCAGGGCAGCCGCAGGTCAGGCAATATTTTGCTGGTTACCGGCTCAATGACCGAAGCACAGGCGGAGCAGATTTCGGGCCTGTTGCAGGGCAGCGGTATCCGTTTGTCCATTCTTGGTACCGGAACCGAACAGGGAGCACCGATTCCACTGCCTGATGGCGGTTATCTGAAAGACCGACAGGGAGCCATTGTCGTACCTCAGCTGGAGCAGTCCCGCCTGCAGCCACTGGCCCGGGCCAATGGCGGTCGATATCAGACCATGACCGTTGCAGATGAAGACCTGCAGGCCCTTCTGCCAACAAACGACATAAATCAACTATTCAGCGAACAGTCATCAAGTGATCGCGAGTTTGACCAGTGGTATGACGCCGGTTACTGGCTGGTATGGCTGCTATTACCCGCGGCCCTGCTGGGCTTTCGCCGTGGATGGCTGGTGCTGATCATGATCTCCCTGCTGCCGGTCACTCAGGATGCCATGGCATTGGGCTGGAATGACCTGTGGCAGACACGGGATCAGCAGGGGCAGAAAGCCTTGCAGGAGGGTAATCCGGAGCTGGCAGCAAGCCTGTTCGATGATCCAGCCTGGAAAGCGGAAGCACTTTACCAGAACCAGCAGTTTGATGAGTCTGCATCAACCCTGAGCTTTCCTGATGATCAGGCTATGGAGCCAATATTGGATTACAACCGGGGCAATGCACTGGCCAGGGCAGGCAAACTTCAGGAAGCCATTGACGCTTATGATCTGGCGCTATCCCAACAGCCCGATATGGAAGATGCCCGGTTCAACCGTGACCTGGTTGAACAGTTATTACAGCAGCAGTCAGATCAATCTCAGCAAAACCAGGCAAACAACAGGGAGCAGAATAACAGCCAGCAGGAAAGTGGCCAGGGGGATGATAATCAGCAGCAGTCCCGGGTTGATAATAACCAACCCGGAAACAACAGGGATAAACCTTCTCCGGAAAATGACAACGCAGGTGAAAACAGCAGTGTGCAGGAACCTTCATCGCCACAACAGCCCCGGGACAACTCATCCGTTGATCAGAACCAAGATCAAGATCAGCAACAGGCGCAATCTGAAGAAAAGGACAGCGTCAGCCCATCGCAACAGTCTATCCAGTCAGAAGCTACCCGGTCACAAGCCAGAAAAGCCGATGATAAGGCACCGGAAACAACGGCCAGCGCTTTCAATGAGGGATTGGATGAAGAATTGGATGAACAACCACTTTCTCCCGAACAGCAGGCTATTGAAAGCTGGCTGAGAACCATTCCGGATGACCCGGGTGGTTTATTACGCAGAAAATTCCTGCAGCAGCAACGGGCTTCGCAACAGCAAAACAGAACGGAGGAGGCATCATGGTAAATCGAAAGTCATTTCATTTGATATTGACCGCATTGATCAGTCTTTCGGTTTCCATGATCGCCAATGCAGCGTTTACCGCCAGCGTTAACAGAACGTCTTTGGCCAGCCATGAAACCCTGGAGCTGACCCTGCGCACGGATGAAAGTTCCAGTGACGCCCCGGACCTGAACCCCCTGGAGTGGAGTTTTGACATACTGGGTACCCGGCAACAGAACCAGACCATTAACATTAATGGCAAAAGGACGTTTACCCGCGACTGGGTGGTGACCCTGGCTCCCAAACAGCAGGGAACGCTGGTTATTCCACAAATCACTCTGGGTGACAAGCAATCCCAGCCGGTGACCATCACCGTCAGCGATAAGAAACCCGATGACCCAAACGGTGATACCAGTCCAATCCTGATGAAAGCCGATGTCAGCAGTGAAAGCATTTATGTACAGCAGGAGCTGATATTCACCCTGAAAATTCTCTTCAGTATCCAGCTGTATGATGATAACCGGCTGAGTGCCATGGAAATCAGCGATGCGCTGATTCAGCAACTGGGGGAAACCCGGAAACTGGAAACCATCATTGATGGTATTCGCTACCAGGGATTTGAATTGAAGTACTCTATTCATCCACAGTCTGTGGGTGAAATGGTCATACCATCACTGACGTTTACTGGTGTGGCGGTGGAACCCCGGGACCCATTCGGCAGTTTCTTTTCCAGTGGCGGCAAGCCCGTACTGGCCCGCTCCCCGGAGATAAACATTGAGGTAAAGCCCAGACCTGAAAGCTATCCCCCCGGTTCAACCTGGTTACCGGCAAGAAATGTCACGATTCAGGAAAAATGGAGCCAGCCCCTGGAGAGTTTAACAGTGGGTGATGCCATTACCCGAACCATTACCGTCGCTGCCGACGGTCTCAGTGCGGCACAACTGCCACCGATTCTAATGGCCCAGCCAAAGGGAGTGAACAGCTACCCGGATAAGTCGGGTACAGAAGACCGGGAGACCTTGAATGGCGTTCAGGGGCTACGAACTGACTCCATAGCCATGATTCCAACACGCCCCGGAAAAATCACACTGCCGCCTATTGAATACACCTGGTTTGATACCGACAGTGGCGAGATTAAAACGGCCGGGCTTCCCGCAACTGAAATTGAGGTAGCTGCAGATCCAAACGCTGATACCTTGGCTGATGCCTTAACAGCGGTCTCCCCAACCACACAGCCAGAAGACAAGCCTGCTGAATGTCCGGAACCAGCCACGGCTACCGATGCCGCACCGACGGAGCCTGACAGGATCTGGCAGTATTTAACCGCCATTTTTGCCCTGTTATGGCTGGCGACCCTGGGACTCTGGCGGTTCAAATCACGTTCAGCAGCAAAGGATAATCAACCAGTCAATAACACCGGCGGTCATTATCACCCCGGGAAACAGGCCTCTGAAGCAGAAGCATTCAGCCGACTGGAAGCAGCCTGCCGGCAGAGCGATGTGCGGCTGACATTGGATGAACTTAAAAACTGGTGTCGTATATATCTCAGCACCAGCCATAACAACAGTCCTAACAACAATATTAACAACGAAAACCTGACGTCATTGACGGACTGCCTTGATCAGCTTGGCTCGGATCAACTGAGTTCAATCGGCAACCAACTGTCAGCCAGCCTCTATGGTGCCCAGGCAGAAGGGGCTGCTATTAATGAACAGTTGACCTTATTGCTGGAGGTGTGCAAAAAGCTCAGAGGCATAAAGCCCGGCCGGGAAAAAGATCAACAGCTTGGTAAGCTGTATCCGGAATAGACCGACTGAAGTGGATAGGAGCATTCTCCGGGGTAAGTGGAGTAATCGCTGTGAGAGTGCTTCTTAATTCATGGCAATGGCGGTTTTACTGTTCTTCATCTCTGGTACAAGTGGTCTGTGATATCGGGTAAAGTTAATGGGCTTAATCCCTATGAGCCTTTACTTCATCAGGATTATTGCCAAAACCATAATCGGTAATTACCTCGACTGCCCTGTAGCCAACACTCCCCAAATGTTCACCTGCTATCTCAATGATACATTCACCAATAGCAGAGTCCTCCGTCGTAACCGAAGTGAAGCAATCCAGAGGTTCCCCTCCGGCTAATGATTTTCCCAATGCAGAACAACAGATTTCCCCGACCTTTTTGCCAATATCCACAATTAGCGATCCTTCGATACATCTTGGTACGCATCCCCTTTCAGAGAGCTTTTTTGCAATGGTTTCCAATACATAATTGCCCGCCTCAGCAAAATACTCACCAGCTGCTTTCATCAGGCATTCTGTGGCGAAATAACGACACAATGAAGTGGCTGAACTGCCTGAATAAACCAGCACTTTAATCAGTGATTCGCCAAAACTGACAAAGCTGACCTGGGCCAATTTACTGCCGACATTAACAAGTGCCGTGGCAACGGATTGAGGCAGACAACGTCTGCAATGAATTTTTGCAGCCACCGTTTCCAACACCTCATAACCACTATCGCCCAGAAACTCACCGGCAATTTCTGTTGAATAATCAGAAATCGATTCAGAAATTGTTGTTGTCAGATCCCCCCCAAAGCAAAGATGTTTAACCACCGATTTTCCAAAAATTGTGCAGCTGGTTTCCGCAGTTTTCTTTCCCGCCTCCAGAAAAGTCGAGTTTGTCATGTTACTTTCTGGCAGCTGGTATCTGCCCGCTGAAATACAATCCATCACGGCACCTCCGGGAAAATGATTAACTCCTTTTAAGTAAAAGAACCCCTTCTTAATGTACGTTTTAATTCAAATTGATTTTTTCACTTTAGTAGGCTGTCCGGGAATAATGCTATTCCGGGTGTCCCCGTAGCCAAACAAAAATGTTAGAGTTTGCAGACCAATTTGCTGCCACTGCAGTAGGGCAGTCTATTCTCGGATAGTCTTCTGGCCATTTTTTATATTGATCCATTTTTGTAACAGCATTCGACCATTAGAATCCATAACAAACCGGTTATTAAAGACAACTTAATCGACTATTGACCCTCTCTTTGCCGCAATCCACCTGCTGTTATTCATGTCTGGAAAATGTAACTGGTATTAATCCCTTTATCAAATCAAACGAAACCTTACAAAAATGTATAGTTCCGGAAACCTTCCTGAAAATCTTGCCGGGTAAAGTGGCCACATCGACAAGGGGTATCCCTGTCATGTTAACCCTGAGGAAGTTACTGTGAAAAAATCAAACATCGTTAAGTCTGCTGCACTGTCTGCCATTATCGGAATGAGCGCAATGATGGCTGCAGGATCAGCCAATGCCGGTGATGCCCCATTTTCTCTCAACGAAGATGCTGTGACGCTGCTTAAGGCGGTAGAGATTGCCAGCAACCACACCGGTGCAGAACCGCTTGAGGCAGAGCGTGAAGTAGAAATGGGTCAGGCAGTGTATGAAATTAAACTGGCTGATAAAAATGGTGAAGAGATTAAAACCATTATTGATGCGCAAACCGGTGAAGTCATTTTCAGCAAACAGCGCACCGGCCACGATGATGACCAGTTGGAAAATGCCCTGTGGCTATCGGGCATCAGCAGTGGCAAATACCTTTCCCTGAAAGAGGCAGTCCACCAGCTGGAATCTGATTTTGGTGGCAAGGTATGGAGCGTGCAGATGGAAGATGACCACAATAGATTGTCCTATGAAATTGAGTTGTTGAACGCCCGCGGTCAGCACATTGAAACCAGGATTGATGCCATCAGGCCTGTCAACAAATCTTGATACAAGACTATTCGATACTATGCAGGAGTCACTCTATGAACTCATCAGACAATAAATCCACTCTGTGGTCCCGCGTTCAATCGACAGCCATGAAAATACGCAAAAATGGTCTCAAGGAAGTGACCGGCGTGGTATCGTTCTCCCTGTTTTTTATCATGGGGCTGGTAACACTGGGTGCCTGCTTATTAGCAGGTGTGGCAGCGGTAATCATTGCCAAGTGGCAACACCATAAAAACCGGGAAAATGATGCCACTGAGCCAGCCAATGACCAGAATCCCAACAACAACCCCATCGTTGCGGCCTGAGCCGCAGCGATAGTAATGAGAGCTGTATCATGCGGGTACTACTGGTAGAGGACGATGTAAGCCTCAGCCATTTTATTGAAAAAGGGCTTCGTGAGGCTGGCCATCAGGTTGAGCTGGTGGATAATGGCAGGCACGCCCTGACACTGTGCATGACAGAACACTATGAGGTTGCGGTTATTGACCGAATGCTCCCCGGACTGGATGGACTGTCGCTGGTAAAGGCGCTTCGGGCGGCTCGGGTGGCAACACCCATCCTGTTCCTTACCTCACTGGGCGGCGTCGATGACCGTGTTGAAGGGCTTGAAGCTGGAGGGGATGACTACCTGACCAAGCCTTTTGCATTTTCCGAATTACTGGCGCGGATCACGGCACTGTCCAGGCGTCAGATTCTCAAATCTACCGAAACAAAGCCTGAACTGGCTTATGGTGATGTGGTCATCAACCTGTTTGAACACTCTGCCATGCGTCAGGGGCAGGCTCTGGATCTGCAACCCAAAGAGTTTCGTATTCTTGAACTCTTCCTGCGCCATCCGGGACGGGTGATTACCCGCACCATGCTACTTGAACATGTCTGGGATATTCACTTTGACCCGCAGACCAGCGTTGTAGAAACCCACATCAGCCGTTTGCGAAACAAGCTGGAAAAACCGTTTGGTGACACTCTGATTCAGACCGTCCGGGGTGCGGGCTACAAACTGGAGCATAAAGCAACCACAGGTATGAGTTCATGAAATTGCCGTTTCCCGATTTCCGCGAACTACAACGGCGTTTATCGCCACTGGTAAAACGCCTGCCTGATCTGCTCCCGGTATGGCTCAAAAGTTCGGCCATTCAACAGGGCTTACTGTTTGGCGTAGTCTCGATCATCAGCCTGCTCCTGATGGCTTCTGTCACCTTTTTGTATGTGGATTACGAACTTGGCAAACAAAACCGCGAAATTGTCAAAGAGTCCAGAGAACTGGTGAGGGAGCAAAACAGGGACTTCAGTGATATTGATGATGACCCTATTGAAGATGATGAAATTCTGGCCGTTCTGACGTCAGGTTTTGTTCTGGCAGGCATACTGGTTTCAATCTTCACCACCGTGATTGTGGTGGCATTAAGTCGGCACAGTCAGAAGCGGATTTCACGGATCGAGGCTGTATTAACTGCCGCTGCGGAAGGCAATTTATCCGCACGCACCGGTGAAACGCACACCTGCAATGATCTTGCCCGGATATCGGTTTCCATTGATGAAATGCTGTCACGGCTGGAAAGTTCCATTGCTGCCATGAGGGATATTTCAGCAAATATTGCCCATGAGCTGAAAACCCCCATTACCCGCTTGCGTCATAACCTGCTGACACTTAGGGATGAAACAGAACACTCTCACACCAATCAGGGGGACGATTTTTTCAGGCAACTGGATCATGCCCTTGAGGACTCACAACGACTGACCTCCATTTTTGATGCATTGCTGCGAATCACCCAGATTGAGTCTGGCGCCCGCAGAAGCCGTTTTACCCGTATAGATCTGGTTCAGGTCGTAGACACCGTGGCAGAGATTTACCAGGACGTCGCGGAAGACGCCCAAATGGCGCTGTATGTTGTTAAAGAAGCGGCCCCGATTATCATCCAGGGAGACCGGGAGCTATTGATTCAGCAAGTGGCAAACCTGATTGAAAACGCCCTGCGTTACTGCCCGGCAGGCAGCAAAATTACTCTGGGCTGCGGCCTTGACAACCCCGCTGGCATTGCCTGGCTGACCGTTGAAGATAATGGCCCGGGCATTCCTGATGGTGAGAAAGAACGGGTATTTGAGCGCCTGTATCGTGTTGATAAAAGTCGTACCGATGGGGGCCTGGGGCTGGGACTCTCGCTGGCTAAAGCCGTAGCTGGCCTGCATCATGGTTCCATTACGCTGAGTGATTGCATGCCCGGACTGGGTGTGAAGGTCTCCATACCGGCTGATGGGTAAATTATATAAACAGGATTGTTAAAAAAGGGCTGGTATTACTGCCCGATTTTCAGATCATTCATCTCATCTATTTTTATCACGACCGCGAATGGGCAGCACTTGCCAGTGACTGCGTTGCTATTCAGAACAAAAATTGAACTTGTTATTGAAAAATTTGTCTCAACTGTCAGTAAGCTGTTCGAGAAACGCGCAGCTTACTATAGCCAAGTAATTAACCAACTGTTTCAGAATGTTTGTAAACAGCTTTTCTTTTCAGTTGTTAATTAACGTAAACCTTCTTTGATCACGGCGGGAGTATATCGTAAATAAGATTAATTCCCTCTACTTAAATATCCTGCTTCAGCCCGGCATCAACAGGATATATCAGTTTGTTGGAAGGACGGTGGTTTTTATAGAAAAATGCTTACCTAATTCCAAAAAGAATTTAACCGAATCACTTAAGTACTTTATTAAAGGTGTCTGAAATGCTTACATCCTACTCTCATGATTTCAGCCAAAGAGTTTACGAAGGATCTTGTTCTACTTGTCTTAACCGGTTTGACTATTCCAACACCAGAAATAGAAATCCTGCATGGAGCATTGTTGGCTTCCCTGAATGCAAGCATTTAATCCATAAAGGCTGCTTTGATCATTGGTCTTCTCACTCCAGGGAGTTAGCTCAACGTGATATAAGCATTATTGATGATCCGATAACCTGTCCACTGTGTAAAGTCGACGTTAAAGCTAAACGAGATCACGATTTTATCCAATTACCATGTTCTCTTAATTTTACATCGCACTTAGAAAGGCATAAACCTGATCCTGATCCCAACCTGCCCCTTCCTCTTTCAGAACATTCTGCTTCGTACAATCATTGTGACATTCAATTAATACAGGAACTTTTTGATAAGGCAGTCTTCGTCTATGATTCTGATGTATATTCTGTCGTCAGTAATTTTCCTGCCCTGCATCAAATGAAAAATCGTTATGGCATCACGCTAAGTGCGGAGCAATTAGAAACAATTCTTAATAAAGCATTGCTAACATCCAGATACAATGTTTTTCAGGAGACCATCCATACTAATGCAACCAATAAAATCAAAATGGCACTACTATTGAGATCTGATGATGAAGCCACCAAAGAAGTGATCAACAATTTCTTCAACAGCATTCTGGATAAAACAGGGGACTGTAAAGACGTCATTATTGATTTCTTACTTGAAAATTTAATATCGGATAGAGAAGTAATTCAAAAAGGTTTTGAGTATTACATCAGGACAAACAATTTTCATAACGCAGAAAAAATTCAAAAAAAACATAGTTTTCACATCAAACATGAAATATTGAAACAGGCACTGATGCAAGTTAATCCACATTACGGTGTCAGTCAATTATCCAGGATTGCTGGCAACGAATGTTTTCAGAAGGCAGGGCTTGAGGCAATGAAAGCCTTGAATGAAAGGGCATTTTCCAGACCTGCCTATTCCAAAACGAAAAGTGCTATTTGTGCATTATTGGATGGAAAGATTCTGGATCAGGATGAGATTAAGAAATCCCTAAGGCTGGCTGTCTTAGCTGGTGATACTGTATGGCAAATGGAACTGAAGAAAAAGTATGGTGCCTTTTTGGATTCCCAATTCTTTAAAAATCAACTGGAAGGCGCTGAGGGTTATGATCTGGTCAAGACCATCGATCACCTCTTTGAACTGAGAGCAGACGATGAAGCAACAAAACAAGTCCTGATGGCAGCCTTGATGAGAGTTGTAACGGAAGAAAATCATGGTGACTATTTTAAAATCAAATGCTTACTTTCCAAATGTCTGGAAGCTGGAATCTGGAGCCAGCAACTGGTCAACAAAGCATTAACGCAGGCCATGAATGAGCATCCAAATCAAGATCAATGGACACAAACCTTGAACAAAAAATATCAGGCTGTTCTTGACCCTGTAATGCTGGAACATTACCTCTGGAAAACATTAACTGACTGTCCACCCAGCATGTCATACTTTGATCAAGGACATTATCATTTACGATTTAAACGAATTTTAAATTTTGCTGACAAAAAAAATGAAGAGAGTGACCAAGCTATTAGTACTGTCTTTAAAAAACTGTTAAATGATAGGGAATTATCCCAAAGACCCGGGATACAAAAATGCATTGAATGGTTGGTGGAGTTTAATGATCCCATCCCTGATGCTACATAAATAAAGAAGAAAAAAAGATTTTAGTGGGTGAAATGAGTAGGTAGAGGTTCCGGATATACCAGGAGGCTGTTCCGTGTTCCACCAACAGATCCCCCCCTATTGATTCCATAGGGAATATTTCAGCATGCCTGATGATGGGTAAATCACAAACCGGCAGTGCAACCATGATAACTGTTAACCCGGGAGATCCTGTATACACTCCTGTGCTGATAACCAGGCTCCCTCAACCCTGCCACCCGCACACCAGGCACCAATAACAGCAAGCCGCTGATGTTCATCCATAAGATAAGGTTTATCAAAGGTTACCGGCTTCATATTGGCATAGCGCCAGTAATGTCGATAGGTAGCACTTTTCTCAAGTTCGGTATCCATCAACGCCTGAAGCCACTGCAAACCGGTCTGGCCAATGTCCATTGCTGTTTCTCTCCCCTGTTGTTCAGACCATTCAGGTGAGAAATGCAACATCCAGACATCGTCGACATCCGGCGATTTAATAAAACCGGGTCGGCTGGATAACCGTGAAGCCCAGCGGACCGTTTCATCACCAAAGATGCCCTGCACTTCCTCTGGAATTTTCCCCCGGGTAGCAAGGCCTGCTGCCCAGCAGGGTCGATGGACGGTTACGGGCACAACGGCCATCACGTCAGAACAGCGGTCAAGCAAAGTACGGCTTTGCTCGGCAGGACTGCTGACAATCAACCAATCAAAACCGTAAAAAAGCTCACCATCGGCAGAAAACAGCCGCCATCCTTTCCGGCTCTTTTCTATCTTCGAGATTTTGCATTGGCAGTTAACGGCAACGTTGGTTCCCAGAGAATAAACCAGCTGATTCATTAACGGGGAACCGATATAACGCACCGTTTCATCCGGAGAAGGTGTTAATTTTCCCTGTTTTACACAATAAGGTGAGAATTCCCATATCTTTACTACAGACGCTTGCAGCCAGGACTCTACCTGTTTCTGAAACCCGGGGTCCCTGGCGGTAAAGTACTGGGCACCAATATCAAGCTTACCCCAGGCTTCCCGTCGATTGGCCAATCGTCCACCCAAGCCGCGACTTTTTTCAAAAACAGTGACCTCATGCCCTGAATCCGCCAGCAGACTTGCGGCCTTTATCCCGGAAAGTCCGGCCCCAATGATAGCTACTTTCATGAGTGTGCCTCGTTATTTATCATCCGGTTCTCCAGACAAACAGTTAATTCCATGTTTATCAATATCAATTTTTATCGGGTGGTCAGACTGCATAAACTGGAAATTCCAGGATGATTTACTTAACCCGGCTGCATCAAAAATGAAAAACTTCCTATAATGCAATTTAAAAAAATGAGGACATATTAATTCTAAATTCATTGAGAGAGCCATTAGAATGCCATTCCCGCCTACAAGTCTTATTCAAAAGGTACACCATCCAGAAAGAGAACCCCAAAAGCTGCCTGTTGCTCCTCATGCCAAAAGAGGCTGTGGGCACAACCCGGTCCCGTTAAATGGCAGCCCATTGATAGCCAGCTGCACCAACCCTCATCCTTTCCTCAATACAGATATTTCCTCGAGGGGCATCGTACCCGTTTCAACCGTTCCCGGCCAGTTTCTGGCGACAGCCCAAATGACCGGCCTGGCGGTTGCTACTGTATGTTCCGGAAATCAACCTGCCCCTCCCAATGACTTCGATCCTTATAACCCTTGCGTACCAATGCCTGTTGATCACCTACCGTGTTGGCCACCTTGCTGCCCGGTTGAGTTCATTTCTCATGAGGAGACTCTACACCCGGGATTTGGACACAAGGCTGTCAAGCCTGCCACAACCATAGCGAAATCAGATACAGAAAAAGTAATAGCGAAAAAGATCAATCTTGATCCAGAAGCAACTGAGTTTATTCCGAAAGACGTCCAATGCCCGGAAAATACAGCACATCATACTGAAGAAAAACAACAGGCTGTTCAGTATTTACCAGTTCAATATCCGAAAGCAAACGGGGCTTATGGTGGATTATCACCATCGCCTGCCTTAGCTTTTATTGCAGATATTGCAGATATGGCAGATATGACAGACAGTCCCGGGACGTCTATTTCAGTACAACAAGTACTTCAACTCAGGCACCCGGGGGCTGCCAGAAAGACGCCCCATGCACTCAAACTGCTTTACTTCGACTGCTTCGATTTTCATCAGAAAATTCGCACCTGTGATAGTTTTGATGAAAAAGGTAGCAGGATAAAGCTTTCAAGAAGTGAGTTAAAAAAACAGCACAGGATATTGCAAAACCGGCTCAAGGAAAGTAACAGCATGGTGAAACTGCCTCCTCTGAATAAATTAAGAAAGCTACCGTCTGCTGATATTCTTTTGAGCAAGCCAACAACCCAGGCCAGCATTCACCCTCGTAGTGTTCAACTAAGCCAGGCAGCAGCCTCATTAGACCCGGTTAAATTCACAGAGAGGGAGAAAATAAGAAAAAGTCTGGCCGCTCATTTGGCATCTTATAAGGCTTCTGCTGAAGAGATCAGCACGATGAAAGAAAGGGCCAAAACCAAAGAGGCAAGAGAATGCGTAGAAAGGTTTGCGACAGATGACCTATGGAATCTGGACTTTAGCATTATGCATTATTACCCCTATTTCGATCAGAAAATTTTCACCCTGGAAGCCCCATTCATCAGGCCCGTAGAAACAATTTACTGTCGTTCACGTTTATTCAATCAGCAGTCAATAATACATAAAGGAAATTATTTTGAGTTCAGTGAAGAAGAAGAAAAAGCCATTGACGAAGCCAATGACAGTCAACTGATAGAGACGGTAAAGACAATCTCTGCATTGGCAAAAATCCTGACCATCAAGCTGAACCAGCGCGTAAATGGAAATACGCCTGTTAACCTGCCAGAAACTTTTTCCAGACAGTGCATACTGTGGCACGTACAATTCAGCTGTGATCTTGTTTATAAAATGATTAAATTAGGTGAGGAGGATACACCGGATATTACCGAGATCCTCGCCATCTCACTGGATAGTCTTCTTGATAGCATTAAAGCACTATCCGACTGCTCTTCGGAATTTCCTGATGAATACATAACAGTTACGGAGTCATTGTGCCTCCTGTTGCAATGCGGCCCACTCCAGCGTTTACTGTCACTGCAGGAAGCACAAGTGACCGGCAACATCAAAAAACTCTGGCATCACTCTTTGGTACGGCTGAAAAATACCATCCTGACAATTCTGGTAAAGTCACTACAGCACCCAGAGCTCTTAAACACCACCATGAGCCTCTTTAAAACACTATCTGATCATGGGATGTTTTTAACAGCACTGGCTGACAGCAAACCAATATTCACTATTCGATTCGCCAGAGTTACTTCAGAGATCACTAATAATTTATTAAAGACACTGACAAACAATTACCCGAATGATATATCGACCCATGATCAATTTGTCCGACAACTTTATGACTGTTGTTCAATATTGAATAATATTCATCAAAAGCTCATTTTAAAACCCAACCTCGTTCATGCTGAGTCACAGAATCTGGGAGATTGTATTAAAACACTGCATAAAGCCTGTAAACATCGATTGACTGAAATTGAGAAAGCACGTCAGGATTACGTGAATGAAATTGAAAGTGAGAAAAAAAATAACCACGACATATTACGGGCAAACAAGGAAAAAAGGGAGCATTCAAAACAGAAACAGGCAACAAGGGAAAAAAGAAAAAATCAGCTTCAAGGGGAAATCACCAGGGTAAAACATGAACCACAGGAGATCGAAGAGCCAGAATCAGATCATGCAAAGCTGATTAAAGACATGAGTAAGCGACTGCAACTGTTTGGCAAAAAGCTTGAGTACGGTAAAAACTATCCAGATGAACTAAAAACAATCAACTGTGAATTTCCTGAGATTCGACGATCACAAGTACTGGCAGTTTGGGTTTTTGGGGATATTGCCTACACCCTGTGCAATCAGTGTACAGATAAATTTAACCGGGCCGCACTCTTTGTCCGGCGATTCGACAAAATGAAAACCTTCTGCGCCGATGCCCTTGAGGAGGCAGCTCAACGAGCAGGACAGTATGACGCTAAATGGCTTTACGATAGAGACCCGAATCAGCCAGTCAGCATAAGTAGCATTGATTTCCTGACAAGATTATCGGACCCAGAGCAGGTTCAAGCCCTGATCAAACGTGCATTCGCCAGTGCATCCCTGTACGAGTCAGCCCTTAATCGGGCCAGGGATGCCGCCCATCAACTGACCCAGGACATGATGGTTGATCCGGTCAATGGAGAAAGTGACCTGCACATGTATCACCTTCAACAACGGGTAGCTTTTATCATTGAAGAAATGAACGAGATTAAGCAGTACCTGGAAGATCTACAACCGGTGCCGGATATGTCTGATCTTTTAGCAACAAGAAAGCAGCTTTTTCAAATGCTCAAAACAAAAGATGTCGCTGATGGGCAAACCAGTGATATCGCAGGCAATCAGGAGAAAAAAACAAAAAACGCTGTTTATCGGGCACTGCTGGAAAAATCAGAAAGTAACTGGAAAGTGGATGACTCAGTCTGTGATATGCGCAACTCTGCCGAACAGCAGCTAGAGCAAGTCATTAAAGGTTTTACAGAACTTAAAACACAGCTGGGATCAGAAGGCCGGGACGACTGAACAAAACATAGCCCAGGCAAAGCGGATTAGAAAAAATGATATAAATGAAAATAACATCGACTCTTTTGATTTATTGCATGAATATAATATTGAGCCTCTGACACCTGCCGATCAGGCTTTCCCTTTCGGGATTGATATTTCTGATATATCACAATCTGTTTTTGAACAAGAATTACGACCAGTTGCGGTCGTTAACCCGCCAAACCCGAACCAGGCTACAAGTAATAACCAAACGCTCCCGGGAGACGACATTGCTGAGGATAACTCTTCCGCAGTTGAGCACAAGATAGAAAGCTATTACGAACGACGGAAGAAGCGTTACTACAATGATCAGGCTTACGCAGAGCGCGAAAGAGAGCGCCAGAGACAGCGCCAAAGGAAGCTTCGCAAAGATCCCGATTACCTGGAGCAGCGAAGAGCGTACCAAAATAAGCGCTACCAGGAAAATCCAGATGTCGCCAGGCGTAAGAGAGAGCACCGGAGGGAGCGGCAAATGCAGCACCAGAGAAAGCATCGTAATTGTGTTGTGTATGGGAGGAACTTTTATCAGAAATAGTGGTCTTAGGAAATTGAATTCAATAATTCGCCAATTCAATGAATCTCTCCAATAACTTACCATCACTCAGCCTTGCTAATTCGGACCTCGATTCCGGATATTCAGATTTAATAAAACAGACGTATCGATGCTGTATCACCGAACAACAACCGATGTATCAGGGCATATCTGTTCAGGTGCTGGACACTCAACATCCGGTTTATCATAGTCAATCAATCATAAACCAAAACAACGCTGACTCTTTCAATTCACTGGATGAATATAACATTGAATCACTGATACTTGCTGATCCAGCATTTCTTTTCAAAACGAATCTTCCTGACATACCACAATCAGTTCTTGATGAATATGTACCCTGTAATTTTGATAACGAACCTGTTAATGACAGGTGGCCATTAGTTTCAGGCTTCCCCTTTGTCCAGCAGGTATGGACATCGGGTAACGAGTCCGGGGTTGAGCCAACACCAGCAAGTGATTCGAGCCGGGATTATCAGTCAGTACCCACTGCCCCACAAAAATTACGACCAGTTGCTGTCGTTAACCCGCTGAGCCTGAGCCAAACGACAAGTGATAAGGCAACGCCCCAGGCAGAAAAATTTGTTGATAATAACTCTTCAATAGCTGAGTGCAGGAGGGAACGTCAGGGGAAATGCCGAAGAGAGCTTAGCAAAAATCCCGCTTACGCAGAGCGTAAAAGGGAGCGCAACAGGAAACTTCGCCAGAACCCCGCTTACGCAGAGCGCCAAAGGATACGCGAAAGGGAGCGCCAAAGGGAGCTTCGCAAAGACCCCGCTTACGTGGAGCGCCATAGGGAACGCCAAAGAAAACGCCGCCAGAATCCCGTCTACGTAGAGCGCCTGAGGATACGCGAAAGGGAACGATTAAGGGAGCGCTCCCAGAATGACCCTGATTTGGCAAAGCGCATAAAGGAACAAAAAAGGGAGTACCAAAGGAAACTTCGCCAAAATCCCGCTTACGCACAGCGTGAAAGGGAGCGCGCAAGGGTGCGCTACCAGAATGCCCCTGATTTCGTAGAGCGCCGCAGAGAGTACAATAGGCGGCACTACCTGAATAATCGCGATTTCGCAGAGATTGAAAGGAACCGCCAGAAAGACGTTTCAAAGACAGCTTCAATGGCGAGAGAACAATGTCTCCTGTCAGCCAATTCAACAGGAAAACCGGATGAACTTTTATAACAAGAAGTGGTCATATTCTGGAATTCATTAATTCAACAGCTAAATGGATATTCCCCCGTACTCTGCCCAAATAAATACAGCTTCAGGCAGCTTTCGTAATTGCTCTGAACGAGGCATATCACCTCAGGCATTTTC
>NZ_JAHHPP010000202.1 GCF_024606265.1 Endozoicomonas sp. SESOKO1
AAAATAATTTGAATAATAAGTTAGTCCAGATATGTCATATTTGAAATTACCTTCAGGACTTCAAACCCCGTCTTCACTGCCCAAATGACGGAATACCTATCGTATTTTCGAAATCCTTAACCTGACATTCACTATGCTTGGACGTGGTGCTATGTTTCTTCTTTTGGTCAGAGACGGTATGACAAATAAAATCACTGATAATGCAACTAATTCCGTTCGCCAATACCCGGGAACAAGCCCACCTGATCAGCCGACAGGAGAAAAAACGATGGAGCGGGTTTCGGTTGTTTTTCCGGAACAGGTGTTGTCTTTAATGGTATTGCCAAATGAACTCCTGGTTAAAATTGCTAACGGCCTGTCTTTCGTTGATGTCAGAAGCCTGGCTTTAACAAATAAGCGTTTAATGACACTGTTCAACACAGAACAAAAACTGAAAAAACTGGCCATTCAATATTATGGCCCCGCTTCTGCAGCATATAGAAAAACAATTGAAAACAGGGATATACCCGCTGTTCCAGGCAATAAAATTCATGACCCTTTATTACGGCTTACTTACTTTCGATACCTGAGCAATCAATACTTTGCTTCCCTGGGAAGCAAAGCCTGGAGAACCTGTGTGGCCGTTCTGAGAGGGCATAACGGGAGTGTGAGCTCAGTTACGGCATTAACCAATGGTTTGCTGGCTTCCTGTTCTTTTGACCGGACCGTGAAGTTGTGGGATCTGAGCAGGTCTGGTCGGCGGAAATGCGTGGTGACGCTGAATGGGCATACCCGGAAGGTGAACTCAGTCACGTTATTGTCTGATGGACGGCTGGCTTCCTGTTCTGATGACGGGACTATAAAGGTGTGGGATCTAAGCAAGCCCGGCGGCCAGCAATGCGTGGCGACGCTGTATGGGCATACCGACTGGGTGGCGTCAGTCACGGTATTGCCCGATGGGCGGCTGGTTTCCTGCTCTCAAGACGAGACCGTTAAGGTGTGGGATCTGGGCAAGCCCGACGGCCAGCAATGCGTGGCGACGCTGTATGGGCATACCGGCTGGGTGATGTCAGTCACGGTATTGGCCGATGGGCGGCTGGCTTCCTGTTCTGATGACTGGACCGTAAAGCTGTGGGATCTGGGCAAGCCCGACGGCCAGCAATGCGTGGCGACGCTGAGAGGGCATGATGACTGGGTGATATCAGTCACGGTATTGGCCGATGGGCGGCTGGCTTCCTGCTCTCATGACCAGACCGTAAAGATATGGGATCTGGGCAAGCCCGACGGCCAGCAATGCGTGGTGACACTGAATGGGCATACCAGCATAGTGTTATCAGTCACGCAATTGCCCGATGGGCGTCTGGCTTCCTGCTCGGGTCCTCATGACCTGACCGTAAGAGTGTGGGATCTGAGCAAGCCCGACGGTCAGCAATGTGTGGCAATTCTGAAGGGGCATACCGCTTGTGTATTATCCGTCACGGCATTGCCTGATGGGGGGCTGGCTTCCTGTTCTATTGACCAGACCATAAGGGTGTGGCGGCTGAACAAACCCGAAGAGAAGCGGTGGATGGTGATACCCAATAGAAAACGCGATCGGTTGAACTCAGCCAGACCGATGAGCGGCTGGCTTCCTGCCCACCTCCCACGAAAAAGAAGAAAATTCGTTGATTGATCCTGTAAAAAATACCAATCGTTCAAACCACTTTTTTCTGACGAGCGTTCAGGCCATTGGCATCAAACAGCACCAGATCGTGAGGAATAATGTTCAGTTGAACGGTCGCATTCCCGGCGACCGGATTTGCATGCTCGGCCACCAGCTGATAACTCCCCTGGCAACAGTCCAGATGAATTTCGCTGCGTATACTTTTTCCCATAAACTGCTGCCGGGTGATGGTGGCCTGTGGACAAGTACCAGACAGTGAGTCAGCCGATTTATCCACAGCCGCAACTGTCACCATCTGTGGTCGGATAAACAACTCAAGATTGGCCTTGTTCCCTGCTTTTGCCATGGGGATTGGTTGTGTGGATGCCACAACGCCCAATGGGGTGCGCACATGAAACTCATCTTCAATGGTGGCCGGCAGAACATTTCCGGCGCCCATGAAGTCGGCAATAAAACGGTTATCAGGGTGGTGATAGATATCGAAGGCGGTTCCCTGTTGCATAATTCTGCCCTGCCCCATGACCGCGATGGTATCGGCAAAAGCAAAACCTTCCTCACGGCTGTGAGTAACAAACAGTCCAGCAACTTTTTGCTGCTTGAGGATATCCCGTATTTCCCTGACCAGATGCTGACGAACCTGGCTGTCGATATTGGAAAATGGCTCATCCAGCAACAGAATGGCAGGCTCGTTGGCCAGTGCCCTGGCGATGGCGACCCGCTGCTGCTGTCCTCCGGACAGTTCGTGTGGATAGCGCTGGTCAAGACCATAAAGGTTCACCAGCTGAAGCATCTCCTGAACCCGTTGCCTGATCTGTTCGGAGGGCTGTTTTTTCAGGCCGAAGGCGATGTTGTCAAAAACTGTCAGGTGGGGAAACAGGGCATAATCCTGAAAGATCATACCGATGCCCCGTTGTTCTGGCGGTGATACCCGGGCTGCTGAGCTGACTTCTTTACCATGCAGGGCAATGGTGCCGGATACCGGCTGAATCAAACCGGCAATCGCTTTTAATAACGTTGACTTACCACAGCCACTGCGGCCCAGAAGGCAGACAATTTCACCATCTTCTATGGACAGGTTTAATCCTGACAGGACAAGGTTATTGGCAATGTCCCTGCTTGTTCTGGTTGAGCTGTAAGCACAGGCAAGTTCAGTGATGTTCAGGGCATTCATTGCTGTTCCTGCCTTTCCAGAGAGCGATTAAGCATAATTAGGGGAACCAATCCCACCAGAACCAGTACCAATGCGGCAGGAGCTGCATATTCCAGCTGCTCATCAGAGACGTATTGGAAGACCCGGGTGGCCAGTGTTTCAAAATTGAAGGGCCGCAGTAGCAACGTTGCAGGCAGCTCTTTCATGCTCTCAATAAATACCAGCAAAAGCCCTGCCAGCATGCCTTTGCGGATTAAGGGCAGGTGAACACGCCTGACCATTTCCCGGGGGTTACACCCCAGTGTTCGACTGGCCATATCCAGTGACGGCGAAACCCGTCCAAGACTGGACTCAACGCTGCCAACAGCAACCGCAGAGAAGCGCACTACGTAAGCAAAAATCAGGGTGATGACCGAGCCACTGAAAATAAGCCCTATTGGAGGCTGGTTCCAATAAATCAGCAGTTCGTTGATCAAGTGATCAGAGAGTGTCAGGGGGATAAGCACCCCAATGGCCAGAACATTGCCCGGCAGGGCATAACCGGTGGAGGCCAGACGCGCAGGGATTCGGGAAAAACCGGTGCGCTGTAAACGCTGATAAACAGCAAGAAACAGGGCAATAAAGCAGGCAACAGCGGCGGCGGAACCGGAAACCACCAGGCTGTTAACACCGTATTCAAACAGCGCACTGCTCCATGAATCATCGAAATAGGCAATCAGGTACTCCACCAGCACCAGGGATGGCAGCAAGAAGCCCAGGGTGACCAGCAGCCAGCACCAACCCATAGCCAGCCATTTTGACCAGCCGGAAAGTGCGATCAATGCCCGCTGCTCCTGCCCGGTATTTTTCTGATAGAGCTGCTGTTGTCGACGGCTGTATTTTTCCGTGCTGATCAACAACATGACCACCAGCAACATCATGGCCGATATTTTTGCCGCCGCATTCAGGCTGCCATAACCCAGCCAGGTGTCGTATACCGCCGTGGTTAATGTGGGCACGGAAAAATAGCTTACCGTGGCAAAATCACCCAGGGCTTCCATACCCATAAGGGCCAGACCGGTAATGATGGCGGGACGCGCCATGGGCAGGGTTACCCGGAAAAAACTGTGCAGCACTGAGCAACCCAACAGTCGGCTGGCCAGGGTCTGGCTTTTCGACTGTTCAAGAAACGCGGTTCTTGCCAGCAGGTACAGATAGGGATAAAGCACCAGGGCAAGCACAATAACAGCACCACCCAGGCTGCGTATTTCCGGGAAGGTATAGTCTGCTGCTGACGTCCACCCTGTGAGCGCCCTGAGAAAACGTTGCACTGGCCCGGCAAATTCCAGCAGGTCGGTATAGATATAGGCAATAACGTAGGATGGCATGGCCAGTGGTAATACCAGTAACCATTGGAGCTGATCTCTGCCCGGAATTCGGGCATTGGCCATCACCCAGGCGGCTGGTATAGCCAGAACGGCCCCAAGCCCCCCTACGCCGAGAATAAGAAGCACACTGTTTACGATGTAGGTGGTTAGGACGGTATTCCACAGATGGTCAAATAACTCGTCGGCAGGGGCGAGCGCCTCGATAACCAGGGCGATAACAGGAGCAAACAGCAAAAGGGCCAGCAGCCAGCTGCCAGCCCTCCAGTAGATTGGTAAGTTGTGTTTCATGCACTAATGAAAAGATCTAGAGATCAAATTTGACTTCATCCAGCAGACGCTGAGCCCTGGTACGGTTCGCTGCAATGTCGGCAATGGGCAGCGGATCAGCCTTGAATTCTCCCCATGCCGCCACGGTGTCAGACACAGGAACTTTCGGGTTGACCGGGTATTCCATATTGTCCCGGGCATAGATGGACTGAGCCTTTTCGCTGGCCAGGTACTCCATCAGCTTGAGGGCGTTATCTTTGTTCGGTGCATACTTTGCCATTACCATGCCACTGATGTTGATATGGGAACCGACATTCTTCTGGTTAGGGAAGTTAAGATAAACCGCATCCGCCCAGGCTTTCTGATCCTCATTCTCCATCATCTTGCCATAGTAATAGCTGTTGCCCAGAGAGACATCACAAACCCCCTCCCTGATCGCTTTTATCTGGGCCCGGTCATTACCCTGGGGACGACGGGCCAGGTTTGCCTTGACTCCCTCCAGCCACTGTCTGGTTTCAGCTTCTCCATTATGGGCAATCATGGAGGCGACCAGACCAATGTTGTAGGGGTGCTTGCCACTGCGGGTACAGATCTTGCCTTTGAACTGGCTGCTGGCCAGGTCTTCGTAGTTGATATCGACGGGTTTGTCGCTGCGTTTGGAACTGTAGATATTACGAACCCGCATGGTCAATGAGTACCACTGGTTATCCGGGTCCCTTAAGTGAGCAGGGATGTTGTCGTCAATGGTTTTACTGTTGACGGGCTGCACCAGTTGGCGATCAACCAGGTCAAAAAGACTGATCATGTCAGAGGTCAGTACGACATCTGCCGGGCTGAATTTGCCTTCCCGCTCAATACGCTCTTCCAGACCTTTCTTGGCGAACACCACGTTGACCTTAACGCCAGTTTCCTCTTCAAAGTCTTTCAGCATGGGCTCAATCAGAAAAGGTTGGCGATATGAGTAGACATTAACCTCTTCAGCAGCCTGAGCGAATACAGCCTGAGCGAATAAAAGAGAACACGACATCACAATAGCGGAAGTAATAGAAAGAAGTTTTTTCATGGTCGCTCGTAAACAAGAATTATTATCGTTTGCGAATTGTACTTATATCCACCGTATTCGCAACCGCTTTATTCCCCTGTGGATAAATTGAAGAGCTATAAAAACACCAATTCCTCTGAACATCCGATAACAAAGGGCTGTCAGGCAAAGTTTTTGGGGATTATGGAAATGTGGACATATACACAGACAAACTATTAACAACACAGGGAATAACCTTTTTATAATATCCTGCTGTGGATAAAGTCTGTTTTTTCCACAGTTTAATGACAGGTTAACTTAACCTTCCTACCATCAATACAACAGGGTTATTCAATTAGTAATACTCTGAAA
>NZ_JAHHPP010000203.1 GCF_024606265.1 Endozoicomonas sp. SESOKO1
GACGATATCTGTGATGGCCGGGAGAATGATTATGTATTTCTCTCTTCGATTATCCATCGCCATGTCAGCGACCTGTTCCCCGGCATGGATATCAAAGGCTGTTATCAGTTCCGGCTGACCCGTAACAGTGACCTGGACCTTGAAGATGAGGTTGAAGACCTGGCCAAGGCACTGCAGGGTGAACTGCTCTCCCGTCGCTACGGTAAAGCCGTGCGACTGGAGGTGGCCGACAACTGCCCACAACCGTTGGTGGATTTTCTACTCAATGAATTTGGCCTGACCAATGAAGATGTTTACCAGGTCAGAGGACCGGTAAACCTGACGCGCATGATGTCCATCTGCGACACCAATAACAAACCGGACCTGGTCTTTCCGCCATTTACCCCCGGCTATCCAAAAGGCCTGCACAGTAAACGGAAGCACAGCAATAACGTACTGGATCTGGTGGCCAAACAGGACATCCTGCTCCATCACCCCTTTGAGTCATTCACTCCGGTTGTGGATATGCTCCGTCAGGCCGCCAAGGACCCCGATGTTCTGGCCATTCGGCAGACGCTGTATCGCACCGGCGCTCACTCAGAAATGGTAGATGCCCTGGTAGAAGCTGCCAGACAGGGTAAAGAGGTGACGGTTGTGGTAGAAATCCGTGCCCGGTTTGATGAAGAGGAAAACCTGGCCCTGGCCCGTCGCCTGCAGGAAGCTGGGGCCGTCGTCGTATACGGGGTAGTCGGCTATAAAACCCACGCCAAGATGATGTTGATTGTTCGTCGTGAAGGGCGCCATATTCAGCGTTATGCTCACCTTGGCACGGGTAACTATCATGCTGGCAATGCCCGACTCTATACCGATTACAGCCTGCTGACCTGTGACAAAATACTGACCAACGACGTTCATAAAATCTTCCAGCAGCTGACGGGTATGGGGCGTGCGGTTCGTGTTCGCAAGCTGTTCCATGCGCCCTTCACGCTGAAAAAGAGCCTGATTGATCTGATCAACCAGGAAACCACCAATGCCAAAGAGGGAAAACCGGCCCGGATCATCATCAAAATCAACTCACTCACTGAGTCTCATATGATCAAAGCGCTGTTCAAGGCTTCCCAGGCCGGTGTTGAGATTGACCTGATCGTTCGGGGTATTTGCTGTCTGAGGCCCGGCATTGAAGGGTTGTCGGAAAATATCCGTGTACGTTCCATTGTCGGACGGTTTCTTGAGCACACCCGTGTCTACTATTTTGAAAATGGCGACGATGACGCCATGGTCTATTGTTCCAGTGCTGACGCCATGATCCGAAACCTGGATATGCGTATTGAGACCTGTTTCCCTATTGAGGACCCAAAACTTGCTGCCCGCATCAAAAAAGAATTGGACTACTACCTCTCCGATAACACCCGCAGCTGGCAGCTGCAAAGTGACGGTGAGTATGAGAAAAACCGGCCGGTTCGGGGTCAGCGTCGACGCAATGCCCAGGAGCGGTTGATGGAGACGCTGGCGATTATTGCTAACAAGCCGTCTACTGATTAAGGGACTGTCATTTGATAACTTTGACATTTTAGTAAGCGCTGCCCGCTTCCCGCCACCCGCTGCCCGAAAAAGACAGGCTGCTTGTGCTTTTGCGGGAAGCGGGAGGCGGGAGTCGGGCAGCGACCTTAACAACTCACAATCTACGGTGGTTTAAGCAGGGCATTCGCTGACGTACTTTCGCCAGTTCATCCAGATCCAGTTCAGCCATAATCACCGCAGCCCCTTGAGCAGGGCCTTCAGCCAGAATATCCCCCCAGGGTGAAATGATCATACTGTGACCATAGGTCTGGCGGCCATCAGGATGTGTGCCCGCCTGATTGGCTGCCAGCACATAACATTGGTTTTCAATAGCCCTGGCTTTCAACAGCACTTCCCAATGCGCCTCACCGGTGACTTTTGTGAAGGCAGAGGGTACGGCTAATATTTTTGCTCCCTGCGCCACCAGTGTGCGATACAGCTCAGGAAAACGAAGGTCATAACAAATTGAAAGGCCAACCGTTGCCCGACCAATATCCACCAGCCCCGGCCCTGCTCCGGGAATAAAATCATCCGATTCTCTATAACGCCCTTTACCGTCAGATACCTCTACATCAAACAGGTGCATTTTGTTGTAACGGGTAATTTCCTCCCCTTCAGGGCTATAAACAAAGCATGAGGCATGGTTACGCCCATCAACGGCGTCATGGACAGGCACTGAGCCACCGATAAGCCAGCTACCCAATGATCCGGCTATTGATGCCATCCACTCCCTTATTTCATCAGCTTGCAAAGCCACTTCAGCCTGAGGGCCTCCAAGCATGGCAAAACATTCAGGCAGCACAATAATATCTATTTTCTCATGTCGATGAGCCATTAACTGACATTCAATGTCAGCAAGATTTTCAGGAACAACCAGCCCCGAACAAACCTGAACCACCGCCGCTTTAAGTCTGCTCATTATTATTCGCCCATGCTTTCTGGTTAAGTGGATTTTCGCGAAATGGATGATAGTTTATTCTTGTGGGTCTTCATAAAGCTACCAGACACTAAACAACATGTGCCTTATTGTTTTTTCATGGCAGCCTGATAGCCAGTATCCACTGATTCTGGCGGCCAATCGAGATGAATTTTATCGGCGCCCGACACAGGCGGCCGACTTCTGGAACGACTCACCCGATGTATTTGGTGGCCGGGACCTCGAAGCTGGCGGCAGCTGGTTGGCGATTAACAAGAATGGCCGCTTTGCTGCCGTTACCAACTACCGGGAAGTTCCGGGCATTGCAGGCTTCTATTCCAGGGGTGTGCTGGTTTCTGACTTTGTCACAGGCTCCCAGCCGGCATCTGACTATTTACAGGCACTTCAACAACAGAGGGACAAGTGGTCAGGATTCAATCTCCTGATTATGGACTCAACAGGCCTTTATTACTTTAGCAACCGTACAAAAGCCCCCGGTATTTCTCCTCTTCCTCCCGGGATATACGGTTTGAGTAACCATCTGCTAGACACGCCATGGCCAAAGCTGGTGACAGCACGTAATGGTTTGACCAGGGCAATTCAGGAATCCATCCCTCCATGTAGCAAACAGCTTATTGAGTTGATGTATGACAGTTATCAAGCACCAGATGAACAATTACCGGATACCGGGGTCAGTAAAGACCTGGAAAAACGGCTTTCCAGCTGTTTTATTGCCAGTGAAGACTATGGTACCCGAAATACCAGCGTATTGATGATCGACCGACACCATCAGCTGCAGTGGATTGAACAGGGCTACCTGCCAGGTGGCGTAGCCGGTGAGCGCCGTCAGTTCAAAATCAAACTGCAGCATAATCAGCTAAGATAGTGCAGAGCAGTTGTCAGATTGAACTGGGGTCTCTATGTTTAACCGCTTTTGCCATGCAGTACTGCTTTCTTTGTTAGCACTGCCAATTTCTACCCAAGCTAAAGATAGCTGGGTAGAAGTCGGTTCAGCCAAAGCAAGGGTCAGTGAAAATACCTTAACCATTTTTCCCCAGACTGAAGAGTCATACAGCAAGCTCCGTTTCCATATCTCCCATGGAGATGCCATCCTGCATCAGGCTCGCATCTATTTGGCCAAAGGTGATGTGTTGAATATCAACCTGCAGAAAACCATCAGGGGCAAACGGAACGGTGATGATGGCCTGGATTACTCAAGGATGGTTCCACTGACTGTCTCGCAGCAGAGCCCCATAACAAAAGTCAAAGTATTTTATAAATTCAAACAGCAACAATTAGCCTCCAAGCCAGTAATCGTTGAGTTGCTCGGGGTTCCTGCAGACTAGAAACGCCGCCCCTTGATACCAAGCACTTTCCCTATTCCCTCCTTGCAAAGGGCCAGCTCCAGGGAACTGCGAATAACCTGGGCATTATCGTGCTTCATTAAATCCGATAATATCTTCCTGGCACGATCCATACCGATGCGTCTTAATACCCATTTTACTTTCAACAGATTCACGGCACTCATCGACAGCATATCGAAGCCCATGGCCATTAACAGTACCGCTGCAGCAGGATCCCCGGCCATTTCACCGCAGATGCTGACGGTCTTGCCTTCCTGATGGGCATCATCCGCTACCTTCTGTAAGGCATGCAGAACAGCGGGGTGAAAGGAGTGATAAAGATCAGAGACCCGTGGATTGTTACGGTCTACGGCCAGCAGGTATTGAACAAGGTCATTAGACCCGATGGAAAGAAAGTCGACACGTTGTGCAAGGTCCTTGACCATATAAACCGCAGCGGGCACTTCCACCATCACCCCAACCGGTGGCATGGAGACCGGCAGGCCTTCAGCAAGAACTTCTGCATAAGCCCGGTGAATCAGATGTTGCGCTTCCTCCACTTCAAAAACACTGGATACCATAGGCAACATTATCCGGAGATTATCCAGACCCACACTGGCTTTCAACATGGCCCTGACCTGCACCAGAAAAATTTCCGGATGATCCAGTGTTACCCGAATCCCCCGCCAGCCAAGGAAAGGGTTATCTTCCTTTATGGGGAAATAGCTCAGGGACTTATCCCCGCCAATATCCAGCGTTCTCATGGTAACGGGTCGGGGAGCAAACGCTTCAAGCTGATGTCGGTAGATCTTTTCCTGTTCTGATTCGCTGGGAAAGCGGTCCCGTACCATAAAAGGTACTTCAGTCCGATAAAGACCAACCCCTTCAGCCCCACGATCCAGTGAGCGAATGGTATCGGTCATCAGGCCTGTGTTGACCCAGAGAGGAATACGGTAATTATCCGGGGTCTCACACGGCAGATCCCTGATGGCTTCCAATCCCTTGCTGAACTGATTCTCCTCTTCGAGCACTTCGGTGTAATAGTCCAGCAGCTCCTGGGCGGGAGATGAGTACACCAGCCCGAGATTACCATCCACAATCAGTTTTTTACCGGACAGCTTATGGAAAGGCAGCTCAACCACACCCATAACGGTAGGCACACCCAGGGCACGGGCAAGAATAGCGACGTGAGAGTTACTGGAACCCTGCATGGAAACCAGGCCTGCCAGCGACTCCTGCGGAACCTCACCGAGCATAACCGGAGAAAGCTCCTCACTGATCAGAATGGTATTATCCGGGTATTCAACCCGTGCATGCTCCCCCTGCTGAAGATGAGAAAGCACTCTTCGCCCCAGGTCCCTTACGTCGGTGGCCCGTTCACGGAGATAATGATCGTCCATCATTTCGAAATTGCGGATATGCTCTTCGATCACCTGTCGCAGGGCACCCTGTGCCCAGGATCCGCCGCGGATCCGATCCCTTATCTCCTGCCCAAGAGCCCGGTCATCCAGCATTCTCAGATAAACATCAAAAAGCGCCTGTTCCTCGGCAGGCAGACGATCAGAAAGTCGCTCAGCGGTGTCTTTCATTTCTTCGCGCACCGCTGCCAGCGCACTGTCAAGCAGTGCCAGTTCCAGATCTACATCCTTGCAGGGACGCTCAGGCACTGCACCAAGATCAGCCGGAGGCGTAATAACAACCGCATCACCAATCGCTACCCCAGTGGCCCCTGCGCTCCCCTGAAATCGCGCAATTCGTTTTTTCCGGGCAGGCGTGGAGACGTTATTGATGGAGCCGGTTGCCTGGGCATGGGCAATAACCCCTGCCAATTGAGCGGACATGGTGACCAGAAAAGCTTCTTCATGTTCATCAAAACGCCGCTGCTCAATCTGCTGAACCACCAGGACGCCAAGCGTATTACGGTGATGGATGATGGGAACACCCAGGAAAGAGGTAAAACGCTCTTCACCGGTTTCAGGGATATAGTGATATTTCGGGTGAGAAGCGGCCTCTTCGAGGTTGATGGGCTCTTCACGCAGCCCAACCTGCCCGATAAGACCTTCAGAATGAGAAAGAGTCACCTGTCCGACAGCAGATGGGTTCAACCCTTCTGAAGCCATCAGCGTATAAGCGGCACTTTCAGAATCATACAGATAGACCGAGCACACTTCGGTTTTCATGGCACCACGAACCCGCTGCACAATAATCTGCAATGCCACCTGAAGGTCAGAGGCAGAACTGACTTCCTGTACGATATTGCGCAGGGTGTTTAGCATGTCTGTCACATACCCGGTCTGATAATACTTGCTGCAACTACTTTAACAGTACAATAGCAATCCATGGCAAATTATATTGTCTTGTAACATCCTTCTTTCTATTGCAGCCCACAAGTTTGAATATATATCCATAAGTAGCTAACCATATGAAATCATATATTTCTGACTCCATATGGCCAGCTACTTAGCAAACACAAGGTGACTGATAAGCGGCAAAACAGTTATCAGGGCCTTGCAATAACTTGCAATAAATGTCATTCCTCTGTGGACTGTAACTTCCCAATTCTGGGTACCAGCTCTTTCAGCGCCCGTCGGTATACTTCCCGTTTAAACGAAACTACCTGACCAAGAGGGTACCAGTAACTCACCCAGCGCCAGCCATCAAATTCCGGGGACCCGGTGTGGTCAACCCGAATACGGTCATCATTGCTCAGCAGCTTCAGCAAAAACCACTTCTGCTTCTGCCCAATGCACAGCGGTTGCTGATCCCGGCGGACGAGTCGTCTCGGCAGACGATAACGTAACCACCCCCGGGTACAGCCAAGGATTTCTATATCTTCAGGATGAAGACCTATCTCCTCAAACAGCTCTCTGTACATGGCATCTTCCGGCGTTTCCCCATCATTGATACCACCCTGGGGAAATTGCCAGGCATCCTGCCTGATCCGCCGAGCCCACAATACCTGACCGTGATGATTCGCCAGGATAATGCCTACATTTGGCCTGAATCCATCGATGTCAATCACGTATATGGCTACCTTAGAGCCACCGTACCGTGCTACGAATCTCCCCTCTTCCAGGACATAACCCCACACTAAACAAAGCATGAAGCTGACTATTCAAGGAACAACAGGATCAGACGCAATCACTTTTCGGTGGCCACTCAAACTATTACTTATCACGCATTGTTTCACAAACGGATACAACACAGCAAACAGGCTTTTCACTTCAGAGGCAACACCGGAGCAGTTGTCACAGGTTGTTTATTCCCGGACAGCCAATTATCCTCCATTGATTGTGAGAACAGCTGGCGAAACCAGTCAAACGCTGAACGAGTGAATTCAGGATTTACGCCTCTCTTAACAAACTCCATCGAGACGCATATATAGCCGTAAGTCTTGTCAGCGACAGCTCTTGAGCCGTCAAAGCAACGCATATAGTAACGAATAGAATCTGCGTACTTTCCTTTTCTGAAATATATAAAGCCCAGCTGCTTATTCACGCCCAGGAGGAAGGCTTGATCATTTACGAGTTCAGGATTGCTCAACTGTTGTAACAAAATATAAATAGCCTGATCCAGGAGATTCAACCGGGTCAGGGCGATTGCTGCATTGAGGTAGAAATGATAATCCACCTTTGCACATTCCAAAGCGAAGTCCCTGGCATAAGCCCAGGCCTCATGCCATTGGGGAGTATCCGGTTTTTGAGCCATAGCCATTGTTTCCATCTCCTTCCATTGGGCGACGACCCCTTTAAACGGATCGGACTCAAGATACTTCAAGCCAGTTTCTGACATTTTTGAAAAAGACGACCATGAATAGGCAAGTGGAAACATAAGACTGGTTATTTCCAGTTTATTTTCCCTGGTCTTTGGAATCAGGCAATTGAACCAGCTAACAGCATCAGTAACAAATTGATGATCAGGACAATCTCTTATAATGCGCTTCACTGATCTGTATATATGTAAGTAGGTTTCATTCGGGACATGCAGAATTGCTGAAAATCCTCGCATATAATATTTTATGGCACTGATATAATTCCCTTCTTTGAAAAACAGAAATCCTAACTGTTTGCTGACACCCAGAAGATATCGCTGATCATTACAGGTTCCCAGTTGATCAAGCAAAACCATTTTAGCTTGATGAGTATTATTGAGTCTTGTTAACGCTATCGCCACATTTAACTTAAAGTGATAATCACTTTCAGAGCAGTGTGACGCAAAATTGTAAGCCTCCTGCCATGCTGTATTCCATGCAGGGCTTCCTTCTTCCAGCGACTTTGCATGCCCCTCCAATAACTCCCAATGTCTGATCATTTGTTTTTTTCCTGTCGTCGGTAATTGCTGATAGCTGGATTGATCAGCCCCCAAAGAAACCACATTGACACTGGCATACCCGCCTTTATCATGGTTGATCGAGGGAACTGGCTCACTTGAATCAGGTACTAATAAATACGGGGATGCAAAGTCCTGTAATTGTACAGGGTCAGGAAATACCTCAGCTCCAGGTGGCCAGGATTTCTGAAAACCGGCATTCGACACCTTCCTTTGATTCCAGAAATGGGTAAAGCTACCGTTTACCGGTTGAAAGTCAGGCTTTTCAATTTTCCTTGATCCCATGCCAGTAGAATAACTGACTGACTCTGGTGTTAAACGCTCTCCCTCATCATCAAGCAAGCTTAATATATCCCGCTTAATCCAACATTCCGGGTCACGACTATTAATCTTATCCTGCATACCTGTTTCTTTCAGGCCTTTAAAGACACCCGACATTTCAGAGCGGCAATGTGACACTCTGCGCGAACCATAAACAACTGAATCAGTCCGATCGATAACCAATCGACCATAATCATTCTGTAGGCCATATGGCGTACCTGGTAATACACCACTTTTTCTTTCCATAACAAAGCTCGATTGAGTAAATAGATTAAGACAGTCCTGATAATGAAAAATTCAAAAACCCAATAGCCAGGGTTTGGATTTGAACTTGCCTGAAAAAACAAATTTACTGTTGTTCCCTATATGATCAGGCGCTTACTGCTCAAGAACTCCTTCTGTAACTGCTTGGGGGTTAATAAAAAACCTGTATAATGCTCTCGAGAGACACTCGGCCTGAATAATAAACCGGAGTATGAATGGCCTTAGCAATCTTTGACCTGGACAATACGTTAATTGCCGGCGACAGTGATGCCCTGTGGGGAGAGTTTATGGCCGCCAATGGCCTGGTTGACAGTGAACGTTTCAGAGAAGGCAACCACCGCTTCTATGAACAGTACAAACAGGGAGTTATGAACATCCGGGAGTATCTGGATTTCTGCCTTAAGCCATTAACCCAATACAACCTTGAAGCGCTTGAACTCTGGCATGGCCAGTTTATGGAACAGGTCATCAGCCCCATCCTGCTGGCAAAAGGGCTGGCCAGGATAGAACATCACCGCCAACGTGGTGACTATATTATGATCATCACAGCGACCAATCGCTTTATTACCAAACCCATTGCAGCGAAGTTCAACGTAGATACCCTGCTGGCCATTGATCTGGAGATCAGCGACAACCACTACACCGGCAAGGTTATTGGAACCCCAACCTACCAGCAGGGGAAAGTTCTCCGTCTGCAGGAATGGCTCAACGAGCATTCGGAGTACTCAATGGCAGACAGCTATTTCTACAGCGACTCCCGGAATGACCTGCCGCTGCTGACAAAGGTAGACAACCCCATTGCTGTCGACCCTGACCCGGAGCTAAACAGTTTTGCACAGGCCAATGGCTGGCCAATCATCAGTTTCCGTTAGTGGTACTGAAACCAGGCTGGCCATTAACAGCCAGTCACTGAACCGTTAACCGGCCAAAAATCGCTTTACTATATTCCGTTTGGACGGATCATAACATTTGTTCCAAAGCAGTCCGTGTTCGGGGCATAGCGTTTACCCTGGCCGTTTTTTGCTTTTTAATTCCGGGTCAATCTGGTAATGGGTCTGAGAAATATACGGATACCATCGTCCTTCATGGAACTTTAGTCTCTACAAACCTTCACAGGAGCTGTAGAGATGTCTAATAACAATTCTGATAACAATTTTGATAACAGCGAAGAACCATTAAACACCCTGCTCCGGTCATTGATGGAAAGCACCGATGAACGTTCAGTAATGAACCTTCTTGAGTCAGCCCATAAAGGATTTACCCAGGGAGCCAATGACTTTGTCGAGCAGGCAACAGGAAACATGCCGCCAGCCGATATCAAAAACCATCTGCGGACTTATCCCCTGGCACAAATGCTGATCAGCATTGTCAAATACCATGAGCTGAACAAGAACACGGATATTATCCGCAAAACGGTCATGGCCGTGCTGGACAGCCTTGAAGACAGCGCTTCTTCAGCGTCCTATGAGGCAAAGACACCGGAGACAACCCTTCACTGACAACGTTTCATTAACGTTTCATCAGCAACCACTGAAAAAGGGAACCTGAGTAATGATTGATCAGAGCGAACTGCAGGAAAAAGGTTACATCATCGTTCCTGACCTGGTACCTGACCCGTTACTCCAGCCCGCGATCAAAGCCATTACCGACTTTCTGGATGTTGACCTGGATGATCCCGCAACCTGGTACCGGAAAAACCTGGGCAGTAATGGTGTTGTCCCCATTCATCATCATCAGGCACTCTGGGATATCCGCCAGTATGAGCCTGTTTACCGATTGTATGCCAATCTTTTTCAGACAGATGATCTCTGGGTAAGGCTGGACCGGGCCTCCTTCAAACCACCCTGGCGCCCGGAGCATCCGGATCAGAAAGACGACAGCCAGATCCATCTGGACAGCCATCCGGAAAAAGTGTTCCTGCCAAGATACCAGGGAATTCTCTACCTGACGGACACGGCGGAAAATCAGGGGGCATTCTGTTGTGTTCCCAGCCTTTACACCGGAAAACAAACGACACTGAATCGCAACTCCCTGCTCTTTACCGATGACGACCTGAAAGGCCATGATATTGTCCATCTGGCGGGAAAGGCCGGAACCTTCATTCTCTGGGACTCACGCCTGCCCCATGCCAGCAGTCTCAACCACCATTCACAGCCACGGCTGACCCAATATATTTCCATGTTCCCGGCGGGTACCGAAGATAACCGGGAAGAGCGCATTCAGCTGTGGCGGGACAAAAGAGCACCTGAGCGCTGGCGCAACTTTCCTTATCAACAGGATCCGGAACCCGGCGAGCCTGCTGAACTGACAACCGTTGGCGAACAGCTTCTGGGTCTCCGGTCATAAGCCTGATTTTTCCTCAGCCTCGGCAATAAGGCGGACGGTCGTTTCTGTCAATGAACTCACCGAACGCCAGAACCGGCTTTTTCCTGCTGGCGAATCAGGCTCACTCTTTTTCAGCTGCATCAAACTCGCTTGCAATGCTTTCGGGCATACCGCCGGACGCCGGGGAGCCTGTTGCTCCGGGTAGTTCTCCCGGTAAAAACGGCACCAGTCAAACAGTACACCGGGATCTGCTTTGCCACGAAAGCCGGCAATATGCTCATGACCAAGCACCCTCTCAGGATCGCGCAAAGCAGGATAGTGTTCTTTCAACCTGGCCATCACCCGCTGCAGAGACTGATACTGTTCGTCGGTAAACGGGAATACATTACCGTTATAGTTCACCAGCTCAATGCCAACAGAGCAGTCATTTAATCCCTGAACGCCTTCCCACTCACTAACCCCCGCATGCCAACCACGATGTGCCTGACCATTCAGGCAGTCTACCAGCTCATAAATCTCACCATCCGCATCAATCACCAGGTGTGAAGACGCACAGGACTCAGGGTTCATAAAAATGTCCAGCGTATCTTTCAGGTCTACCGCCGTATAATGAATTACCAGATAATCGACAGGAATTAACCAGTCATCCCTGTTCGCAGTTTTTACCCTGTTCACATTCAGAGTCATGAGCACGCAGCCAGCCAAGTATCAATCAACTTATCATTGTCTGATTCCCTGGTGACTGCAAGCGGTCACGACGTGACGATAAAGAAATTATTGGAGGATAAACCATGGCCAAAGGGCTATTGAAGCATCAGGAGCGACAGAGCGCCCTGAGCCTGCTGGGAAAGGACCTGGCACGCCGGGCAAAATCAAAATGCGAACTGTGCGAAGCGTCCGGCGTTCCACTGTCCATCTATGAGATAGAGCCTGTCCCCGGCGAGCCAGACTACGACCACTGTCTGATGCTCTGTGAAACCTGCAAAACGCAACTGGAGCAGCCAAAACGCCTGGAGCCTAACCACTGGCGATGCCTCACTAAAAGTATCTGGAGCCAGATACCTGCCGTTCAGGTGGTTTCTCTTCGGCTGCTAAGAAAATTATCGGAAAAACAGGACTGGGCAATCGAAGCGCTGGAGCATGCTTACCTGGAGCCTGAGATTGAGCAGTGGGCAGACGCAGCAACAATCTGAAAAGGGGGCAAAAATAGAGCCATTTATTATCCGGTAAATGGCTCAGCGTTTTCTATTGTTTTCGCTTTAACATCACCAAAGCCACCTGGTTCTCAAGCACTTTCAGCCTGCGTTTGGCCTCTTTGAAGTGTCTGTGACGGTCATTGGCCCTTTGATCACCAAGTTGAAGCGCGGCTTCTGTATCCTGATCGGGCATCGTAACCACTACAGGAATGGTAACATTGTTTTCACTATCGCCCATGGAGTCGGCAAAGTGAATCAGCCCGTTTTTACTGTCTCTTAGCCAGGATACATAGTGGCTTTTATCAATCGCCATCACGGCACTGACTTCATAAGGAATTCTTTTGTCACTTCCATACATGGGTACGCCAACATCCTTCTGCCAGTCATAGCGACCCCTGATATTTTTACCCTCATTGGGCATAGTCATGAATATCACTTCCGGATAATTATTTTCATCCGGTAACAGTGCTTTTTTAGCACTGTCAAAATTACCATATTGGTCTTTCCAGCTATCAATAAAGATGTCGATCATCTCTTGAAAGTTATCCGCTCTCTTAATCTCCGTTTTTATTAACTCTCCCTCTCTAGGAGATTCTTTTCCATATCCAGTCAGTTTTATTTCAACTTTTCTTCTCTCACCATTGTTATCAACATACTCTGACTCTCTGACACGAACGAAAGGAATACCATTTTGAGAGTGCGTTTCCATGTCAATAATGATTTTCCCGGAATTATTTCCGTTCTCATCAAAGTATTCGAACATCTTGCGGGTTACATGCTGATGCAAATAATGGTGTTCCTTCGTCAGCTTTAACCCTAAAATGTCATTTTCATTATGATAATATTCAATAGTTTCTCCGATAACATCCCTGTTAAAGCGATTAGGGTTAGTTTTCGTTTTTTTCAGTGTTAAATTATCAGGAACTTTTTCATCCTTTATCAAAAAATCAAAATTTTGTGATGGATAACGACTGGAACTTAATTGTTTACAATCACTGTGCATCTCAACCAAGGCGACTTTTTGTTTGAGTGACATGGGTTCAGTATTCAAATACCCATAGATGTCATTAAGTATTTTATGGATAAAATCAGTGGGTTCCAGTACTTCTCCAAGTGGTACAAATGTCAACTCGGCAAGTTCATCTTGAGTTAGCTTTTGACCGACTTTCAGGAGATTGCCGTTCAGACGCATATAACCTGAAGATCGATCAGGCAGGGATGTGACCGTAGCATGTAGTGACTCTTTTACCGGACCTGCTGATATTGCTAATGATATTTCCACTGCTTTAGTTTCATTCCTGAAATCATTATTACAATGAAATTCTGATTCAATCTGGAATTTTACAATTTGTCCGGCTTTCTTCAAAGCATCACCCACAACATGAGGCAATAATTTTACTTCTCTCAGGCCATAGAGCAGCCTTATCTTATCAAGCTCATCATTTGAAATATAAGCATTAATATTGTTTCCAGTATTGAATTTCTTCAACAGGCTAACTAACTCACAGGTTTTGGTTTTATCAGAAGCACTTAAATAATTATGTGTTGCAATCTTATTTTCTGCATCGCTAATCAATGTATCCAGCAATCCATCATGTGAAACAGACATAAAGAATGAAGCAAGGCCACAGTTATTGTCTCTTGCCTGAATGCCTGCGTGTCTTACCTTTGCATCAGCTTTACCTGAATTAGCGATACCTTCGCCAGCAGGAACAGCTGCAGCTGTGACATCAGGCAAAACACCCGATTGACCGGGGCTACTCCTGAACACTGAAACAGATTGACGTTGATTTGGCAAAAAGCCGCCGTATTGACGCTCTGAAGGGACTTTCTGCAATAGTTCTGAATCACGCAGTTGACACTTTTCCAGAATATTTGTGATGGAATCCCTACCACCATCAATCGCTGCATTAACCTGCTTGAGAGTCAGTTGAACAGAACCAATGTGCCTCCTTATCATCAGCCGGGAAGTGAGATCCAGGTCAGGATAAAACGTCTCAAGACTGCTAATTAATGAACGCTTTTGCTGCTCAGTAATCTTGATATACCCAGATGAATCAGAGCCTTGATCAGGCGCCAATGCTGATTCAGTAATCGCTCCCTGCTCGATAGCGCGTTTAACCGATATCATCAGAGAGAGTGTCGGGTCTTTTACGCCCAGGGCAGCCCAAACCGCCTCTTCATGAATTTGCTCATGGTGTGTGACTGGTGCGTGGGATTCAGTGTCGACAACACCTTCAAATCCAACGTTTTCATCTGACTCAACTCTTGACTCAACTCTTGACTCAAGCTCACCTTCAACTCCAACAAACTCCCATGGACTGGAGTGGCCTGAACTCTGAGAAGATGAAACACATCTGTCCTCAGCAACGATATCAGCCATCGCATCCAGAATATCCGCTTCCCTGATGAAATTGCCTTCATCTTCATCAGAAGAGCCAGGATCAATGGACTGACGATCGCCAGCAACTTCTATGGCATGTATGGCATGCTTGGAAGCATTGAACTCATGGACAGAATTCTCAGGTCTGTCAGCGTTAGACGATACTGCTGCAGAGACCGAACCCTGCCCTGCCTCAACGGCAGGGCTTGGTGATAGACTCAGTTCCAGGCCGGTATACCACGCTTGCAGTAACTCCAGGGCGTCCTGTGTTTCGGGTTTCATCAACTGCCCGGCAGCCTTGATGATAATATTCCTGTCCAGGCCTAATGAGGTAATTCTGTTGACAATATTGATACGGGTTGCATCATTCAGGTCTCTATAAAAACCAAGATTTCTGGCAATCTTTGCTGCTTCCGCTTCAGTTGCACACCCTGAATGTTCAGCGTTAGCCTCCAGTGTGCCGCGGGTTACCTGCTGAACAGGACCTGGAACTTTTATCAGTGCAGCATCAGTATCAGGACTGGTTGCCCGGAAGCGAGAACTTCGGGGAATTATGGGGGCGGCCTGATTTCTCTCTGTCGGCGGACTCAGGCGGGAAATGGATAAGCCAGTAGCAGCGCGTTGTGAACTGATCTTTGCAAGCAATCCTGCAGGCTTCCGGGAATGACTTGCCTGATTGCCGCCCGCCTTTCCACGTTCTATGTCCCACCTGAGAGAAGGGGTCAGATCATCATCCCTCAAGCCCAGCCAGGGATCATCAGCGTTAACTACTGACTCAGGCACTTTTATTGTTTTACCGGTTTCCACTGCTAAGCCAGTTTCAGAATGAGGCGTCTGATCAGCGTTCAACAGCTCGTGGGATCTGGCAACCTCATTCATGGCCCATTTTTGTTCATCAGTTACTGCCGAATCAGCACTCAACCCACGCAAATTCCGCAAGACTGTTCTTGGGCTTCTCAGGTTGAGCAGAGCATTTTGAACCTCCTGTTCAGTTATGTTTTTCATGAACAGGAGATCTTTGATTATTACTTTCTCAAAGACCTCAAGACAGGCCTGCCCCAGAGTCTTTAAAGCATCTGCAGATAAGTGAGCGCCTGACGCCTGGTTGCGGGGGGAAGATAACCGGGCCACCACAGACTCATTACTTATTGTTGGATAACGGGAAGCGAAGGATTCTGGAGCACGTCGTGGTCCGGGATTCTGGCAGATTTGAGCATTGGAAACGGTATAACCTGAAATTCTGGAAGTCACCGACGGCCTTATTGAGCACGAATGGCCTGAGAATTGGGTCGATTGACCGGTTTTTTTTATTCTACCGCTGTCAGCATGGGTTTCTTCATTTTCACGAGTACCCTTATCATAACGACATTTTGTAGAGTCAGACGGTTCACTCCTCCGATGAGAGCTGGATATTCCGTAACCCGAACTGCTGACCTGATGATCCATTTTTTTTCTCCTTAAATACTCTGGAAAGATTTTTTAACAATATGAGCTTAAAAGCAGCTTTGAACATCCTGTATTCCACAAGGACTTAATAAGAAATCACAGCTTAAGCCTGATAAAAATCCTGTTGTTTTTTCACTATTCCTTTTAGATCAATAACAAGGACAATAGTTCATTAAACGAGTAAATAAACGAAAATCAAAATGCTACAAATTCCATTAACCTATTGATATCTAATTATTATCTGATCACCGCAAGCAAAGTAACCCGCTTAAAAACAGGCCATTTTAATTCGCTGATTCAATAAAATAGGTCAATAAGCAGTGAGGGATTTCACCATGCAACAGAATATAACCAAATCAGAAGCTTGCACTCTGAGCAAGGAGGGCCTTATAGTCATTAGCATGAAACAATTATTAAAATATCATGCATTCCTGTTACTTCTGCCCACCAGCTTGATGGCAGAGACAGCAGAGCCTGCCAGTCCGATCAGTGAACTGGATCTGTTTCAGGTTGTCATGCCCATGTTAATGGTCGTCAGCCTGATTTTTGTCCTGGCCTGGCTGGTCAAACGTTTTAATCCCAAACTGCCAGCCATGGGAAAAGATATAGAGTTGTTATCCAGTGCGCCTCTATCCAATCAGACCCGCCTGACTCTGGTACGGGTTTGTGGAAAAGATCTTCTTATTGGCATAACACCAGGCCAGATCACTCTGCTGAAAGATTTTGATGCCCCGGTTGTGGATAGAAGCCATGTCAAAGGGCAGGCTGACCTGGCAGAGCAGTTCAAAAAACTCCTGCGCTCCAAACCCGATGGTGATAACTCCTCTGAGAAAGCGGATCTTTAAAGGGTACCTCGATTAAAAGCCCCCATTAACCCACTCATTTTATCTTAGGGGCTTTCCTGACTGGCTTCTTTTGCAGTTATTCCACACCCACCTGATATGCAAATAAACTTATTCATAACTTGAAACAGGAGTTATACAGGTAGCACACAGGTTATCCACATCATCTTCATTTCCGTCAAACAGATCTGCTGTAAAGACTCCCGGTTATCTTCACTGAGATAACCCAGGCATTCATTCTGCTCATCCCGATCGTGCCATTTTCCAGCAGCCATATTATCCGGGTAGTAGTGTTTTCTTCAGGTTAATCCAGGTCGTGAACAGATTTCCACAGTTTCCCTGATCAACTCCCTGAATGAGCTGTGGATAACTCCTTTTATCCCTTACCATTCCTGACCGGAACAACAACTGTTTATTTTTTATACAGATGCATTTTGACTCACACTTCTTTCAAAATATTTGCAGGAGACTGACTGATAACCCGGCGAACCCCCAACCATCCGGCAATACCCAGAACAGTGGCACCAAACAGCGGTAATGCACACCAGATCAACCAGGCAGGCTCCCAACGCAACTCAAAAACCCGGGTATTGAGCAAATAGCTGGCAAGTTCCGTACCGCAGGCCGCCAGTAAACCCGCCAGAATGCCGAACAGGACAAATTCTCCGACCTGCATGACCAACAGTTGCCGACGGGTTCCTCCCAGTGAACGAATCAATCCGCCTTCGTGCAGACGTTCATCAATGCTGGATTCAATCACAGACATCATCACCAGCAACCCTGCCAACAGCAGTGCCGCCAGCATTGCTTCTACGGCAATGGTCGATTGTGCCAGCATCTTCTGAACCTGGTTAATAACCGCATCCAGGTCCAGCAGGGTCATGGTGGGAAACTGAGTGACCAACCCATTGAGCAGCAGCTTATCCCCGGCATTCAGGTAGAAGCTGTTTAACCAGGTAGCCGGAAGATCCTGCAATACAGCCTCAGGAAAAATCATGTAGAAGTTTGGCTGGAAAGACTCCCACTGGACTGAACGAATACTGCTCACGGTCTGAGTAAACTCAGTTCCCGAGACAATAAACGTCAACCGGTCACCCAGATCAATACCCAGGTTTTCAGCAATTTCTGCCTCTACGGAAAGCCCCTCATTGCTGCCGGGTTCCCACCACTCGCCCTGTTCAATCCGGTTCTTTTCCGGCAACGTTTCTGACCAGGTCATATTCAATTCACGGTTCAGGGCGTTATGGTTCTCCTGCTCTTTGGTTACTGCTTCCCTGACGGGCACATCATTAATGCGAACCAGACGACCACGGATAATTGGATAGAGCTGGCTGGTATCCACATTATTACTGGCCAGAAACCCGGAGTACGCGTCAACTTCAGAGGGCTGGATATTCATGGCAAAGTAGTTGGGCGTCTTGTCCGGCAACTCATTCTGCCAGCGATCAAGCAGATCGGTGCGCAGTAACAACACCACTGCCATGGCCATAAAGGTCAGGGTAAATGCCAGCAGCTGGGCCGAAGTCTTGCCTTTACCCTGGATAATCCTGCTGACCCCGGGACGCCAGAACACTGGCAGGGTGGCAAGCCTCTGACGATTGCCCAGCCGAGCAAGCAGCAATTGCACGCCCAGAGAGATCATCATCAGCACCGCACCCGAAGCCACGGCCAGAATCAGCGCCATCACCACCTCGCCGGTGTGATACCAGAGCAGCAGAAAAACAGCCATTAACGAGAAACCGTATACCAGCCAGGAAGCGGCAGGCGCAGGCGACAGGTCACGTCTTAAGACTCTCAGTGGTGAAACGTCCTGTAGCCGTAACAGTGGCGCAAGCCCAAAGCCGACCAGGGTAATCACCCCGGTCAGCCCGCCAATCACCATCGGCATGATACCCGCTGCAGGCAACCAGGCGGGCAATACCCCCCTGAGCAACTGGACAATACCTTCCTGAAGCAACCAGCCAATCAACACGCCAGGCAGCGCCACCAGCACGGCCACAAAGGCCAGCTCCCCAAGCAATAGTCTCAGCACCTGCTGGCGACTGGCACCCAGGCAACGCATCACAGCACAGCTATCAAAGCGGCGTTCTGCAAAGCGCTGGCTGGCCATGGCCACCGCGACGCCAGCCAGCAGCATCGCGGCCATACTGGCCAGGCCAAGGAACTGCTTCAGCCGCACCACCGAGTTGCGCAGATCACGTCGACTGTCGTCGGCCATCAGCAACCGTTCACTGGTGTCCAGA
>NZ_JAHHPP010000204.1 GCF_024606265.1 Endozoicomonas sp. SESOKO1
AATTTTATTTATCTCGAAGAAGAGTTTTATTGACCTAAAACATAAAATCGTATGAACACAAACACCAAGCGATCAAGAGATATACAGTCTTAAGTAATGTGGGTAGCAGCTAACGCCAAATTCAGGTGCGCCGTAGGCGTCACCTGGAATTTTTTGATACGCCCGGCATGGGCATGAACTAATGGGGTGAAAGTCCCCTGTGGGAGAACCTACATCTGACTGGCGGTAAAGACGCCTGCTGATGGCAACCACTAGCTTAAGGCAAGTGCAGTCCCGTGAGGGCCTGTGCGGAGGCAGTCTGAGTGCAAAGGTGCGAGCCGACGTAGACTGGGCGTCCCCCAGAAATCGCATACAAGGCTGAGTCTCTGGGCGAGTGAGCCAAGGATCACAAAGCCCTCTGGTTCGTGAGACACGGTAAATGCGGCGGTCGCCTGCATGGATGCAGGCGAGGAGCGTGAGCAGGACGCGGAAGCTTTGTGCACTGAAAGTTCATGTTCCCTCTTGTTTATAAAGAGTGGGGAGATCTGTTCAACATGCGATTGGTAATTCCCAGTTCTCAGCCACTGGTTACAACAGGCTCGGCGAGCAGGGCTCATCACCCTGATCGAGCAAACCCGATGGCAACCAATAGCGCCAGCAGAGGCAACTCCGCGTGGTGATTGGACAGAAGACCGAAAATTGCTCCTGCATTTTCAGCATACAGGCCATCCATGGCCTTATCAGCAGAGGCCATACGACTGCATGGATGCAGGAGCTAGAGTAACGCAGGAGCAGTTACCGCGTAGCTATACGACAAAAGTCATTAATGGACGGGAAGTCGTCAGCGAAGGGCCGAACATCGATGACAAAGAGGAGACTGATTCCCTCAGGGCGATGCAGCCGTCCGGCGACTCACCGTACCTGGCGACAGAATCTTTAAACAGATTTGAACCATGATTTACTAAATTGCGTACTTGAACCGGCTAATCTGGCAAGCGCATGCGACTGCATGGATGCAGGAGGTAGTGCGAAGCAGAAGCCAGAGCCGGGAAACAGGTCAGAAGCAACAAGGGTGCTCCGGGTATCGATGGAGTCACCATTGAAACTTATCCAGACTTTGCTAAACAGCATTGGCCTTCAGTGCGTCAAGCCTTATTGGACGGAACCTACCAGCCGTCACCCGTGCGCCGGCATGTAATAGAAAAACCGGACGGCGGTGAGCGCTTGCTGGGAATCCCAACCGTGATCGACAGGGTCATACAGCAGGCCATTGTGCAGGTGCTGACGCCTGTCTTTGACCCGGGATTTTCCCCAAACAGCTTTGGCTACCGACCGGGACGGTCAGCACACGACGGAGTCCGTCAGGTTAAGCAGTTGATCAACGGGGGGCTGCATTACGCCGTTGACGTTGATCTGAGTAAATTCTTTGGCTGGTTTTTGCTCCTGCAAAACCAGGCTTCCCACCTTCCATGGCGGTCATACGGTCAATCACGACGTTTTGATGTCGAGGGTCTCCCGTAAGATCCACGACAAACGCCTTCTGAAGCTGATTGGTCGCTACCTGCGCTCCGGTGTCATGATTGAGGGCAATGTCTACCCGACCAGGGTTGGCATGCCACAGGGTGGGCCTTTATCACCCTTGCTGTCTAATGTGGTCCTCGACGAACTCGACAAGGAGCTTGAATATCGGGGTCATTGCTTTGCAAGGCTCTTTAGTAAGAGAGTGTGATGACTTCGTTATCCTCGTCAAAAGTCAGCGTGCAGGGGATCGGGTGATGCACAGCATTACCCAATTTATCGAACGCAGGCTGAAACTGAAGATTAACTCCCGGAAAAGCTCTTTATGATGAGAAGGTTGTGAAAGCAACAGAAAGCGAATTCCTGAGTTTCACCTTCACAGGGAAGAACGTTCGCTGGGCCCAGAAGTGTCTGGACCGATTCAAGTACAGAATACTCAAGTTGACCAGTCGTCGCTGGGGTGTCTCAATGCAACATCGGTTACGCAAACTGGCGCAATATATCCGGGGTTGGGGTATTTCCGGTTATCGGAATATTACCGACCAATTCCCCTGCTGGATCAATGGATACGTCGGCGAATCCGTTGCTGCTTCCTGAAGCAATGGCGCAAGCCGAAAACCCGTTTTAAGCATCTGGTCAGGTTAGGCGTTGATAAAGTGAACGCCGCCAAGATCGCAGCCAGCAGCAAAGGGTATTACCGTCTGAGTAAAACCTATGCGGTTCAGCAGGCACTGAATAACAGTTACCTTGCGAAAATTGGGCTTGTTTCATTGAAAGACTTATGGATCAGGTTTCACCATCATCGTTGAACCGCCCGGTGCGGACCCGCATGCCGGGTGCTGTGGGGAGGGCCGGAGAAAGACCGGCCCTTACCCGATTTAGGCGCGGGGAAGTGGAATCTATCCTGACAAAGCAAGCCTGACATTCAAGGCTCGTAAAAGCCTGTGGACAGTGTCCCATTTTGGTTGCACCTTACCACTGAAAGTTTTATAGAGGCTTTCTCTATTCAAGCCTGTTTCCTTTGCTAAAGTGCTTATTCCCTTATGCTTGGCCACATGCCCAAGTGCAATGATGAAAACGTTAGGATCTTCATCAAGATATGCTTCTGTCAGGTACTCAGCTATTTCCTCTTCCCCTTGCAGGAAGTCAACGGGGTTGAATGATGAAAGTTTTTCACCCATAACTATTCCTCCAAGTTGTTTAAAATTTCTTTAGCTTTCTGAATGTCCTTTGCCTGAGTTGATTTGTCACCGCCGCAAAGTAAAATCACAAGCCTCCCCTCGCGGAGGGTGAAATAAATCCTGTAGCCTTTTCCTACAAAAACCCTCATCTCACTCACCGCACCACCAACAGATTTAACATCACCAAGATTTCCGGCTTCGGCACGGGTAAGCCTCATTGCTATGGCTTTTCTCGCCTGGCGATCCTTAACCTTGGATAACCACCGCCTGAAAGTCTCTGTTGTTACAATCTCATAGTTCATACACAAATTGTAGCCTGCAAGCTACAACCCGTAAACTACTTTTGGTGAAAATGGGTAACAAGCTGGTTTGAGCGCCTATCGCCTGCATAAGCGGCGGCGCGTCTAGCGCCGTCCGCTGGATTCTCTTGTTAGGTGCGTTGTCAATGTTTTGTTTGAGCGGGTAGCTGGACTCACTGAAACACCAAGAAGATAAAGAGTATCTTTGCTGAAATCTTGCTCATTAGGCCATTCTACTGAGCCAAAAGCTACTCTGACCTGCTTAAAATAAGAGTCATCTTTGAGTTCAGAAAAAATACCTTTTTCTAAAAAAGGCGTGACATCAAAATCTTTGAATTCGTCATTTTCAAACTCAACCCTCAACTTATAATTTTCTAGAGCTTGAACAGATTTAACAGATGGATTCATATTTACACCTACTTTAAAGGATCAATCTTGAATACCGAATCACCATTAATTGCCAAATCCCAGTTGGCCATAAGACTTTCTTTATGAATTTCAATCCAGGCATCAACCAATTTCTGTTTGTTTTTTGGCAGACTTCCTTCCAAGACATTTCCTGTCGGAATCTCAATAATTGCACTCCAATCCTGATAATGCACATGGATATGCGGCATATTGTGTTGCTGATCATCAAAATAATACATACGGACAATCAAACCATAAAACATTGATATTGTTGGCATTTGGACACTCTTAAATCAAAATCATACTCGATTATACTCTATCGAATACAGATATTCAGCGGGTTTTGCACGAGCACCTAACGCCTGCATAAGCGGCGGCGCGTCTAGCGCCGTCCGCTGGATGCTCTTGTTATGT
>NZ_JAHHPP010000205.1 GCF_024606265.1 Endozoicomonas sp. SESOKO1
TCAATGATTAAGTAAGGCCACAGACTGCTGTTTTCAAGGGCTGATGGGTTTTCGGTCAAGCACTATTTATAGTTTATGTCCCATTCAATGAGATTTTATAAAAATGACACTATAATTTCATTTAATTAATATATGTGAAGGTTTAGTTTCATGACTTCTCGCTCTGCTGTTGTTTTTCCCAAGGATCTGCGCCTGCTAAAGACACTGGGCGAGAATATTGCCCTGGCGATGAAACGCCGGAAGATCACCCAAACCCGATTGTCTGAGCGTACAGGTCTGTCTATGCCGACCCTTCGTAATATCACCCGGGGTGAACCCGGTGTTTCCATTGGTCACTACCTGGTAGTGCTTTCAGCACTAGGGTTGGCTGAAGATTTAGCGAAGGTGGCATTGGATGATGAGTTTGGCCGTAAGTTACAGGATATTGAACTGCTATCATCCCGGCGCAAAAATAACGAACGTCATTCAGATTCCTTTTAAAGGGAAGGTGCCAGTTATGAGCAAGTCTGTTTGGGTTTACGCCCATTGGCATTCGATGGAACAGCCCGAACGGGTGGGCATTTTAGAGGTTGATCTGGTTCGGGGTGTAGAAGTTTACCGGTTTGCTTATGCCAAAGCTGGTTAAGTTCACCGTTTGCGGTACAGATAGATCCCCAACTGAAGTTGTTCTCCGGTGATCAGTTCAATAATGATGCGCGAAATTTTCGGGTCTTTCTGGATTCGTGTCCGGACCGCTGGGGGCGTTTACTGATGCAAAGGCGTGAAGCGGTTCTGGCCAGGCAGGAAGGGCGGCGTGTTCAGCGGCTCAATGAATCGGATTACCTGCTGGGTGTGCATGATATCTGTCGTATGGGGGCGCTGCGGTTTAAATTGTCCGACAGTGGTCCTTTTCTTGATAGTAATGAACGGTTGGCAGCCCCACCATTTTCAAGTCTGCGGGAACTTGAGTATGCGGTTAGTCAGATTGAGCTGAACCAGGATTTGGATAACCCGGATTATCTTAAGTGGCTGTTTATGCTGATTTCTCCCGGGTCGTCGTTAGGTGGCGCACGCCCCAAAGCCTGTGTAAGCGATGGCGATGAGCTTTGGCTGGCGAAATTTCCAAGCCATTATGATGGTGATGATGGAGCAAGCTATCTGGAGCTGGCACAGTTTCTTATTGCGCAAGGGGCAAACACACAGGCTGATCTTGCTCAGCTCTGGCGGCGGCTGGCGTTTAATATTCTGGTTTCCAACAGTGATGACCACCTTCGTAATCATGGGTTTATACTGGCGGACAATGCGAGTTCGGGCTGGTTGTTGTCACCGGCTTACGATATTAATGTGATTCAGGGGGCAACGGGTCTGCATCTCAATATTGATGACTATTCCAATGAGTTGAGTCTGGATCTGGCGCTGGAAGTAGCCCCTTATTTTCAATTGTCAGCGACACAGTCCAAAGAGATATTGACAGAGCTGCGTAGTGTGACCGACAACTGGCAACAATACGCGAATGAAATTGGGATTAATCGTCAGGAGCAGCAGTTGCTGGAATTAATACTATTTTGAAACTATATTTTCATTTTGGTTTTAATAAAGAGCTTATAGTTTCATTTACCGGTGCTCTGTGTTGCTGGATTTCCAGTTAGAAGTTTACTTCGTTCATCGTTTTAACAGAGCTTTGCATAGCGTTATCATTCCAGATCAATCATCAGTAAAATCCATTTTAGTCGTACTATAAATCCATAATGGTCGATTTTATAATCCATATTAGTCTAAACTGAAATCCATATTGGTCATGACTGGATTACTATGGATCTCATACCAAGAGCCATTGAGCGTAACTTGCGGGAATGCTTGAAGGATACGCCGGTAGCCATTATCACCGGTCCCCGGCAATCTGGCAAAACGACCCTTGCGCGGCACCTGCTGGAGACACTCAAGCCTGAGGGTTCCGGCAGTTATCTGACCCTGGACGATGAAAATATCCTGACGATTGCCCGCAATGACCCTATCGGTTTGCTGCGTAATCAGCCGCGTCCGGTCATTATTGATGAAATTCAGCGGGCTCCGGAATTGATTCGCACTATCAAACTGCTGGTGGATGAAGATCGTCAACCCGGTGCTTTTATCCTGACCGGCTCCGCCGATCTGATGACGCTGCCGACGCTGGCAGATTCACTGGCTGGCCGGGCAGAATTTATTACCCTGTACCCCTTCAGCCAGAGTGAGTTGAAGCAGAGGTCTGCTGGCGGGCAGGAAGAGCATGATATTATTAGCCAGCTATTGTCTCTGGATTTTACTCCCCCGCCCGGGTCGCTGATTGAGCTTGACCAGGTTATTTCGGCCATAGCTTGTGGTGGCTATCCAGAAGCAATACAACGTTCTTCAAATCGCAGGACACGCTGGTTCAGATCTTATACTGATGCGATTATTCGGCGAGATATCCGAGAAGTTTTTCAGCTGCAAAAGCTAGACGAAATGTCGCAGCTACTTAAATCATTGTCTTCTATTTCTTCTGGGTCGCTGAACTATGCAAGTCTTGGTAAAGCGATAAAGATGGATAGCAAGTCTGTGCAAAAATACGTTGCAGCCCTTGAAAACCTGTATCTGGTAAAGCGAATTCCCGGGTGGCATCGGAATGAGCTCAAGCGGGCAATTAAGCAGGCAAAGGTTCATTTTGTGGACACCGGGCTGCTGTGTTCCCTGAGAGGTATAAATGCAGCAGCTATTAAGGCTGACAGAAATCTTATGGGATCGTTGATGGAAACCTGGGTCTGCTCCGAACTGCTAAAGTCTATCGCCATCAGTGATCAGGACTGCCAGCTTTTTCACTATCGTGACAAGAGTCAGCGGGAAGTGGACTTTATTCTCTCGGGGCATAATGGCCAGGCCACAGGCATTGAGGTCAAGGCAGGCATGACGATCAAAAAAGAGATGTTTGCGACTCTGGAAATGCTCATGGCAACTGGCAGTATTCAGCGGGGGGTAATTGTTTACAACGGTGATAAGGTGCTGCCGTTTTCGGATAGACTGGTGGCTTTGCCGGTAGGGTGTCTGTTTTGAATATAAGTTGTATGTCGTGCAAAAAACAGTGAGAACAAAATCATTGCGAGGCATAAAGAAATCAAAGGATTACAGAATCCGGTGAGAACAAAAATAACCACTTAACCAGTTGATTTTACAGGAATTCTCATTTCGTTCGGGACGAAAGGGGCGGAGGTTTGAACCTTCTCACGTTTCTGTGCCCCACTCCTGCACTCAAGGCTTGCTGCACAGGCAAAAGAAATTATCGCTTCGGATAACCGGTAATATCCCGAATGGATTTATACAACGGCTGCAGTTGTTTATAGAGCTTTTTATAAACCTCGTTGTATAAACGGTCATACAGCTGCACGGTTGGCAGGTCCGGCTCAAACACATCGCCCACCCGGGTCATTTTATCAATGGCTTCGCTGTAGTCTTTATGAATGCCAAGGCCGACACAGCAGTTAATGGCTGCCCCGAGGCCGGAAGCCTCCCAGGTGTGTGGTCGTTCTGCCGGCATACCAAAAATATTGGCGGTCAGTTGCATGGCGGCATCGCTTTGGGAACCACCACCAGAGACCCGTAACCGGGTGATTGGTGTGCCGCTGCGTTTTTCGATCTGCTCCTTACCGGATCGCAGTTCGTAAGCCAGCCCTTCCAGGATCGCACGGTAAATATGCGCCCGTTTGTGAACATCGCCAAAGCCGATAAAGGCACCTTTGCCTTCAGGGCCGGGCTGACGTACGCCGGGTGACCAGTACGGTTGCATCATCAAGCCCATTGAACCGGGAGGCACCTGGGTCAGCAGGGTGTCGAACAGTTGTTCCGGTTCTACACCCAGCGCTTTCGCCTTTCGCTGCTCGGCCTGGGCCAGCTCGTTTTTAAACCAGCTGACCATCCAGAAGCCGCGATATATCATCACTTCAGTGTTGTAACGTTTTGGTATCGCCGCTGTGTAGGGGGGAATAAAGGGAATGGTCTCAACGTATCGGGAGGTTGTTGTGCTGATGGTGGCGGTAGTGCCGAAACTCAAACAGCCAATATGAGGGTCAATGCCGCCAGCACCCAGTACTTCACAGGCCTTGTCCGATGAGGCTGCAATCATCGGTAGCCCCGCAGGCAGACCGGTATGCTCTGCAGCTTCGGTCGTAATATGACCTAACCGCTCTCCGGGTTGCACCAGTTCTGGCAACATATGTCGTCTGGTGGCCAGCAGTTTCCATTTCAGATCGTGCTTGCCAGCCCATTTCTGACGGCGATAGTCATAGGGCAGGTAACCGGCCACTGAACCACAGGCGTCTTTCATTTCGCCAGTCAGTTGATAGGTCAGATAGCCGGATAAATTCACATAGTAACGGGTCTTCTGCCAGATATCGGGCTGATGTTGCATGATCCAGTTATCACGGGCTTTGGCGCGCAGTTCGTCGATAAGGCTGGTCAGGCCGATGGTTTTGATCAGCAGTCCCCAGAGACCACCAACAGGTTTTTCCGGTCCGGCTTTTCGCTGATCCATCCAGACAATGGCAGGTCTCAAGGGTTTTTTATCTTTATCCAGGTTGATCATGGTGTAGCGCTGTGTGGTCAGTGCCATACCTTTGATCTGTCCGGGCGTTACAATGCCCTGGGCCCATAACGCTTTACAGGCTTTGCCAAGCTGCTGCCAATAGTAGTCAGGGTGCTGTTCTGCCCAGCCGGGATGTTGTGAAAAATAGGCTTCCAGCTCAACTTTGCTTTTGGCGATTTCATTACCGGCACTGTCAAATACCAGGGCGCGAATACTCTGTGTGCCATTGTCGATGGCCAGCACATAGTCTGAATTACTCACTACACACTCACTTCTTGTTTCTTATTATCGAGTATCAGGGGTATTGCGCTATTTCGGAATACTGTAATAGGTATTCCAGATGGATCGATACCGGACGACTTCCTGTTGCCACTGCTGCTCACTCCAGCCCAGCTCTTCCTGGCAGATGGCCTTGATTCTGCTTTCAAAAATCAGGCCTCCCTGTTCCAGCAGCAGGCCCAGGCGGGTGCGACGGAGCATGAGATCATCCAGGTGCATAACGGCTTCGTTGCCAGCTGACCAGCGCAACTCCGCCCAAAGGGCGCGGGCACCGGGAATAACGTCCTGTTCACCGGGCCGGGTCTGTGCCAGCACACGATCGGCGTCCATACCGTAATGGCCCCGGATACGTTTCCTTACATAGTCCGGCAGTTGCTTCAACAGTGAACTGTCTGGCTCATACTGAGTAAACATATCCGCGTCGGCATCACTGAAGTCAGTGCCGGGAAGATACTGCTCAGCAGCTTTTAATGCGTCCAGGGCAATTAAACGGAAGGTGGTTAACTTGCCGCCACTGATGGTCACCAGTCCGTTATCGTTCCAGATACTGTGGTCACGTTTTTCTTTCGATGGGTTCAGTGCTCCTGAGCTGACCAGCGGGCGAACACCTGCCCAGGAAGAGATAATATCCTGTTCGGTTAACCCGGCTTTCGGGAACTGGGCGCAGACGGCTTTCATCAGGTATTCCAGTTCATCACGGGTCATGGCCACTTCATGGTTGCCAATATCGCCGTTGTCCAGGTCGGTGGTCCCGACCACGGTTCTGCCTTCCCAGGGGAAAATAAAAATGGGTCGTTTATCATCCGGGTGCATGGCGGTATATGACTGGGCAACCGGCAGTCGCCAGCCAGGCACCACAATATGGCTGCCGCGGGCAGGGCGAATATGTTGCTCTGAGGTCATCTCCCCCCGAAGTTCATCTCCCCAGGCACCTGTGGCATTGATCACTACTCTGGCCTTCACCGGAATTACCTGATTGCTTTCTGCATCCTTCAGTTGTGCTCCCGTCACTTCCCCATGGTTTCTAATCAGGGCATCGACACCCACATAATTTATGGCGGTAGCACCATCTTTCTGAGCTTCCCGCAAAACCCGGATAACCAGGCGTGAGTCATCGGTAATGGCGTCGGCAAACTGGGTGGCACCGAGCAGGTTGTGCGCATTAATGAAAGGACTCAGGTTTTCAATGTCGTGTGATTTATGGAACTTACGGTAACGCTTACCGGCAAAAAAATCATAAATGCGCAGCAGACTGTTAAAGACCAGCGGCCCCGGAAAAGCGCCCTTGTAATGGGCCATCAGATAACCCATTTGATCAACCAGTCCGGGCGCTTCCCTCATCAGTCGTTCCCGTTCGGTTACCGAGTGCATGGTGGTTTTGATATCGCCGGAAGCTATGTAGCGAAGGCCGCCATGGACCATTTTTGATGAACGGCTGGAGGTTCCCCAGGCAAAATCCTGACGATCGACCAACAGAACCTTCAAGCCCCGGCGAGCAGCTTCGCGGGCAATACCGGCACCGGTGATGCCGCCACCGGCGACAACGATATCCCATGTTTCGTCGGCACTGTTTTTTAATGATTCCAGTAATTGATTCCGGTTACCTGCCTGCCAGGATTTCTGCCACATAGGTTGGATACCTGATTGATTCAATTATTCACTGTCCTGGAGTAACACGCCGGGGTTCAGTCGTTTATCCGGGTCAAAGTCATGCACCAGGGTGGCAATCATCCGCATCCCCAGCCCACCTTTTTCCGCCAGCATATAAGGCGTATGGTCGCGACCGGCACCGTGCTGGTGGGAAATGGTGGCATAGCCCCGGGCTATCACTTCAGAGGTTTTGGCCTTCAGTTTTTTCCAGCGTTTCAGGGTGGCTTCGTAGCTGTCAGCGCAGCGGAAAAAGTAGGTGGTATAGATACTCGACCCCTGACCATAGATATGGGAGAGGTGGGTAAATGCCATGACATTTTCCCCCTCATCCGTTAAGGCGTTTTCCAGGCTTGCTTCCATCTGATGCATCAGGTCATCGACATTTTCCCAGTCGGTGGCGGTTTCCAGCGTATCAACTGCGATGCCCCGGGCCCAGGTGGTTTCCCGCAGATAGGGGAACTTGAAACGGCCATGGGCCCAGATGGTACCCATGATGTTGGCCAGTGCCCCACCTACGCCGCCATGCTTTTTCAGAATCTTTCCCAGCTGTTTCAGGGCCACTTTATTTTGGTATTCAGAGCCGGTCACGCCGAAGGTAAGCATGCAACGACTGTCGTCCATCCCACGAAAACGGAGATAGCCATCCAGCAGTTTGAACTGCCTCAGTGAGGTGCCAAGGTGTGCGTGGGCACGGGCCTCTTTAGCGTTGCTGACACGCATCATGGAGAGCGGGATTTTCTGCTGTGCAACTTCCCGGGCGACGGCTTTACCTGCCTGCCAGTTTGGCATAAAGCAGACCATAAACTTCTCTTGTTCTGCTGCACGTTGTACGCGTACCTTCACTTCGGTAAAGATACCCAGGCGGCCTTCGGTGCCCATGGTGAGTTCCCGAATGTCCGGCCCTGCGGAAGAGGCGGGAATCGAAGGGATATCCAGCGTACCCTGCAGGGTTTCCATACGGCCACCGGCAAACATCTGTTCAATGCGACCGTAGCGCAGTGACTGTTGGCCTGATGAGCGGGAGGCGATCCAGCCGCCAATAGTGGAAAGTTCCCAGGATTGGGGGTAGTGCCCCAGGGTATAACCCCGTGCCTGCAGCTGTGCTTCAATCTGTGGCCCGGGAGTCCCTGCGCCGAAGGTGGCAATCTGGCTCTCTTCATTCAGATCCATTAACTGGTTCATATGGCCCATATCAATGGTCAAAATGGCCCTGGCATTTTCCTGAGGCGTGATGTGACCGGCAACGGATGTCCCGCCGCCATAGGGAATCACAATAAAATCATGCTGAACTGCGAGTTCAAGAAGTTCACGGACCTGTGCACTGGTTTCCGGATAAGCGACACCGTCCGGGAAAACCCCGAAGTCACCACTGCGCATGGCCAGCCAGTCCGGAAAACTCTGACCTCGGGCGTGGCGAACACGGTCTTCTGCGGCGGTCACAATCAGAGCATGTTCCGGCAGACGTGATGTCGGTACCTTGGCTATTACGCTGGCAAGGGTGGCATCTTTCAAGGGTGTCGGTTCCCCGATAATACGGCGAATCAATGCATCCCCATGGTCGGATACTTCCTTAACGTAACTCTCATCACCCCAGCCATTCCAGCGGCGCATGGTCTACCCCCGTTCTTTTTATTCTGCTAATACTGATAACTGCCATGTAGAGCCAGAAGGCAGCTAACGCTTATAAACTGACGACGGTGTCTGTTTTTAGAGTTGTTAATGTAGCAAGTTGGGCTGTGATATTTCAACAATCAGGGAGGAGGGGAAAAACCGTATGAATGTTGTTAAGGGTTTGTTCCAGAATAACTTCATTATTTTACTCTGTCTGGTAAAGGTCGTTGGCCGTTGCCCGTTGGCCGTTGCCCGCAAGAGCATAAGTTGTTCCGGTTTTTCGGGCAGCGGGTAGCGTCTGTAGAAATGAAGAAGTTATTTCAGGACAGTTCAGTAGGAGTGTTAAGCGCCATCAACCCTTGCGCCCATTGGCCGATGACCTGTTACAACCTATAACTCAGGGCCATCCAATGAATGATCTGATTACCACGCTTCAGGCAACTCCCCCTTCAACCTGGCAAATCCTGTCTGTTTGTGCCCTGGTGTTTGCCCTGTTTATGTCATTGATACCCGGGAAATGGGATCCCACCCGTTTTATAAATGATAAGGTGAAACATGTGCTCACCTTTATGGTGCTGTCTCTGCTCATCGATCTGGCATTTCCAGCGGCAGGCGTCTGCTGGTGGAAACCGGCAGGACTGATGGCGTTTGGGGTGTTTATCGAGGTCTGTCAGCACATGACCCGTTATCGCCATTTCAGTTTTGGCGATATTCTCGCCAATGGTGTGGGCATCGCCCTTTATATGGGGATCAGCACCGGTATCGGTTCATTGGCCGCTGAGGGTGGCTGCCAGCCCTGGCCTGAATGCATGGGTGTGTTGTTTAACCTTTGACTTCTTTTTTAAACATCTGTGTTGTTGAAGCAAGTTCCGGGTGGAACCTTAGGAATTGTCTTTTAATAAGTTACCGATTTCCGTTCACCCTGAGTGCTGAGCTTGTCGAAGTATCGAAGGGTCGTGCCACCGAACTTCGACAA
>NZ_JAHHPP010000022.1 GCF_024606265.1 Endozoicomonas sp. SESOKO1
TAAACTGCCTGGCTTTATTCAGGGTAAGCAGGGAGCGCATCAGCAAGCCATAAATACGCTCCCCGGTGTTTTGGGGACTGTTAAAAAGAATGGTTCGAGGCAAGTCAAACACCGTACCTTTTTGCAATTGCTCCGTCAGTGGATCAAGGTTTGTAGCGAGGTATTCCAGCGTATCGTTCAGTAACCTGGTTTCTTCATCAAACGACAGGCACCACACCGGACCCGCAACGCCAGGAACGTCAGCGGCCAATGGTCCAGCATTGCCATGAGTTACTCTGTGATCAACACTGACTTGAAGCGCCATGGCTTTGGTACCCAAATCTCCATCCTTAAGCTGAATATTGAAAGCGTTTGGCAGTTTAATCGCCTGACTTCCCGGGACTGGCCAGATGATGATGTTCCTGGGGATCTCTGCATCCCCGTCGCTGTTCAGTCCCTGCAGCTTTTTAAAGAGTGTTCTGGCAGAATCTTCTGTCGTGCAGATAATATCAATATCATTAAATGATGAGCAGAGGTTCTGTAAAAAGCGCGCGTATGAACCGGTAATCAGAATGGGGGGATTGCGATAAGAACCATTGATTTCCTGAATAATCCCCAATGTTTTTAACGTCAGCCCATTTACCCGCGAAACCTGGTTGTCAGGGAAGCCCTGACTGCCTGTTTCAGACTCTTGCTTCAGGGGTTGAGCTGTACTGGCGGACTCTGCCCATGCTGTTCTTTGGCCGGAGTTCTCCGTGTCGGGGATCACATCGGGAAGGGGATATCGATGATCATGTCTAACGGGATTTTGTCGCTTGAACAGTAACTCATCCATTAGATTGGCTTCGCAACTGCGTTGTTCAAACCAGCAGCCTAAAGCATGGTGAAGCTTGCTGCCTTCGGGAAAATTTTGCAGGCATCTCAAAACCTGATTCTTATTGATGGGTCGTCCATGCACAGGCAGGCTCGTTATATAGCAGTGTGCCAGGAAGAAGAAGTGTATGCGTGAATTCAGGAATGACTGCCTGAGCAGCTTGATTGAGCACAATACCTGTTCTGCTGACACTCCCTGATGATCAATGGTCAATTCATTCCGCATGGCCAGGAACTGCACTACACATCGCAGTCGAGGATGTTCATCCTTGAGCGATACGCTGTTCAGGATTTGCCAGGCCTTTTGAATGATATCCTGAGCTTCGCTGGTTTCGTCGTATCGCTGAGGCTGTTGCAATTTTTGTATCAGGTATTCAGCTTGTCTGGCAGTGTGATCCCCGGGTACTTCATTAAACGCCTCCAATACGTCCTGGTTATCCAGATAGTTGCCATTCAATTCTCTGCCATTCAATGCCAGTTGTGTACAGAAAATAGCGTTTTCGAGCAGCCAGCCACCACGCTTATAACCCTCGACTACCGATTCCGGGGTGACCAGATGGCCATGTAATTGCCGCCCCTTCAGGCAACATTCCGCCTTGAAGCGCAGTACCCCCAACTTGCCTTCCGGACTGTCCGGATAACCCTTGACCACGGTCTCCGGTGTAACCAGCTGGCCATCCAGCGTCAGCCCCCTGAGGCAACATTTCGATTTGAACAGCGCGGTTCCCAATTTGCCTTCTGGACTATCCGGAAAACTCTTTACCACCACATCCGGTGTGACCAGCTGGCCATTCAATGTCAGGCCCCTGAGGCAACATTTTGTTTTGAACAGCGCGATTCCCAATTTGCCTTCCGGACTATCCGGGAAACTCTTAACCACTGAATCCGGCGTGACCAGATGGCTATTCAAAGCCAGGCCCCTGAGGCAACATTCTGCCCGGAAACGCGCCTGCTCCAGAGTTGCCTTGGCTATCTGATAATCCCTGACCACGGAATCCTGTGTGACTTGCCGACCATGCAAAGGCAGGCCTCTCAGGCAACATTCCGCTTTGAAGCGTGCCAGCTCCAGGGTCGCCTTGATGGCCTGATAATCCCTGACCACCACCTCCGTGGTGATCTGCTGGTCATTCAATGGCAGGCCTCTCAGGCAACATTCCGCTTTGAAGCGTGCCAGCTCCAGAACTGCCCTGGCTGACTGGTAATCCTTGACCACCGCATCCGGCGTGACTGGCTGACCATTTAACGGCAGGCTCCTCAGGCAGCATTGTTCTTTGAAGCGCGCCAGCTCCAGGGGTGCCCTGGCTGCCTGGTAATCCTTAACCACCGTATCTGGTGTAACCTTGCCGCCATTCAAGGGTACGCCTCTCAGGCAACATTCCGCTTTGAAGCGTGCCAGCTCCAGGGGTGCCCTGGCTGACTGGTAATCCCTGACCACCTCATCCGGTGTGAGCAGCAGGTCATTCAACGCCAGGCCCCTCAGGCAACAATCCGCTTTGAAGCGCGCTACCGCCAGTTTGCCCTCCGGACTGGCCGGGAAACCCTTTATTACCATATCCGGTGTGACCAGCTGACCATTCAATGACAGGCCCTTCAGGCAGCATTGTTCCGTAAAACGTGCCAGCTCCTGTGTTGCCCTGGCTGCCTGGTAATCCCTGACCACCGCATCCGGTGAAACC
>NZ_JAHHPP010000206.1 GCF_024606265.1 Endozoicomonas sp. SESOKO1
ATGCTATTTCAGATGTCAGTGCAAAAAATGAGCACCCTGTCCTTTCCGCACTTCTTAAACTGCTGGAGCTGGACAAAAGCCGCTGCTCCGCCCCGGAGCTTATGGAGCTGTTGGAAGTACCCGCCATTCAATACCGTTTCAACCTGACCACCGGTGATCTGGACATTCTGAGACAATGGACCCATGAGTCGGGTATACGCTGGGGTTTAACCCCTGCCCACCAAACCTGGTTTGACCTGCCAGAGCTGCAGGCTAACTCCTGGTCATTCGGACTCAGAAGGATGCTGCTGGGCTATGCCATGCCGGAAAATACCGGCGTCTATGATGATATTTTGCCGATGGATGCGGCTCAGGGTATGAATGCAACACTGGCAGGCTATCTGGCCTGCTTTATTGATAGCTGTGAGCAATTACTGAATGATCTGGACAACACACGAACCATTGAACAATGGATCCAGTTCACTCATCAGCTGCTGAATCGCTTTTTCCTTACCCGCTCGGAAGAGGATGAAGCCGCGCTCACACTGGTCAGGGATACCCTGTCTCACCTCTATGAACAGCTGCAGGAAGCCGGGTACCACCAGCCATTGTCACGCAGTGTCTTTATCAGTTATCTGAGTGATCGGTTGACTCAGGAGCGCAGCAGTCAGCGCTTCCTCGCCGGCCAGGTCAATTTCTGCACATTAATGCCCATGCGCTCCATCCCGTTCAGGGTTGTCTGCCTGCTGGGTATGAATGATGGTGCCTACCCCCGCAGTATTGCCCCGGCCGGATTTGACCTGATCGCCCGCCATGGCAGGCGTGGTGACCGCTCACGCCGGGTAGACGACCGTTATCTGTTCCTGGAGGCCCTGCTGTCTGCCCAGGATACCCTTTACATCAGCTATGTTGGTCGACGGATACAGGATAACAGTGAGCGCATACCTTCCGTGCTGGTCACCGAACTGCTCAACTACTGCGAGCAGGGTTTTGGCCTGAAACAAGAGCATTTGGTTATTGATCAC
>NZ_JAHHPP010000207.1 GCF_024606265.1 Endozoicomonas sp. SESOKO1
CTGACGTATAACTCGATCAGGCGCCCAGGGAATCCTCAAGCTCTGCCTTCCAGATGGCCATGGCCAGTGCTGGCACACGAAGGACTTTTGGGGTTGGTATCCACTTGTGGCGAATGCGGGAAAACACATCAAATCGCCCAGACATGCCGGCCATCGCTTCAGCAACCACACGTCCGGCAATATTGGTCAGCGCGACACCATGCCCCGTATAGCCATGTGCCGTGTAAATATCATTACCCAGATGCTCAATATGCGGCATGTATTCCCGGGTCACCGCAAACAAGCCACCCCAGTGGTACTCCATTGTCACATCATCAAGCTGTGGAAATACCTTCAGCATCCGCTGACGCAGGCGCTCTTTGGAGTCACTGTATTCCCCATTGAATGGGTGATTAACGCCACCAAACAGAATGCGGCCATCGGCGGTGGGACGGAAATAGTCAAGACTGTTATTCAAGTCAGACATGGCCATTTTATTGGTAATGGGCTGTCTATCTCCCAGAGGCTCGGTAACCGCAATATACGAGGCCACCGGTAATACTTTGCTTTCTGCCTTGCGGTTAAGGCCATCAATGTAAGCATTACAGGCCAGGAGAACCTGCTTCGCCTTCACACTGCCCTGCTCCGTTATTACCCGGTTTGGGCTGCCTTTGACCAGTTTGATTGCCTTGCTCTGCTCGTATACATGAGTGCCCAGGTCGATCGCTGCGCGGGCCAGGCCCAAAGTGTAGTTGAGAGGATGCATATGGCCGCTGTTGGTATCAAACAGCCCTCCCAGGTATTTCTCCGTTGAGGCCACTTCCCGAATTTTGTCACGGTCCCACCAGGTGACGCTGGGATAGTCATAACGGGTCTGTTTCAACTCAAGCCAGGACTTCAGCTCTTTTTCCTGACTTGGCTTGATGGCTAATTCGATATAATTCTGCTGGAAATCACAATCGATATTGAACTCACGGATACGATCACGAACGATATCCAGCGACTCGCAGGAAAGATCCCACAGCTGTTTGCCCCATTGCGGGCCAAAGGTTTCATCCACCTCTCGCAGCCCCAGACAGTAACCTGCCAGACACTGCCCGCCATTGCGCCCGGACGCAGCCCAGGAAATACGGCCAGATTCCAGCAGCACCACATCAAAGCCACGCTTGCGCAGTTCAATGGCCGCATTAAAACCGGTCATACCACCACCGATGATGCAGACATCCGCAGTAATATCGCCGTTCAGTACCGGCTGTAGCGGAATTGAATGCCCGGTAACCTGATAATAGGAATCAATATATTCGCCAGTTTGGCTCATTCCAGTTGCCCACTTGTTTTCAAAAACTGAAAGTCAATAATGCAGAGGCCCTGAGCGATGCAAACCAACCATTACATATTCATCGTCAGTCTCTGGTCATGGCAGTATGGCTTTCATCATCACCATAAGCGGCGTGGATTATCAGGTGGATACCCGGTAGTGACAATAAGTAACCGACCATATAAAAAGACTTTTTTAGTAACGCAAAAGCGTCAGATAGCGTTTATTCAGTAAGATTCACCAAAAAATGAATCAGTTACACGGGTTCAACTATCCAAACAAAAGACACCGATAAATAAAAGAATTCCGAAATGAAACATTTACATGATATTGAGATAGATC
>NZ_JAHHPP010000023.1 GCF_024606265.1 Endozoicomonas sp. SESOKO1
TAAACTGCCTGGCTTTATTCAGGGTAAGCAGGGAGCGCATCAGCAAGCCATAAATTCGCTCTCCGGTGTTTTTGGGCTTGTTAAAAAGAATGGTCCTGGGTAAGTCAAATATCGCCCCTTTTTGCAATTGCTCAGTCAGCGGGTAAAGGTTATCAGCGAGATGGTCCAGCGTATCGTTCAGTAATCTGGTCTCTTCAGCAAACGACAGACACCATACCGGCCTCCCAACGCCGGGAACGTGAACGGCCAGCGGTGCTGCATTGCCATCGGCCACCCTGGCGTCAACATTGACCTGGAACCCCATGGCTTTGGTACCCAAATCAGCGACTTTAAGATGAATGTTGTAGGTGCTTGGCAGTTTAATCTCCTGACATCCCGGGATTGACCAGATGATGATGCTTTTGCTGATTTCTGAATACCTGTCGGAGTTAAATGCCTGCAGCTTTTCAAAGAGCGCCCTGGCAGAGTCTTCTGTGGTGCAGATAACGTCAATATCATTGAACGATGAGCAGCGGTTCTGCAAAAAACGTGCGTATGAACCGGTAATCAGAATGGGCGGACTATCAGAATCATTGATTTCCTGAATAATCTCGAGTGTTTTCAGTGTCAGTGCATTTAACGGCGGAACCTGCTTGCCCGGAAAACCCGGTCCGCCTGTTTTTGGGCATTGCTCCAGGGGTTGGGCTGCCCTGACTGCGTCTGCCTGATCGTCAGGTATATTGTCTATTTCATTATGTTGAACGGCAGTGTTTACGTACCCGTGCGGATGATCATTATCCCGCCTCCTGTCAACGGACCTTTCCCATTTAAACAGTAACTCGTCGATTACATTGGCTTCGGGGCTGCATTGCCTGAGCCAGTAGCCTAAAGCATTGCGCAGCCTGCTTCCTTCAGGAAAATTCTGAAGGCATTCCAGCACCTTACCCTTATGGATTGGTTGTCCATAGACAAGCTGGTTGGTGATATAACAGTTTGCCAGGAAGAAGAAGTGTATGCATAAGTTTTGAAATGAACTCCTCAGTGCCTTGATGGATTGCCATACCTGCCCTGCGGACACCCGCTGATGATCAATTGGCAGCTCGTGCTGCATAGCCATGAATTTCAATATACATTGCAGCCGATGTTGTTCATCGTCCTTGACCGATATGCTTTTTAACATCTGCCAGGCCTCCTGAAGAATATCCTGGGCTTCGTCAGTCTCATCGTACTGCTGAGGTTGTTTCAACCTTTGCATCAGAAACCTGACCTGCCTTGACGAATAATCCCCGGGTGCCTCATTGAACGCTTGTAATACTTTCCGGTTATCCAGATGGTTGCCATTCAATGCTTTTGCATTCAGGGCCAGCTGAGCATAAAAAATGGCTTTTTCGAGTAACCACCCACCGCGTTCATAATCCTTGACTATGGCGTCCGGTGCGACCAGCTGGCCATTTAACGCCAGGCCCCTCAGGCAACATTCCGATTTGAAGCGCGCTATCCCCAGTTTGCCTTCCGGGCTGTTCGGGAAATCCTCGACCACCGTTTCCGGTGTGACCTGCTGGCCCTTCAATGACAGCCCCATCAGGCAACATTGTTCCTGAAAGCGTGCCATTCCCAGTTTGCCTTCCGGACTGTTCGGGAAGTCCTTGATCACCTCATCCGGTGTGACCTGCCGACCCTTCAATGCCAGGCCCCTCAGACAACATTCCTCCTTAAAGCGCGCAAGTTCCAGCGTTGCCCCGGACGCCTGATAATCCTTGACCACCGCATCCGTTGTGACCGGCAGGCTATTGAGCGGCAGGCCCCTCAGGCAACATTCCGCTTTGAAGCGCGCTATTCCCAGCTTGCCTTCCGGACTGTTCGGGAAATCCCTGACTACCGCATCCGGTGTCACCTGCAGACTCTTCAACGGCAGCCCCCGCAGGCAACATGCCGCCTTGAAGCGCGCCAGCTCCAGGGGTGCCGGGATGTCCTGAAAATCCCTGGCCACCGCCTCCGGTGAGACCGGCTGGCCCTTCAATAGCAGACCCCTCAGGCAACATTCTTCCTTGAAGCGCGCTTTCGTCAGTCTGCCCTCCGGACTATCCGGAAAATCCGTAACCACCGTATCCGGTGTGACCTGTTTGCCATTCAATGGCCGACCCCTCAGGCAACATTCCGCTTTGAAGCGCGCCACCTCAAGTGTTGCCCTGGCTGCCTGATACTCCTTAACCACAGCATTCGGTGTGATCGCCTGACCATTCAACGACAGACCCCGCAGGCAGCATTCCGCTTTGAAGCGCGCCAGCTCCCGTGTTGCCCTGGCTGCCTGATACCCCTTTGCCACCACCTCCGGTGAGACCTGCTGGCCACTTAACGGCACTCCTCTCAGGCAACATCGTTCCTTAAAGCGCACCAGCTCCAATGTCGCCCCGGCTAACTGAAAATTGTCAGCCACTGTCTCCGGGGTGACCAGCTGGCCATTCAGCAGCAGGCCCCTCAGGTAACATTGTTCTATGAAACGCGCCAATTCCAGTGTTGCCCTGACGGCCTGATAATCCTTGACCACCGCATCCGCTGTGACCCGCTGACGATACAATGGCAGTCCTCTCAGGCAGCAGCTTTCCTTGAACCGTGCTTTACCCAGCCTGCCCTCCGGACTCCCCGGGAAATCCTTGACCACCATTTCCGGTGTGACCTGCCGACCATTCAACAACAGGCCTCTCAGGCAACATTCTTCTTTGAAGCGCGCTATCGCTAATTGGTACTTTTTATTCCGGTCTGGCTCCCGGCTGAACTCCTGAATGACCTGGTCAGGGTTTACTTTTTTGTTGCCATGCAGAATGTTCTGTAAACAAAGCTTTTGCAGGAAGAAGCCACTCCTGAGAGACGATCCATCATTTCTATAGGCACCAAGCACTCCAGCCGAGGTGATTTGACGACCATGTAATGGTTTTTTTTCCCAAAAGGCATCCTCAAAACATTTGCCATTATCCGGGGTGGTCGCTGTACCTCTGTGAGAATGATGGTTTGAGACCTTTTTACCGTTAAATATATTTCTGCAATGTTTAGGAGTCGCGCCTGGACGGGGTTGTTGAACCAACCGGCCTGCAGGCTGTGGCTGGGAGTAAGTTGATGCGGTTGCTTTCAGAATGAACCCCTGCACACTTGGACTATAAACAACGCGGTTTGACCTCAAAATAATTATTAGGTTCCATTTATGAAATATCCGGGCTAGTGTGCGGACATTTATAACCACTCCATGCTATCCATGATGAACCATCGCAAGCAGTGTTTTGATAAATTCCTGCCGCCTGATCTGGTAATCATTAACCGGTTGAGTTGTTGATAGCCAGTCGTTGACTCTGTGACCGAAATCATTACGGCAAACATGGTCAGTCAATTTTGTCTGAAGCCTGGCTGTCAGTGAATAAAGGCGTTGTTGCTCTGCCTGCAGCTGGCTGGAAAGATGGTCAGATTTTACTTCAGAGTTCAGGGTGATAAATTTCCAGGCTTTATGCAGGGTCAGCAGGTAGCGCATAAGCAAGCCGTAAATACGCTCATCAGGGTTTTGGGGATAATTAAAAAGAATGGTTCGCGGTATGTAAAATACTTCGCCTTTTTTCAATCGCTCTGTCAGCGGGTCAAGGTTCTTAGCGAGGTGTTTCAGCGTATCGTTGAGTAATCCGGTTTCTTCAGCAAACGACAGGCACCGTACCGGCCTCTCAACGCCGGGAACGTGAACCGCCAGTGGTGCCACATTGCCACAGGCCACTCTGGCGTCAACATTTACCTGAAGCGCCATTGCTTTTCTACCCAAATCACCGTCTTTAAGCTCAATATGGTAGGCATTTGGCAGGTTAATCTCCTGACATCCCGGAATTGGCCAGATGATGACGTTTTTGGGGATTTCCGAGTCTGTGTCGGTGTTAAGTGCCTGCAGCTTTTGCAAGAGTGTTCTGGCAGACGTTTCTGTCGGGCAGATGATGTCAACATCATTAAATGATGTACAGAGGTTCTGTAAAAAACGTGCGTATGAACCAGTAATCAGAATGGGCGGACTGCTATCAGAACCATTGATTTCCTGAATAATCTCCAGTGTTCTCAGCGTCAGGGCATTTAACCGGGGAGCCTGATTCTCCGGGAAACCCGGCCTGTCTGTTTTTGACCACTGCTTCAGGGTTTCGGCCGCAACTGCCTGAGTGGTGAACCTGTTTTCTGTTGCATTCCGGTACTTCCTGGCCTGGTAAGGAAATTTACCTTTCCTGTCAGGGCTGGCAACGGTCACTTCTACCGATTTTGCCCTTCGGCCAGTGCTGTCTATATCAGGGATCACGTCGGGAAGGTGATCCCTGTATCTACGTCCGGGGCGCTCTCTACTGACGACAACAGAAGCCTTATGCAGATTGTCAGAAACTCCGTGCCCGTGGGAATCCGGGGTAACGCCGTTGTCTCTTTTAAACAGTAACTCATCGATTATATTGGCTTCTGAGCTGCATTGTGCAAACCAGCAGCTTAAAGCATGGCGCAGCTTGCTTCCTTCAGGAAAACCCTGAAGGCACCCCAGCACCTGATTCTTCCGGATGTGTCGTCCATTAACAGACTGTCCTGTGATATGGCAATGTGCCATGAAGAAGAAATGGATGCGTGAAGTCTTGAATGAACACCTCAGTGTTTTGATCGATTGCAATAACTGTTGGGCTGACACTCTCAGATGATCAATGGTCAATTCATTCTGTAATGCCATGAATTTCAGTACACATCGGAGTCGACGTTGCTCATCGTCCTTGACCGATGCGTTGTTCAGGATTTGCCAGGCCTCTTGGAGTATATCCTGGGCTTCGTTGGCTTCATCGTACCATCGGGATTTTTTCAGTTTTTGAATCAGATACTTTGTTTGCCTTAAAGCATGTTCCCCGGGGACTTCATTAAAGGCTGCCAATACCTTCTGGTTATCCAGGTAGGAGCTATTCAATTTTCTTGCACTCAATGCCAGCTGGGCATAAAAGAAAGCTCTTTCGAGCAACCAGCCACCACATTCATAATCCTTGACCACTGCCTCCGGTGAGACCTGCTGTCCATTCAGTAGCAGGCCCTTAAGGCAACATTCCCCTTTAAAGCGAGCTATCCCCAGTTTGCCTTCCGTGCTACCCGGGAAATCCCTGATCACTGCATCTGGTGCGACGGGCTGGCCATTGAGGGGCAGGCCTCTCAGGCAGCATTCCGCCTTGAAGCGGGCTATCCCCAGTTTGCCTTCAGTGCTACCCGGGAAATCCCTGATTACCTCACAGGGAGTGACCTGTTGGCCATTTAACGCCAGCCCCCTCAGGCAGCATTTTCCCTTAAAGCGTGCCAGCTCCAGTGTTGCATTGGCAGCCTGATAATCATTAACCACTGCTTCCGGGGTGACCTGCTGGCCATTTAACACCAGGCCTTTCAGGCAACATTGTTCCTTAAGGCGAACCAGCTCCAGTGTTGCCCTGATGGCCTGATAATCCCTGACCAGTTCATCCGGAGTGACCTGCTGGCCATGCAACGCCAGCCCCCTCAGGCAACATTGTTCCTTAAAGCGTGCCAGCTCCAGTTTTGCATTGGCGGCCTGAAAATGTTTAACCACGGCAACCGGTGTGACCTGCTGGCCATTCAAGGCCAGGCCCTTCAGGCAACATTCCGCCTTGAAGCGGGCCAGTTCCAGTATTGCATTGGCGACCTGATAATCCTTAACCACGGCATCCGGTGTGACCGGCATGCCATTAAACGGCAAGCCCCTCAGGCAACATTGTTCCTTAAAGCGTGCCAGTTCCAGTCTTGCCTTGATGGCCTGATAGTCCTTGACCACGTCCTCCGGAGTGACCTCCCGGCCATGCAACGCCAGCCCCCTCAGGCAACATTCCGCCTTGAAGCGCGCTATTCCCAGCCTGCCTTCCGGACTGTCCGGAAAACCCTTCACCACCGCATCCGGAGTGACCGGCAGGCCATTCAATCGCAGGTTCCTCAGGCAACATTGTTCCTTAAAGCGCGCTGCCGCCAGTTTGCCTTCCGGACTATCCGGGAAATCCTCAAGCACCATATCCGGTGTGACTGGCTGGCCATACAACGACAGGTTTGTCAGGCAGCATTGTTGCTTAAAGCGTGCTGCCCCCAGTTTGCCTTCCGGGCTATCCGGGAAATCCTTCACCACCATATCCGGTGTGACCGGCTGGCCATACAGCAGCAGGTTCCCCAGGCAGCATTGTTCTTTAAAGTGGGCTGCCCCCAGTTTGCCTTCCGGACTATGGGGGAAATCCCTGACCACCATATCCGGCGTGACCGGCTGGCCAGACAACGGCAGGTTCTTCAGGCAACATTGTTCTTTAAAGTAAGCTATCCCCAGTTTGCCTTCCGGAGTATCGGGGAAATCCTTGATCACCATATCCGCTGTAACCGGCTGGCCAGACAATGGCAGGCTCTTCAGGCAGCACTGTTCTTTAAAGCGGGCTTTCCCCAGTTTGCCTTCTGCCCTCTCCGGGAAATCCCTGACCACCATGTCCGCTGTGACCAGCTGGCCATTCAAGGACAGCCCCCTCAGACAACATTCCGCTCGGAAACGGACGATCCCCAGTTTGCCTTCCGGACTGTCCGGGAAATCCTTAACCAC
>NZ_JAHHPP010000208.1 GCF_024606265.1 Endozoicomonas sp. SESOKO1
GTCCCATAGTCCTTGTATGAATCATTCCGCTTTCTTCGTGCTTCACGAATCTGCTGGCGCCGAAAACGGAAAAAATCGCTGATCATCTCGCTGCATTCAGCCTGGAGAACACCCGCGGTAACCTCTACCCGGTGGTTCATCTGAGGTTGCTCAAGAACCTTTGCGGCACTGACAATGGCCCCGGCCTTGGGTTCTGCTGCTCCGTAAATCAGGCGACGAATCCGACTGTGGACAATGGCCCCGGCACACATGGTGCAGGGTTCCAGCGTAACATAGAGGTCACAATCCAGCAGGCGGTAGTTCCCGATGGCGGCAGCTGCTGACTGAAGCGCCAGAATTTCAGCATGGGCAACCGGGTTACAGGATGAAACAGGCTGATTACAGGCCCGGGCAATAATCTGACCATCCTTGACCACTACAGCACCAACGGGAACCTCTCCTATACTGCGGCCTTTAGCAGCTTCCAGCAGGGCTTCATTCATCCAAATGGCGTCATCAATCACAAACTATTTACCAAACAGCATTGAGTGATTTTGTATCATGAAGGAAAGCAACAGGCTTTTCACCCCTTGATGTGGGCATTTCCTGAAGCTTTTTATGAAATCTGACAATCAGCCGATTAAACCTATGGATTTTTTCCCCATGTGGAATGTCTGAGCTATATATAGTGTCTAAGCTATACATAGATTATCAAAAATAAATTGCTCAACTATGAATAACAAATCAGTGAAAAACAAATCAGTGGAGGGAAGGGCCTGATGTCTTTCAAGCAGAATGTAGAACAGCATCTACAACACTTTGCCCAGAGCATCGGCCTGGGAGAACTCAAATTAAACGAACATGACGCCTGTGGGCTGTGTTTTGACGATACCTTAATCGTCAACATGGAGTATCTGGAGGACGATGAGGCGCTGGTATTTGTCGCTTCCGTTCGACCCATGATTACCCATGACAGTCCGGAAAAAACCGCTTTGCTGGAAAAAATGTGTTCACTGAACCTCCAGCATCACAGCATGCAGGGTGCGTTTCTGGCATTGAACCATGACAAAACCGAAGTACTGTTGATTCGCTCCCTTCAGGCTTCCTGCGATTATGGTTTATTCGAATCAACCCTGGAAAAGTTTGTAAACACCCTGGAATGGTGTGTCAGTGAGCTGGATGAATCCAAGCAGGAACAGGCCTCTCCAACATCGACACCTCCCCGCCCGCAAAGTGGTCCAGGAGGAGCACCCGGAGGCCCGGGTGATATGGGAATGATGGTGTAACTCCCAAAATAATTAAATATTCAATAGAAAGAAGGGTTTCCACAACCCTTCTTTTTTTTTCACCC
>NZ_JAHHPP010000024.1 GCF_024606265.1 Endozoicomonas sp. SESOKO1
AGGAGCTAGAGCAACGCAGGAGCAGTTGCCGGTAGGGCAGTCTATTCTCGGTCAGCCTCCCAGGTCAGCTGAAGTTGGTTAATTGAATAGCATCGAAGACAGGATAGATTAAGGACGGCTGGATGATTCGCTTTGACGGTGTCAGCAAGCGTTACCCCGGAGGTCATGTTGGCCTTGAGCAGGTCAGTTTTCACCTGGAGCGGGGAGAAATTGCGTTTCTGACAGGCCATTCCGGTGCCGGAAAAAGCACCCTGATGAAGTTGATCATGCTGCTTGAGAGGGCCAGTGCAGGTCAGGTCTGGGTGGGAGGTCATAACCTGCGGGCACTTAAGAACAGTCGGATTCCTTATCTTCGCCGTAACATTGGTGTGGTTTTTCAGGATCACCAGCTGCTGTTTGACCGTTCGGTCTTTGATAATGTTGCTTTGCCCCTTCTGATTGCAGGCTATTCTCCCAATGATTGTGCTGGCCGGGTTCGTGCTGCCCTGGATATGGTCGGGTTGTTAAGCAAGGAAAAATTGTTTCCAGTGGCCCTGTCCGGTGGTGAACAACAACGGGTTGGCCTGGCGCGGGCGGTTGTGAATCGTCCGGCCTTGCTGCTTGCGGATGAGCCTACCGGAAACCTTGACCCTCAGTTGTCCACAGAAATCATGAAGCTGTTTGAGAGTTTCAATCAGGTGGGTGTCACCGTGTTGATTGCCAGTCATGACCTGGCACTGGTGGCCCGGATGCGACATCGTATTTTGACTCTGGATCATGGCAGGCTGGTTGCCGACCAGGAGGTTCAGTGAGTCTGTTTAGAAAGCACAACCGGCGTCAGCAAGATGGTCGTCGGCACACAGTGGATGACAAGGCCGGTGTGGGAAAATCCGCCGGAAAGAATGCGGGAAGCTTTCTTCATAAAGAATCTCATAAAGATGCCCACAAAAGAGGTGCCAATCGCCAGACGGTGGCAACCCTGACACTGCATTCTTTTGTCAGCCTGCATCGGCAGGTGGGTAAGGATGCACTGAACCGCCTGCTTAACAACCCTGTGGCAAGCCTGTTAAATAGCTTGCTCATCGCCGTTGCTTTTTCCCTGCCGGTGATACTGTTTGTGCTGGTGAGCAATGTGCAGGCGCTTGGTTCAGCCTGGGATGGGCAACCCAAAATATCAATCTATCTCAATCACGGGGTTAGCCAGAAAATTATCGATCAACGCATTGCTGATTACCGTGCAAACCCTCTGATTAAAGACGTTGTCTACCTGTCACCGGAACAGGGGGTGAACGACTTTCAGCAAAAGGCCGGGCTGCAGGATGTGATTGGCCAGCTTGGATTTAATCCATTGCCGGGGGTGATTGAGCTACTGCCTGTCAGTGAAGCTTCTTTTGAACAATTGGATGATGCCGTTGTCCATTTTCAACGAATGGATGGTGTTGACCAGGTTCGTCTGGATCGTCAGTGGGTGCAGAGGCTTCAGGCAATATTAACAATGCTGGAACGCTTTGCCATTATGCTGGGCGGGATTCTTGGGCTTACCGTGGTTCTGGTGATCGGCAACACCGTACGTCTGAGTATTGAAAGCCGACGTGATGAAATCAAAATTATCAGTATGGTGGGTGGAACACGGGGCTTTATCGCCATGCCCTTCATCTATATGGGGATCTGGTATGGCGTGATCGGCGCTATTCTGGCTCAAGTTATTGTTGTTTCATTATTGGCTGTCTTGAGTCATGAAATGATGAATATTGCCGGACTGTATAACAGTGAAATGGTATTATCCGGTCCCGGTTTTTCAGTGTCAGGCATATTGCTGCTTGTCGGCATTGTGTTCGGTGCCCTGGGGGCCATGAGCAGCTGTTATCGACATTTTCAGGCTTTAGTACCGGATTAGTCCGTGTGAAGTAAGAAAATGTCCTGTAAAGTCGATAGCGGTTATGAAGCTAATTGTTGTTATTATTAGTATTACTTTGAACTTCAACTACTTTAATAGTGTCAAAATCAAGAGGGTATCTTGACGGAGTCAGTTATGGGCACCAGTCTTCAACCAGTCGATATGTTAGTTCCTGGTCGCAATATTGATGCGTACGTTGCGTCAGCCAGTAGTATTGCTGTGTTGTCTGCTGAACAGGAAAAAAACCTTGCTGAGCGCCTCTTCTTTCATAATGACCTGGAAGCGGCTCGTCAGCTGGTCATGTCTCACCTTCGCTTTGTTGTTCACATTGCCAAAAGCTATTCCGGCTATGGTCTGCCACTGGCGGACTTGATTCAGGAAGGCAATGTTGGCCTCATGAAGGCGGTTAAACGTTTTAACCCTGAGGTTGGGGTAAGGCTTGTCTCTTTCGCTGTTCATTGGGTCAAAGCGGAGATACACGAATTTATTCTGCGCAACTGGCGCATTGTTAAAGTTGCGACCACCAAAGCGCAACGCAAACTCTTCTTCAACCTGCGCAGCGCTAAAAAACGTCTGTCCTGGTTAACCAATGATGAAGCGGATGCCGTAGCTAAAGATTTGGGTGTTGAGGCTAAGGTGGTTCGTGAAATGGAAGGCCGAATGGCCGGCCAGGATACCGCTTTCGATGGCTATGCAGATGATGATAGTGATACTGCTTATCAGGCACCTGCCTACTATCTGGAAGACCATAACTCGGATCCATCTTCTTTGCTTGAAGATGCCGACTGGTCCGATAGTTCAATTTCCCAGCTGAGAAGTGCCCTGGCACAGCTGGATGAACGCAGTCGGGATATCTTGCAAAAACGTTGGCTGGCAGAAGAAAAAGCAACGCTGCATGAGCTGGCCGATACGTATGGAGTCTCAGCTGAACGCATTCGTCAGCTGGAAAAGAATGCGATGAAAAAGCTGAAAGGCTCTATGGAAGCCTGATGCCGATTAAATGTTCCGGAAAAAGCCGCTAAATAGTAGGCTGATAAGTCACACGGCACCTGAGTTTGACTCAGGTGCTTTTTTTATGCTTAAAAATCAATAAGCTACAATCCAAAAAGACACAAAAACCCGTACGATGATGTAATATTCTACTTTAAAAACAACTGTTTATATAACTAACTAGAAAATAGTCTATAGTTAAATAATAACAAGTCGGCTTTTAGTTGGTCTTTATGGACAGAGTTATTGTTATTGATACGGAAACCACAGGGCTATCACCATCTAGGGGCGGACATCGTGTAATCAATATTGCGGCGGTGGAGATCATCGACGGGAAGATTACGGGCAACACCTTTCATTCGTTTATTAACCCCGAAGGAAAGAAGAGCCAGCCCGGAGCTTTCAAAGTTCACAAACTTACGGAAGAGTTTCTTGCAAAACAGCCCACATTCTCTGAAATAGCCACGCCTCTGTTGGATTTCATTTCAGGGGCAAAGCTCTCTTTTTATTCAAAAAACTTCGATATGCCTTTTATCCAGTCTGAGCTGGATCGAAGCGGTATAAATGTTGTACTAAGCAGAGATTTCGAATCCTCCTGCCTAATGATTGATTTCGCCAACCGGGAAAACAATGGCAAATACCTTAAGCTGGATTCTGCCTGTATCAGATACGGTATCGATATATCTCAAAGAAAGGTGCATGGTGCTGCCATTGACGCAGAATTAACAGCTCACCTGTACGTCAAATTTCACTATGGCGATGAAAAGCCTCTTAATCGAACGCCTCATCAGAAACCCAGAGAGGAAAAAGAAGCCCGGCCTATACCGAGGGCGTTCAAGCACCCGAAATCAGGGCTAATGATACAGCTCAACCACTGTAAGAATCCTAATTGTGACAATTATGGTGTACCAGCACTGAACCCAAAACTGAAAAAGTCCGGTGAGCCAAAGAAAGGCTTAGGCAACGCTTACAAGCTGACAAATAGCAAGACTGGTAAATCGCTCACCTGCAAGCTATGTGGATCAAGCACAAAGCTCATTAACAATAAAGCATTTGTAGAAGAATCGCTCAGGCTTAATGAGCTTTTCAGGTTAAGAGAGATTACATGCCCCGATGTAAAGCTTCATACTTCAAACAGGCGCACAAGACCATGTCGCAACTCAACAGTCAGTATCTATAAACACCCCAAAAGATACACATTGAAAGGCACGCGAGCTTCAGCCTCCAAAAGGCAAGAGGAACTATCTTCTCAACGTGTTCAATGTAATGCTTGCAAAAATGAGTTCACTATTCCGTTGAACCCTCAAATGGGGCAATCTCGAAAAGACGTCAATGTGGCGCTGTTCAAGGGGTTGGTCAATAAAGGAATTTTGAACCGGCTCTCGGAGCAGCTCGATATATCCATGAGCCTGATTTACCACAAACTTGAATTCTTTTATGAGCAGTGCATTCAGTTTGATCAGTGGCATATCAATCAAAATCTGGACATCCTGAAAGGAAAACGACTAACTCTCAGCATGGATCGCCAGCACTACCTGGTTAATTGGACAGAAAAAGAGGATGCCAGGCCAACAAAGTTGGTCAATACAAGCACTGTTGATAACCAGAGCCGGTTTGTCTTCGCCAGCACATTAAATTTCGACTTTATTAGTGACTGGGAAACCATCAAAAAAGACAGCGCCATGCGCCGGGACGATGAAAAACCGGAATGGAAACGGCGTCATGCTCAATATGTACTCAAGAATAGGGAAGTGCAAGGAGATGATGTTAATGATGAATTATCCCTGAAAACACCTCAAAAAGGGCTTCTGGTGCAGCAAACATATTCATTAATGGCTCACTTGGAGCAAATGAAGCCATTCTATGACACCATCGACTACGCATACTTGATGGCAGACGACGATGAAGGGTTTGAGCTGGGGATCTGCCTAGTGCTTAGAGAATTAATTGAGAACCAGAAAATCTACCCTGTTTTAATTCGTGCGGACAGGAATAATGCAAGCCAAATGCAGGACAAAAGATCCTGGGCAGAACAGGTGTTAAGAAAGCACGGAGTTGAGTTCAGCGGAAGCGGTAAGGATAACCTCACGCTTGAGGAAAAAAGAGAGCTTGCCCAGAAGTATTGGGCAGCAAATTTAGAGCAACAGTTGCATAACGCGGGTCAAAGCCGCTCTGAATGGCTGGTTCACCCTTTCCCAAAATCACAACACTCTATCCAGTTGAAGCCATTGGTTGGTGTCAACAAAGATCGATGGCTTGATGTGGCGGAGAACTTGTTTGATAGCTCAACTCAAGGCGTAGACAACTACTTCCAGATGATTCGCAGAAGAATCAATGTACTCGAACGCCCGATCACTTCAGCAACCAATGGCCATCGTTGGAACGGTTATGCATCCTACAACCCTAAGTGGAGTGTAATGCTTGTAGAGATTCTGCGGGTGTACAACAACTACATTATTACCGACTCCAAAAAGTTGAAGAACAAAGGCAGCAAGCAGGAGCCATTAACTCCTGCTCAGAAACTCGGTCTAACCAAAAAACGCTACTCAATACAAGACATCTTGAGCTTCAGTGCGTTCAAGGAGTTCAAAGAAAATACCCTTACCCAAGATGCTGACGACAAAGTGTGAATGCTGACAATCACACTATTTCCCGTCCGGTGACAACCTCTCTGAAAGCAAAGAATTATAATGCAATTGTCTTATATGGTACGATGAAAGCGTTCCCTGTAATCAACAATCGTCCCAACAACCTATAGCTAAATCCACCGCAAAAATAGCTTTAAGAGACCATCTGGGGCTCCGCCAACAAGCCCCGGGAAAGTTATGAATCCTCGGAATACAAACACATTGTTCTGAGCCTGATTTTCCTGAAATTTATCAGCGACAAGTTTGAAATACAGAAGGCAAAAATCACCGAACAGTACGGCGCTGACTTTGTGGATATGGTGGATTTCTAAACCCAGGCAACGTATTCTATTCTATCTACCGTATTAGTGCCGTTGGTTCTTTGTATTGGGAAATGACAAACAAAGTGACATCGCTATTACTATTGGTTCGGCACCATGTTGATGTTGAGCATGAAACCGGTGACCACGTCGTTACTGAAGAGGGCAACAAGCAGACCTTAACCAAACTCTTTATGGAAACCCGCCCCGAGACCACGCCGAAGCTAATCAGCGACAGATCGACAAGATTGTTAAAGCCACCGGTTTGAAGGTTGGCAAACTCCAACAGTGGCCCGCGTGAAATCCAGAAGGCACTGTTATTGACACTGACTCAGTGTGGGTTGAGCAAAGGTAAAGATCTGTTTAATAAGACCTACGCCTACATCAAAGAGCATTACTAACAGGGGCAGACGCATGACTGTCAGAAAAAGAATCTCCAAAAGTACCATGTCGATGTTCTTTAGAACAGCATGTGACCGTGAACTCTATCTATCTTTGCACACAGGAAAAAAAGAGAACATCGAGTCCGCCGGACTTTCAGTGCCGCTTAAGTCCCGCCCAGGCGTTCAGATCATTACCAAGGCAGGCAATGACTTTGAACGCGGCCAGTATGAGATGTTAGTGAGAGAGCTGCCAGGCAACGTTGTTTTCGAGCCATCATTTAATGATGTCGATTTGTTGAAAACCCTATCGGCGCATGTTGCTGATAAACTCATCATTCAGCCTGCTATAGAGCCTGAAACCTTTCGAGACACTGTTCTTGGGAATCTTGGACTCAGTCATTCTGAGCAGTCCATGATTCCGCCCCTGAGTGGAATGCGCCCTGACCTTATCTATGCATGGGCAAATCTGGAACCCGATTGGGAGGTTTTGCCCGACGGAAGACGATCGCGTATTGATGGTGGCGATGGCCGTGTTGCGCTATCCGTTGTCGACCTGAAAAATGTTCAGGAGGGCAACGCCAGTTATGCTGCAGAAGTGTGCCTATACTCGATATTCCTGTCTAACTATTTGAACGTTAACAATCTAGTCGATCGATATTACGTCTCGCACCAGTGTTTTCTTTGGAGTAACGCAGAACTATGCAATTTCAGCCAAGCATTGAATGCCAAGCCGATGAAGACCCCATTGGATAAAATCGATGCATTACGGTATGACTGGGAGCCTGTCAATTACCTGCTTTACATGCCAAGTGTGCTCAAATTTTTCAGGGAAGATTTGATTCGGGTGATTGCTATTGGAGATGCAAGTGGTTGGAAGGCTGTCGATTACCATGTCTCTGGTAAATGCAATGCTTGCGATTGGCTTGGTGTGGAAAAATGGCTAAACCCCACAGATAAAATTTTCTTCCAGAACAACCCAGAAAACTATTGCTCCAGAGCTGCCGAAACACAGGATCACCTTTGTAGACTTCCTGGCTTGAGCAGAGGTGCACGACAAATTTTGTCCAACAGTGGTGTGAGCACTGTTAATGCGTTGGCTCAGGTGCCTAGCGCCTCCCCCGCCATACTTGGTAAGCACACCTTTTTGAAGCGAGAGCGAAATTCGATCGAAGCTAAAGCCTTGGCTTTGTTGACCAATAGCGTAACGACTGATACCAACGCAATCGTTGCCGGGCTTGCCCGGAATATAAATTTAGAGATTGACATTACTGTCAATTTTGATGCGTCGTCAGGATATCTGACCGGCATTGGCTTTAGAGCATACCTGCTGTATCCATATGGTTCGACGAATGATCCGGAGCGCTTAAGCTTTACAAGTTTCGTAAACCCTAAAGACGAGTTGGTGTCTGAGTGGGGTGTGGTTCAAAACTTTATTGAGGAATTTGTCCGAGTTGTAGATTCGGCGGTTGCCAAATTTGGAGCACAGAATCTTGGCAGCCCCAAGACGCAAATTTACTTTTGGGAAGTTCGCCAGTATGAAGAGCTTTGCAAAGCCTTCAGTCGTCATTTGGGAGCAATTCTTGCTCTGCCTACGGCCAAACAGAAAAGCCTAGCTTGGGTATTTCCACCGGATGAACTGATTGAAAAAGAGGATGGTGAAATAAGTCCTGCAATTGTCTTCATCCAGGATATTATTCAGCGAATTGTGAATACACCGATTCCCTTTGCACTCACGCTTTTAAGGGTGGCAGAAAAATACCATCTAGCCCAAATGGCACCGCAAAATGTGGACAACTATTATCAAGAACCGCTTGGCAACAGCATTCCACGCGAGCGTATCTACGAGATATGGAAATCCCCAGCAGGCGTATTCATGCGCGGCTCCAAGACCATTATGGTTCACGGTGCTATCGCCGACTACGGCAAGACGCTCAGAGCGCAGGCATATTCCCTAGCGACTATTACCGCCAGATTGCGAAGTGACTTTAAAGGCAAGTTAAAAGGCTCAGCGCGTGTTCTTCGTTTGCAAGGTGTTGCAGGGAGAAGAGGTGTAGCTGACGATTCGAAGTTGTGGGCACAATGGGAGTTGGTCAATGCCGCTACGAGCAAGGTTGAACGGGTTTCGGAATTCACGATGCCAGGAGAACGACTGGAATCGGCTTTTAAGGCGATAGTGCTAACACGTATTATTCGTGTGCTAGGCCCGTACCATTTTGAATTTGAAGTAAGCCCGGACTCCACAGAGTCAAAGCTAGAGGAAGGTAATAATTTTCTTTCCTTAGGTTCAATTAGCGCACCTGGATTTCTGCTTCAAAACGGGTTTTCTTTGGGAGTTGCATCGTCATTTCCATATCTGGATGAAGGTCTGCTTAGAGTGCCTACTCACAAATTTATCGCCGCCTCGCTGATTAGATTTGATAGAGTAAATCGGCTGGCAGAAGTGGAATTTAGACCTCGCTTTAACCCGACAGCGTTTGATGCATTATTTCAAGCTGCAATGAATAGCGCCCCGATTAACAACTGCGTATCACCGGTGTTTCTGATGGAGTCAGCACCATACGATGACTCAGACAACACAATCGATATCCTCAATGCTATTGCCCACCCTGTTAACTCGAAAGCAGACAGGAATGCTGTCATTGCTTTAGGTCGACACGCACCATCGCGTAAAGCAGGCACAGATCCAGCAACGCCCGCGTCTGCTGTGCTTTGGGAGGCAAAAAAGCTGGCAAAGCAAGCTGTCCGAGACTCTTCTGAGGTAAAAGCAATTGTTTCAAAAGCCAAGAGCTTAAATCGACATCCTCTTAATTCAAGCCAAATCGATGCGATTAAGGGGTGTGCTAAGCATGCTCTCAGTATTATCTGGGGGCCTCCTGGTACGGGCAAAACCGATACGTTGTCGGCATTGATCCATGCGCTAGCTTTAGAAACTATTGCGAAAGGTTCCGGTCTTAAAATTCTACTGACCGGACCTAATTATCGCGCTGTTCAAGAATTAATAGAGAGAACGATTACCAGCATCGAAAACGACGCATCATGTGTACTTGATGTATTTAGCGGCTTTTCTCGTTCAAGAGAGCCGGTACCCCTGAATCTTAATGCAGCCCATTTGAATGGCGGTGCGTTAAGGTTTACTGACAACGATCCGTTGTACGGAAGGTTTTTGCAAAGCATGCAGGATACCAATAGGGTGACAATTGTTGGTACCGCTGCACACGCCCTGCCATCGATGGTGCAACTGCTGGACTACCAAAGCCCATTGGCAGCCATATTCGATTTAACGATTGTTGATGAGAGCTCACAGGTTCCCGTAACTCTGGCACTACGCGCTTTAGCAGTTCTTAAGGATTCGTCACAGTTGGTGATTGCAGGAGACCACATGCAAATGCCGCCAATTGCGAGCCTAGACGCCCCAGTTGGCGCAGAGTATCTGGTTGGGAGTATTCAGACATATCTATTGCAACGGTTTAACTTGAAGCCATTACCCTTATTGGTCAACTATCGTTCAGGTGCAGACATCGTTGCTTACGCACGCAGCCTCGATTACCCTCAGGCTTTGGTTCCCGAATTTCCAGATTTACGGATACATCACATCAATGCACCTGGCAGTGCTCCAGCTGCGACCGGCATTTCTTATTCTTCCCTGATAGGTGAAACATTAGCGCCGAATAAATCGGTAATCAGTTTAATTCATGAAGATATCGCATCGTCCCAAGCAAATCCCGAAGAGGCAGAATTAGTTGTTACTTTGATTTGGCACTTATTTAACAGCGTTAGCTATTTCCTTGATGGGACGAAGCAGGCAGTTAACCACAGACCTGCAAGTGAAGATGAATTCTTCGAAAAATGTGTGGGAATAGTAACGCCTCATAAGGCTCAGAAATCGCTGATAATTTCGAAGCTAAATCAACTGTTTCCAAATGCAGATAAAGAGAAGATATTTTCTGCAGTCGACACTGTCGAGCGCTTTCAAGGTGGCCAGCGACACACAATCATTGTTTCATTTGGTGTTGGTGATTCAGAAATTGTGGAGTCAGAGGAAGAGTTCTTGATGCAGCTAGAGCGAACCAATGTCGCGGTATCCCGCGCAATGGCGAAGTGCATAATGATTATGCCGAAGTCACTTGCCTATCATTTGCCAAGCGACAAAAAGATCGCCAAATCGGCCAGAGCCTTGAAATCTTACATCGACGAATTCTGCTCGGAAACACAAAAGTATGTTCATCCGCTATCCATCGGAAATAGAGAGTTCGACCTAAGATGGCATGAACGCGTGTGAACTAAACTCGTAGCACATGGAAATCGAATTCCGATGAAGCTGTCGAGTTCGATTTCATTTGTCCTGCTTGGCGCTTTCCTTCATCAGCTGTTTTGGCGTTTCTGACTGATACGACTTTCCAGTTAGCGCCTGAAGATTCGAGTGATTCCAAAAAAAGTTTTTTTGCGTCGACTTTAGCTGAAGGAATGATGCCAAAGCGGACAAACATTCTAAGCTGATCAGAAGTCGATAGTGCCATGTTACTCCATACTTTCCCCAGTGATGCGGCAAAGACAGCTTGACCACCATGATCCAATTGTTCATCGATACTATAATCGACATAGTCAGGACCACCCAAAAACCAGTTTCTTAACCACTGGTCTTGCACATATGTACGCATGCCATAGTAAGGCGGTGACGTTATCACTGTGGTGAAATCTCTTCTTGAGCCGTTAAATGATTCAGCAAGCCGAGAATCACCATGCAAAATTTGCTGAAAGCTTCCTGAAACTTTATCGGCAAGACCATGTAGGCGTAACGTTTTTTTGCTTACGACCGTTAAAAAATCGATCTTAGGCGGCTTCATATTACGTTCTTTCCAGTACCTAACAGAGTAGTCTGGCTTAGACGAAAACGTACGTGGCATCTGATTTGAGAAGTAAGAGGCCGTATCAATTGATTTAGTGAGAGGGCCATGCAGCGCCCCTAAACAAACCGCCCTTAAGACAACTGATGCATCAGTCTCGTGTTGGATATTTAGGAGTTCATGTCTGATTTTGCAGATTTGTGAAAGAGTGTCTCTGTGGTATGCCCACTTAAAAAAATCCGATGTGGGTAGCTGAAGATCTCCCGCCTTAGAGAGCAAATTCTGTGCAAGTTCAATGACTTCATCGCTCTCACAACTTGCTAGTTTTGCTCTGGCTATCGCGACAGCAACGGGAGAAGAGTCGACGCCCCACGCATCAACCCCAAATTTTCTGGCAGCAAATAATGAGGTTCCTCTTCCGCAGAAGGGATCCATTACAACCGGCGATTCGGACTTGAGCTTCTTCAGAATTTTGGTCGGGTATTCCAAGGGAAACATTGTGAAATAGGGACAGACTGCGTTTAACGCATTTTCTGTCAAATTACTCATTTTCCCCATATTTCAAGAAGTCCAATTTCAGTGTTAATAGATAATGGCATAATAACTTATTTTGCCACTATGCTGATAATTTTCCTTGCAGGGATCGTGCTAATTCTGCCTTCCTTCCTGAATCAAGAAGATGTCGAAAGCATCTGAGACGATGATGCTGGTATTTCCCGCTATCAGATATGTATTTTGCAAATGCAGTATTAAGAATAAGAGAACTACTAACTAAGATAACCCGATGCTTTATCAATCGCTGATTGTTTGCACTGTCTATTACGGCTATCTCTTAGTATTTTCCTTCTCTTTTAACCGAACAGATAGCCTTTGATTTCATCCTTATTAACCACTTCTATTTGCTGGGCTGCCGGGTTGCTCTCCTTGTCGAGAGTGATATTCAACGCCTGCATCATGTAGTGAACCAGGGCACCCCGAGTGCGAACTGTCAGTTGTCCATTTTTCATAGCGTATTCATGGGCAACAAACTTTTTCTGTGCCGCTGTCAGGCGCTCATCCGGCTGCAGCACCATATCAACCCAGGTGTTCCATTTCTCATCCTGCTCTGCGCTCTGGTCTGACCTGCCCATTAACTCCGGTTCTCCAAAGAGCCGACTTAATACAAAGTCTCGATAGTCTCGATTTCTCTCGCAGTATGCCCGCACATGCCACCGTAACGATGTACACACCAACGTATGCGGAACAATGATCCGGTATTCGCCTTCGGGTGTTCCCATGGATGTATAGTTGATTTCCAGCCGTCGGCCTTCGCGGATGGACTTCGCCAATGGGCGCATGACTTCAACGTCAATACTGCGCACTGGTGCTTTCAGGAATTCGCTACTGATGACACCTCCGCCCAGCATTTGAAAAGGGTGGCCGGCATCATGTTCCCTGTCTAATACATGCAAATATTCATCGATCAAGCCGGAGCTGATGACTGGTTTGAACGTTTTGCTCGGTCTATACCCTTTGAGACTGCTGTCGTATTCCAGGTTGCCGGGGGCGATATCTCTGGAATAAGTATTGATATCCTTTGAAGCTTGCTGTCTCCCAATGCTGAATCGATCACAGAGATGATTGGTCGTCAGCCTGCCTTCCCATTGAGCAATGATCTCGATAACCCGGTATCTCACCAATTGATCCCAGCGCTTCGCTGTTCCCTCTACGGCTTCCTTCATCTGTTTAGCCTCCACATGCTTGTCAAAGCGACATGTATGTTTGTCCAGTGTGGATATGTACCCTTCGACGACATATTCTATTCGCAATCCAAGCAGTTATCCTCCCGGATTATCACATGAATAATATGTCTGGCATTCCTGGCGGAGCCAATAGCAACAAAGACGCCCTGCGGTACGGCGACATCAGTCGCAGTTGCAGGAGCGCCGGCGTGCTAAAACTACTGATTGATCTGGCCAACAGTGCTGCCAAAGGATACGCCTCCACTGCTGAAACCCTGAGACCATTTGCTCAGCTCGATCTCTTATGGCTGGCTCTGGCAATCATCGACACAATAGCTGAGCAGACCGAATTAAAACCTGGCACCACCCGAAAGGCCGTGACAGCTGCGCTCTTGTCGGCTGTAATGGAGCAGAACCGTGCCATCAATCCTGACTCACCTATGGATAGTGAGAGCATCGAAACAGGGATCGGGATGATGTTTGATATATTGGCCAATCGACCGAATCGCTATAAGCCCTTTGTGACCCGCCACTGGGACGCCAATCGAAACCAGATGAGCCAGCGCCAATTCTGGCTGGTTAAAACCACTTACGACATAGAAGACGCTCAGCAAAGTGCGCTGTTTGAGCTGACGCCTCATGCATTTAGCACCTACTTCGGATTATTGGAGCAGGACGCCATTGACCTCGCACGCATTAATGTATTGAGAATGCAAATGCTGGTGGACCGAGGCGCTTTTGACCGCGCCCTGGAAGTGGCCTCTGACAATAACAACAACGCCCGTCGACTGACCTCTGAGCTGCGTACCATTCAGAGGCAGATCGTTCGCAACATTCGTTCCGTTGATTATGATCGGGTAGATTTTTTAGGCAATGAGGCAGATGAGCATTCTGATGCTTTGCAGGGGGATCTGGAGAAGCTCAGCCATATGGTGCGCAACTACTCCCCCGACAAGCTTGACCCATCTCAGGAGGAAAATCTCCGACTGCTCAGTCAGAAGCTGGATCAACAGAAGCTGGAGACAGACAAACTATTCAAGGCTTTGATTTCATTACCAGAGACCTATCGCGATCACCAGCATAAATTATTTACCAGTCGTGATGCATTGGCAGATTACAGCTTGCCGCCTTTAGAAAGTGCAGCGCCCTTATTCGCCCAGGTATCCGTCACGCAAAACGCAGAGCTTGCTGATGACTTTCTTGCCAATCCCCCCTTCCTGAGTTGAAAAAT
>NZ_JAHHPP010000209.1 GCF_024606265.1 Endozoicomonas sp. SESOKO1
AGAAACGTTCTTGAGCGATCAAGAACCCTCGCCCGCCAGGGCGGGGAGTGTCAGAGTCTTGATCGTAAGCCCGCTGTTCAATTATCCCGCAAACAATACCCTGGTCGTTGTTAATGCTGAGAATTGATATTCAACTTCCCCGGGACCGCTTTGTTCTCAGTGTTGGTGAGTCGCTGGATACCGATGCCATCTGGGCCATTATGGGGCGTTCAGGGTGTGGTAAAACATCCCTGCTGAGAACTATTGCCGGTTTGGAAAGCCATGCCAGTGGACGACTCCAGTTCAATGATGACGTCTGGCAGGACTCGGAAAAAGGTATATGGGTACCGCCGGAACAACGGGGCATTGGCTATATATTTCAGGAAGCCAGGCTGTTTCCCCATTTGGACGTTATGGAAAATCTTCAGTTTGCCTTGAAGCGGGCCAGGGCTAATGTTGCCATGCCCTCATTATCTGAGGTGGTTGAGCAGCTCGATATCGTGCATTTACTGGGGCGTTCGGTTGATAAACTCTCCGGAGGCGAGAAGCAGCGTGTTGCTATTGCCCGAACCCTGTTAAGTGGGTCCCGTCTGCTATTAATGGATGAGCCCCTGGCTTCATTGGACTGGTCATCAAAAACAAGCATTCTTCCCTGCCTGAGAAATATCCATCAGCACTTCAAAATACCGATCGTCATGGTCAGTCATGCCCGTGAAGAGGTTGCCCGATTGGCTGATAAACTGGTGCTTGTTGATCAGGGGCAGGTGGTATCCCGTGGCGAGTGTCGTCAATTGCTCAGCCGACCAGGCTCTTTACTGACCCGGGATGACTGTGCACTGTCGATTCTGGAGGTGCAGGTGGGAGGCCATGACCAGGAATACGGTTTCACCGAGTTGTTACTGGGTGGCCAGAAATTACTGGCCAATCAGGTTTCAGCGCTGCCGGGAACCGACTTGAGAGTCATATTGCCTGCCCAGGAGGTCAGTATTGTTGTGGAAGATATCCACTGTACAAGTGTTCAGAACCGGGTGGCTACAACGATTCGGGCTATTCAGGAACTTGATTCAAATAATGTCATGCTGTTTATGGAGGCTGAAGGGCAGACATTACTGGCACTGGTCACCAGAAGAGCGCTGGGGTTGTTGAATTTGTCGGTGGGACAGCGTGTCTTTGCCCATTTTAAAGGGTCTTGTCTGGAAGTTATTTAAGCTGTTATTCAGCCATTACAGTGCAATGGCTGAAGAATATCTTTGTTTACTCGCCATTGTTTTTGCTATGAGTTTCCACGCCCTCGTGGTCTGAGCTTTCCAGCAACACCTTTGCGGCAGCGGCAACATTTTCTTCTGTATCGTTATAAAGCAATAGAAAGCTGCCGGCAGATAGAGATTCCTCGTAACGGACAATGCTGTTTTTGGGGATTCCCATGCTGGCAAGGCCTGCACCAAGTGCGGATAAACCGCCAACAATCACAGCGCCTTCAAGGCCTCCGACAATGGCAGACACCAGTGGTCCGGCAACCACCATCGGGCCAAGGCCTGGAATCATAAAAAAAGCGGCACCAAACAGAACGCCCCATAGTCCGCCCCAGAACCCTCCCATCTTTCCCCAGGCTTTCATTCTATCCCCCGTATTGTAATAACCAACGACGTGCTCTTCGGTATGGTAGTCGCTACCAACGACCGATATCTTTTTCATCTCAAAGCCTGCTTTTTGCAGGTACTTGACTGCATCATCCGCAGCTTGATGGGTTTTATAGATGGCAACACAGGTGTTCGGAGTGTTCATGGTCATGCTCCAGATAGAGGCTGAAAGCAGTCTCTTGATTCTGTTTTGGGGTTTCAGAAGTTTGAGTGATTTTCAGTTTTATACGTCAATTTTCGTGCAATAGGCTGTGTACAGTTGTGTACAAAGATAGCGGGCACACGCTGTCTTTGCTTGAAATACACGAGGCTTTTGAAAGAAGTAAGTATTCACAAAAGCAAACAGCGAATCGCTGCTGAAAAAATAGATGATTTTATCTGGCAGTCAAACTGTCAGCCGTTCTGCGATGATCAAGGACGGTCGGTTTGAAATGGATGGCATGTTAATAGTGGTTTAACGAACCTTGCGAAATTCTCCATCCATAGCGGCATTGCGTAGCTTTGCCGT
>NZ_JAHHPP010000001.1 GCF_024606265.1 Endozoicomonas sp. SESOKO1
TCTCTGTGCCCTCTGTGCCTCTGTGGTGAAAAAAAATTCCAAGACAACACGGGAAATAACAGATGAAGTTTAATCAAGACCCAATTATTGCCGTTATTGGTCTCGGCTATGTCGGCCTGCCACTGGCCGTTGAGTTTGGCAAAAAATACAACACCATCGGGTTTGATATTAACCAGGCTCGTGTTGAAGAGCTGATGGCCGGGCACGACAGCACCCTGGAATGTTCCGATGAAGAGCTGGCATCTGCCAATAAACTCGGGTACTGCTGCCAGCTGGAAGACCTGAAAACCGCCAGCGTCTACATTGTTACGGTACCAACGCCTATCGACCAGCATAACCGGCCGGACCTCACCCCTCTGATCAGAGCCAGCGAAATGCTCGGTAAAGTAGTGAGTAAGGGCGATATTATTATTTACGAATCCACCGTTTATCCGGGTGCCACTGAAGAAGACTGTATCCCTCTGGTCGAAAAAGAATCCGGCCTGGTCTTCAATAAAGACTTCTTTGCCGGTTACAGTCCGGAACGAATCAATCCGGGCGATAAACAGCACCGGCTGACCACCATCAAAAAAGTCACCTCCGGCTCTACGCCAGAAGTAGCGGACTATGTAGATAACCTCTACAGCTCAATCATCACTGCCGGAACCCATAAAGCCAGCAGCATTAAAGTGGCAGAAGCCGCCAAGGTGATTGAGAACACCCAGCGCGACCTGAACATAGCCCTGGTTAATGAGCTGGCGCTTATTTTCAACAAGCTGGGTATTGATACTGAAGAAGTCCTGAAAGCCGCAGGCACCAAATGGAACTTCCTGCCATTTCGCCCAGGCCTGGTGGGTGGCCACTGCATTGGTGTGGACCCGTACTACCTCACGCACAAAGCTCAGGAGATCGGTTATCACCCTGAAGTCATCCTTGCCGGTCGTCGTATTAACGATGGTATGGGCCAGTATGTGGTCAGCCAGGTGGTCAAACAGATGATCAAGCGTCGTATCCATGTAGAAGATGCCAATGTGCTGATCATGGGCCTGACCTTCAAAGAGAACTGCCCGGACTTAAGAAATACCCGCGTGGTGGATATAGTGAATGAGTTCCAGCAATACGGTGCCAATGTGGATGTTTTCGACCCGTGGGTGAACCCTGTTGAAGCTGAGCACGAATACGGCATTAACCCGGTTAAAGAACCGGCTGCTGGAAAATATGAGGCAATTATTCTGGCTGTGGCCCATGACCAATTTAAAGAGATGGGCGCCGATGCCATTCGTAAACTGGGGCGACGTGACTGTGTTGTTTATGACATTAAGTACATCTTGCCAACTGAATCTGTGGATGGGCGGTTGTAGAAGATTTTGTTTACCACAGAGGCGCAGAGGGCACGGAGAAGAGCTTTTTTTGCTTTTAAAAGAAAAAAATCTTTTCCTCTGTGCCTCTGTGGATGGGTGGTTGTAAAAGACTGTTTTACCACAGAGGCGCAGAGAACACGGGGAAGAGCTTTTTTATGCTTTTAAAAGAAAAAAATCTTTTCCTCTGTGCCCTCTGCGCCTCTGTGGTAAAAAAAAAGAATCACAGAATTAACCGCTTGATGCCTTGCCTTAAAACAAGCTCATTGAAGTTGATCAGTAAGCCTAAGGATATGCCTGATAGTTTAAGATAAGTGAGCAACTGTGCTTGATGTATCGGTATCAACTGCTCCACTGCTTTTAATTCAAGCACTAATTGCTTTTCTACCACAATATCCATTTGGTACTTACAGTCTAACAACTGACCTTTGTAATTAACCGGAAGGGAAAGCTGACGTTCAAAGAAAACACCGGCACGACCCAGTTCAAAAGAAAGTGCTTCTTCATAGGCATTTTCAAGCAACCCCGGCCCAAGTTCCCGATGAACATCAATAGCTAACCCAATTACTTTTCCGGATAAATGATTATTCATACACAATTAACCTATTGGTCAAAAAACATTAACAATAGACCATCCTACTCAAGAAGGTTTTTACCACAGAGACACAGAGCACACAGAGAAAAGCTTTTTTTTTGCTTGTAAAACAAAAAATCTTCCCCTCTGTGCCCTCTGTGCCTCTGTGGTGAAAAAAAATGAAATGAAATACGAACAAGTTAAACAAAATCTGCAGGCCAGCCCGAAAACCTGGCTTATCACCGGAGTGGCCGGTTTTATCGGTTCCAACCTGCTGGAAACCCTGCTCAAGCTGAACCAGACGGTTATCGGCCTGGATAACTTTGCCACCGGCCATCAGCACAATCTGGCAGAGGTGGAAACTCTGGTTACGCCGGAGCAATGGCAACGGTTTACCTTTATTGAAGGTGATATCCGCAACCTGGCAGATTGCCAGAAAGCGTGCAATGGTGTGGACTACGTTCTCCATCAGGCTGCCCTTGGTTCGGTACCTCGTTCCATTAACGACCCGATCACCACCAACGAGGCCAATATTACCGGCTTCCTGAATATGTTGGTTGCTGCTCGTGACGCTGAAGTGAAAAGTTTCACTTATGCAGCATCAAGCTCCACTTATGGAGACCACCCGGCACTGCCCAAGGTCGAACAGAATATCGGTAACCCGCTGTCACCCTATGCTGTAACCAAATACGTGAATGAGTTGTATGCCAGTGTCTTTGCCAGAACTTATGGCTTTAAATGCATCGGTTTGCGCTACTTCAATATTTTCGGCAGACGACAGGATCCGAATGGTGCCTATGCAGCCGTTATTCCTAAATGGACTGCCTCACTGATTAATGGTGAAACGGTGTTTATCAATGGCGATGGCGAAACCAGCCGGGACTTCTGTTATATCGATAACGCCATTCAGGCCAATATTCTTTCAGCCGTAGCCAGCGATGAAGCGAAAGACAATGTCTTCAATGTTGCCGTTGGTGACAGAACCACACTGAATGATCTGTACCAGGCCATCAGAACTAATCTGGCAGGAACATTGCCGCAGGTGAAAAATGCTGAACCGGTTTATCGTGAATTCCGGGCCGGTGATGTCAGGCATTCCCAAGCGGATATCAGCAAGGCAAAAACATTGCTGGGCTATGAGCCAACCCATCGGATTATGGATGGGGTTTGTGTAGCGATGAAATGGTATTTGAATAAATAATATTTTTAACTTTGTTATTTGTTAAATGATCATATCAAATAGCAAAAATATTTTTGATGATACTTTTTATAAAAGTCTGGGTGGTATTTCAAAGCTAAATGGATGATAAAAAGATAAACCAAGGTCTTCTGTGGTCGATCGGACCACAGTTTTTTACATATACACTATCACTTGTTTTTACCGCTGTTCTTTCTAGACTGGTGCTGCCTGCTGAGTATGGCCTTTTCAATCTAGTGTCTACAGTCACAGCATTTTTTATGGTGTTTGCAGACGGTGGAATTGTTTGGTCCATAGTCAGTAAAAAAGAAATAAAAGACCAAGAGGTTATTAATCTTTATTGGATTAATGTATTGATTGGCGGACTAATGTCAGTTACATGCATACTGATTGCGCCGTTTGTTGTAGCCTTTTATGGTTACGAAGAGTTAAAACAATTATTACCTGTTATGGGCCTCAACTTTTTGATTACCGGGTTTACTGTTCCAGGAACCATGTGGCTCAAACGAGGATTATTATTAAAAAAACTGGCAATAATTAATTTGCTTTCACTGATCATTGGTGGAGTTGTTGGGATATTGGCTGCTAAGAATGGCTTTGGTTACTGGTCTTTGGCAATACAAGCGCTTACCAAATCAACGCTGACAATGCTCGCAATACATACCGTTTCAGGCATGCCAATGGGTTGGTTTTCACGTAAAACCCACGTGGGAACTATGCTGCGTTTTAGTGGTGGATTACTGGGTTTCGGTGCCGTTAATTACTTTTCCAGAAATCTGGATAATGTGGTTATCGGTAAATTTGCAGGGGTAGAAGAGCTCGCATTTTATGCCAAAGCTTATTTTCTGATGACCTTGCCATCAATGCTAACAACAGCAGGTTTATCAGGTATGATGGTCGCATTATTGGCCAGATATCAGGATGATAAGGTTAAGTTCCAGGGCTACTATAAAAATGCTCTACGATTAGTAACACTGCTCTGTTGTCCGATTGCTGGTTATTTTTTTACCTTTCCCGAAGACGTTATCCTGCTGTTTTACGGTGAACAATGGTTAATGGCAGCGCCATTACTTCAAGTTCTTGCCATTGCTTGCCTGACTCAGCCAATGCATAACACCATGGGCTGGCTATTTACAGCATCAGGCCAGAGCAGAAAAATGTTCCACTGGGGATGTTTTGCAGCCATTTTTCTAAGTGCAGGCTTTCTTGTCGGTGCACAGTGGGGGGCTATTGGCGTAGCTATTAGTTATACCGTAGTTATGGGATTATGTCTGACCCTTGGCGCACTGAAAGTTGCACATAGTGCAGCGGGTATAAAACTCTGGCCAAGCATAAAATACTTGTTGCTTGTACTGGTAAGCTCCATTTTTGCGTTGCTAATAACATTCTTTATCGACAAAATCCTGAATCAGGAACTACAGTTGCTATCTCGTATTTTCATACGCAGCACACTGCTCGTTATAGCTTACGCTGCAATGCTTTTATTTTTTTACCGCTCACAATTTTTTAATTTATTTAAACTTAAAACAACATCATGAAAATTGCTTTTATCTGCAATGAGTACCCACCCGAAAAATGTGGGGGGATTGGTATCTTTACCCGTGAGTTGGCAAATGCACTGGTAGAAAATGGGAACCAGGTAACCATTATTGGAGTTTATCCAAATATTCAGGACGACATCTTTGAAGAACTCAATGGTGTTAACGTTTTTCGATTGGCAACTACAAAAGGGCGGTTTGGTTATTATGGTGGCCGTTTAAAATTATTTAAAAAAGTAAAGCAGCTCATTAAACGAAACCAGATTGATATCATCGAGGTACCTGATTTTGAGGGGAACTGTGCTTTTTGGCCAAAACTACCAATACCAGTAATTGTCCGTTTACATGGCAACCTTACCTATTTTGCTGATGAAATGAACCAGCCCGTATCAAAAAATACCAGAAGGCTTGAAGCTGCTGCATTAAAAAGGGCTGACGCAATTGCATCCGTTAGTCAATATACAGCAGAAAGAACAAAACAACTGTTTAATCTGAATAAAGATATCAAGGTAATTTATAATTCAGTTTCTTTGCCCACTTTGGAGCGAACAAAACATTCTTATAAAAGCACCGGAATGGTTGCATACAGTGGCTCCTTGGTGGAAAAAAAGGGCGTCTTTTCTCTAGCAAAAGCCTGGCCGAAAGTCTGCGATCAATGCCCCGGTGCCAAGCTGATCATGATAGGAAAAGATGTACTGACCGGAGGGCAGAGTTCACAAGAAAAAATCCGAGTGTTGGCAGGGAAGCATAGTAGCTCGATACACTTTACCGGGCATGTTAGCAAAAGAGAGATGGAAGATATTCTCGTAAAAGCCGATCTTGCGATTTATCCATCATACTCTGAGGCATTCGCATTAGCTCCCATGGAGGCAATGGCTTTAAAAATTCCGGTTATCTACTCAAGCCGTTCCAGTGGCCCAGAGCTTATAAAAGATGGTGAGCATGGATTACTGTGTGATCCGGATAATATTGATAACATCGCTGTTACGATTCTTGGTTTGTTAAAAAACGAAGAAACCCGATGTGAAATGGCGGAGAGTGGGTTTAGAAGAGTTTCAGAAGACTTTAACCCCTCTGTTGCTATAGAAAAAAACCTTCAGTTTTATAGATCTCTAATCCACTAATGAAGCCTGTTTTAATTATCACACCTTATTTCGCACCTCAAACTCATGCGGCTGTTTTTCGAGCATATAAATTAGCGAAATATTTACCACGTTATGGTTATAAGCCTTATGTCATAACATCAGATATTAATTACCTTTACAATGAAGATTATACATTACTTAGTGATCTCCCTGATGAAGTAGAAATTATTCCTACGCGCTACATTGAGCCTACCCTCAGAGGGCTGAGAATGGCGTTTGGCGGTGTGGATCGAACATTTGTAAAAACCAAAGCCCATACAGACTATACAAATGAAAAAGGTAAAAATTCAGGTGATACCCTTGAGAAAGAAAGTCATTTAAAGAAAAGACTGATTTCAAGAGGCTATGTGTGGTGCACTGAAAATCTCTTGGAATGGCCAGATCGTTACTGGACATGGTCTGCGGGGGCGATTAAAAAAGCTGAAGAGCTTATTGATAAGCATAAGATTAAGGTTGTCTATACAACCGTTGTTCCATACACCTGTCTTAAAATTGGTCAACATCTTAAACAAAAAAAAGATATTCAATGGGTAGCAGATTTTCGTGACCCTTGTGGATATGGTGAGCGTTATAACTCACCTCAATGGCAAAGAAGATGGCTAGAGCAGTCTTATACCCGTAAAACCATGGAAAAAGCAGATGTAGTTACCGGGCTTGCTCACAGTTATGGATCGATATTTTTTGATTATTACGGTTTGGATGAGAGTAAATACACTTTTATTCCCACCGGTGTGGATGATGACTATCTAACAGATCTAACAAAGTCCGAATCAATCGATAAGAAATACCTGTTATTTGTTGGCGAATTCTTGCCTGAATATGGAGATCACTTCTTTTCTGCACTCAACAGAGCCAGAGTGAAAGGGCTGATCAAAGGTGAATTTGATCTAAAATTTGTTGGCAGAAAGGAGCTTAACCAACCGAGAGTTACCGCTTTACTGAAAGATAAAGCAGAGCTATTAAGTCACTGTATTTTTATCGATCACTTATCACAGAAAGAACTCTATAAAACAATGATAAATGCACATGCCTGTTTATTGCTTCCTGGTCTATCAAGGCTGTGGTGGTGTAATTTTGCCAAAATGGTCGATTATATTGCTCTTGGTAAGCCCGTCATTGCGTCAGTGCCTGAAACCAGTGAGGCACGTACAGAACTATCGAAAGCAGGTATAGGTATATTCCTTTCCGGTCATCCGGATGATGACTGTAACCTGTTAGCTGAGGTGATAAATTCATCAACCGCAACAGCAAACCCCACCGACTATTGCCAACGATATCTTGCGAGCAGCCAGGTCAGTAGTTTTGCAAATATCTTCGATCACCTTTTGAAAAATTCCTGATGAAAAAGTACGTGATGTTCAGCTATGACTATCCACCATTGGAAGGTGGAATTTCCCGCTTATGTGTTGCCATTGTAGAAGCGCTGAAACAACAGGGTAAAGCGGTTGAAGTGTTGACGGTAAACCGTACCTTGGAGACAGGTTTTGTTGCACCTGATGTGCCAGAATATAGGGTCACATTTAAACGAGGTCAACGTGAGTTATTGTCATGGCAGCGGTTGCGAAAGCTTGATACTGATACTGTTGTGATTACCGATGTCTGGCATCCGGAAGCAGTGCTTTGTAAATTAGCGGGGGTAAAAAATCTGGTAGTATTGGCACACGGTAATGATGTTATGAAAGGTGCGCCAACCATAAAAAACCGCGTTTTAACGTTTTTGCGCAAGCGCATACTGGAATCTGCACGGTTGGTGATCTGCAACAGCCAATATACTGAAGAGGTTGTAAAACAGACGGCACCAAAAGCCAATACGGTAGCCATACCTTTGGGTGTTGATGAACAGTTATTTAAACCCGCCACTGATAAGACCCTTCTCAGACGTGAGCTTAATCTACCACTGGATAAGAAGCTGGTACTTACAACATCAAGAGTGAATGCTTATAAAGCCCATGATGTGATCATTAAAGCACTGGCTCAGTTACCTGACAGCGTGCGAGACCAGTTGCAATATGTGGTTGCTGGCAGGGGGGATTATTTACCTGAGTTAAAAAGACTGGCGGAAAACCTGGATGTCGCTCAAGCAATCAATTGGCTTGGCTTTGTCGCTGATGATCAGTTACCCAAACTCTATCAATCTGTAGACCTGTTTGCCCTTTGTACCCGTGAAGAGAAGGCGCAAAAGGCAGTTGAAGGTTTTGGGTTGGTTTTCCTTGAGGCACAGGCCTGCGGTATACCGGCTATTGGCAGTAACCAGGGAGGCATCCCCGATGCGATTAAACAGGGTAATGGTGGCTGGTTGATAGAAAGAGACGACCATATAGAGCTATCCCGGTATCTTGCTTCTTTGGTTTCAGAACCTGAGCGTTTTGTTATGGAAGGACAAAAGGCACGACTACGGGTTGAGAAGGAAGCCACCTGGCAACACTATGGTGAAAAAGTGGCCGACGCTTTGAATGGAATTTAATACGAGTTACACGTAATGAAACAACCCTTTGCAAGTCTGGTGATCCCCACTCTGAATCGTGGTGACTTTTTATATAATGCCATGGTGGATATGCTGGCACAGGATTACCCTGCCTATGAAATTATTGTTGTTGATCAGTCTGATAATACACCGGATAATGTAAAAAAATTAACTGCTGATAACTCAGCTATCATTCGCTATTTTAATGTCAGTTTTCGGGGTTTACCGCAAGCAAGAAATTTTGGTTTATCCAATGCAAAAGGTGAAATTATTATCTTTATTGATGATGATATAAGAGCGGATAAAAGTTTCATTGGTAATCATTTAAAAGCGTACGCTAAAGATCCACAGATTGGTTTAATAGCAGGAGGGATTAATGAACCTAATGTAAGTCAATCAAAGTTCACAGGAACTGGTGTTTTTAAAAAATGGACTGCTACTCCAATAGCTGGTTTTGAGTCAAAAAATGCTTGTTATGTTGATCATGTTAAAGGGTGTAATTTTTCAGTCCAAAAGGCCGTTTTTCAAAGCATTAGTGGCATTGATGAACAGTTGAATATTGGTGCGGCGCTCTATGAAGAACTTGAGTTTTGTCTTAGGGCCAGTGGCAATGGCTTTAAAATCTATTTTGAGCCTACTGCAAGACTAACACATTTAGTTGCTAGTGATGGTGGTTGCCGTGTGCCAAATGATATCCCTAAGTATATGTACGGCCTGGCACATAACCGTAGTCTGGTAATTTCACGCCATCTTTCTTTTATGCACAAAGTTAGTGCTTTTGGGCGATTGTTTATTCTTGGATTATCATACTCAAGAGCCGCTAAATCGATAAAACCTCTGATAAAAACTGTTCAGGGATGTCGTGCTGGTATCAAAGCAGGAAAATCTGGGCCTAAAATAACCTCATGCCCATAAGAAAAGCTAAAATTTTAACTGATTTAAGCCACATGAATCGATATGTATGACTTTAAATATGATTAGCAATTCAGATTTTCTTTTTTCAAAAAAAGTTAGACTTGGCAATAAAGCAAAAAGTTTTGTAGATTCCAAAACCTTCCCGTCGGATACGCATGCACTAGTAGGTTGTTACAATACTAGTAATATTGGTGACTTAGCATTAAGAGATGGTGCTACCAAAATAATTACAAGTTTGGGCGGCAAGGTAAAGTCTTGTAATTATGCTGACATATCATCAATAGTGGGTAAATCGAAAAGCCTTATTCTTGGCGGGGGGGGGGGGTGCTTACAGCTCACTCAACATCACCAATAAGCAAAATAAAACTATTCAATCGATATGGCGGTAACAAGAAAATTGCAATTTGGGGTTGTTCTGGCAATTTTGAAGTAAACGAAATTGATGATGAACTTCAGAAAATATTAATTAATTCAGCATATTTGAGTGTTAGAAGTAAAGATGCGTTACGATCATTAAAACAAATCACTAAAAGAAAAGATATTGATTTGATACCTGACTTGGCTTTTGCGTTAGATGCAAAAAAAGAAAAGTCATCTATAAAAAAAACGGTTGGAGTTAATCTATTTCCACCACTTATGAATGTTTTGGGTAAAACCATTGTACAGAATAAAGAACCTAGTGAATGGTATAAAAAACATATGCCAGAACTAGCTGATAGGTACTTAAAAATCCCCATTGATTATATTGATGCTACAAAAAACATTATCAAAAATCTTAAAAAGCAAGGCTATAAAATAGTCAATGTAGCTTTTACCCTTGAAGATTATTTAGTGGCAAAAACTATTTATAAGGATTATGTTGATGAATTTTTGCCATTCAAACAAGATCCTGTTTTTTTGATTAATAAAATAGTTGACTTTGATTTTTTTATTGCTACCCGTTTTCATGCTAATGTTTTTTCACTGATTGCAAACACGCCTTTGTACTCTTTGGCATATGCACCTAAATGTGAAATGCTTTTTGATGATTTAAATCTTGATGCATCAAAACAGTTTTCAACCATTAACTGGGTAGATGATAAAAAGAATTTAATAGAATGTTTTAGTGAACTTGGTGGTGTGACTATGTCAAGGGATGTTCTTGATACCATAAGATGCCGACTAAAGAAAAGTGCCAAGAGCTTATTAAGTTCGCTCTAGCATTTAATGGTATATAAGTAGCTGACCATATGGAGTCAAAAAATATGATTTCATATGGTTAGCTACTTACATGAGACATCCGTTATGTTATTTAATTTTACTTTTTATAGCTCTGTTAGCGTATTTTTCATACTTCTTTACACTCGCAGAGAATTTGTTGCAGCCAAAACCTGTGTTGTTATTTATGCACTTTTAGTTGCCATATGGCTATGGATTGTATTATCTTTTCGTGAGCCAGCTGGTGACCCTTGGCGATATATGCAGGAGCTTAAAATTATAAATAATATGGATTTTTATGAGTTGATAACCTCTAATAAAGGGCCTTTAGGTTTTCGGCTTCTTAACTGGCTGACTTCAGCCATAAGTACAAGCTCAGAGTTTTTCTTTTCTGTTATTTACTTGTTTTGTGTGATACCTCTATATAGAGGTCTTCGTGAAAAATTTAATACGTTCGATTCTTCTGTATTGTTAATGATTTACTTGCTATACCCTTTTTATCTAATTTATTTAGGTAGTGGTTTTAAGCAAGGTATTAGCTTTGGTTTTTCATTATGGGGGATTAACTGCTTAATTGATAGAAATGACAGGAAGTGGATAAAAGGGGTATTACTTCTTTTTCTGTCAACATTATTTCACTCTGCATTTTGGCTCGTTAATTTTGCTGTGGCTGCATTATTTTTATTCTTTAGAAAGAGAACTATTGAGTTTACTTTAGTAGTGCTTATGTGTTGTGTATCAATTGCAGTACTTGGTCTTGTTGAACCAATTGCAACAGCAATTATTCCTAAGCCGATAATTGACTCTCTTGGGTTTAATGAATATTTTGATAACAGCTTTTATGAGGGTGAACACTTTCGTAGTCTAAATTACAAGTCTGGTTTTCGTATTGATTTTACTGTATTTACGTTATTGCCTGTTTTTATGATTGTCTTTTTATGGAAGAAGAATTTAATAAATATTAATTGTGATCTTGTTAAATTATATTGTCTACTTGCATCCGCATATTTTATGTTGTGCTTCATTCCATTCTCAGATCGAATTGCTAATTTATCTTGGTTTCTAATACCATTATTGTTGTATAGTCAGTTAAGCAATAGTAAGTTCTCATTTATACTACAAAATTACATAGTTATTGGATTTATTGCCTTCTATCCACTTTTATTGCTTACATATTCTAGTAGATTTTTTGAATGATCACGATTCTAACCCCTACTTATAATAGAGTTCATACTCTACCCAGACTTTATCAATCACTTATTGATCAAACCTCTTATGACTTTGAGTGGTTAGTTATTGATGATGGTAGTTGTGATAGTACGGAGGATCTAATTAATGGCTATGTTTTATGTACACCATTTCAAATACGATATATAAAAAAAAGAAATGGTGGAAAGCATACTGCCCTAAATGTAGGCTTCAAAAATGCAGGTCATGAATGGTTGTTTATTGTCGATAGTGATGATTGGTTACAAAGTGATTGCATTTCATTTATTACTAAACAGCTGCAGAGCGATTGTTTTTGTGATAGTGGCATGTCTTTTCTTAGAAGGTATGAAAACGGCACGATAATAGGTGAAAGATATGACCTAACATTAACAAGCCTACTTGAAAGAGAAAATAAGAGAATCAAAGGTGACAAAGCTGAAATATATAAAACGAGCTTTTTGAAAAAATTTAAATTCCCCGAATTCTATAATGAAAAATTCATGGCAGAGTCACCATTATTTTTATGGTATGGTTCTAGGTTTAGCTGTAAATTCTATAATTATGATGGTTATATATGTGAATATCAAAAAGGTGGTCTATCAGACTTATCGATAAAAAATAGATACATTTGTGCCTTTTCTACGTCTTATGTTTACCAAGATCAATACGAAAAATTTACTGGCTTTGTTATAAAAAGTCGATCTGCAATCAACTGGTGGAGGTTTAGGTTGCCAAACAAATATTCTATGGAATGGAGGCCGCCATTATTATACTTGGTAGGAGGGGGTATCCTTCATTTGTTGGATAGATTTAGGCTTGGTAATAGTTTTTTTAAGAAGCTAGTTAAAACTGACATAAAGTAGTTAATGCAGATGTGCGGATTAAACGGTTTTTTTTCCCTTAAAACAGATTTACTTGAACTTCTCAAAATACAGGACATGAATAGTGCCATCCGCCACCGTGGCCCTGATGCCGGGGACTTCTGGCTGGACAAGGAAATTGGCTTTGCTTTGGGTCATCAACGGCTCGCAATACAGGATCTATCGCCTGCGGGTGCACAGCCAATGCGTTCCCATTGTGATCGTTATGTGCTGGTCTTTAATGGCGAAATCTATAACCATCTCACATTGCGCACCGAGTTACAGCGGGATGGCTATAGCAATGACTGGAGAGGCCATTCCGACACCGAAACATTACTGGCTGGTTTTACACAGTGGGGAATAGAAAAAACCCTCAAAGCAGCTGTTGGGATGTTTGCCATTGCCCTATGGGATCAAAACAATAAAGTGTTGACTCTGGCGAGAGATCGAATGGGTGAAAAACCGCTCTACTGGGGTTGGCAGGGTAACCGGCTTTTTTTTGGATCTGAACTCAAAGGGCTGAAAGCTCATTCATCCTTTCAGGCGGAAGTCGATCGGAATGCGCTTGCCTTATTGTTACGCCATAACTGCATACCAGCACCTTACTGTATTTATCAGGGTATTGAAAAATTACGTGCAGGGCACTGGCTGCAATTACCGCTGAGTGATTTGAAGAAAGCTAAGACTGCCGTTTCCTCTCCTTATTGGTCTTTTAATAAAATTGTTGAACAGGGGCTAGCGTCACCATTTGAGGGGAGCGAGCACGACGCAATAAATACTCTTGAAAACGCCTTGATGAGTAGCATTAAAGAACAAATGCTTGCTGATGTTCCTTTTGGTGCATTCCTCAGTGGCGGAATAGACAGTAGCACAGTTGTTTCTCTCATGCAGGCTCAAACTAACCGACCAGTAAAAACCTTTACCATTGGTTTTGATGACACGGGTTATGACGAGGCTACTCATGCTAAAGCAGTAGCTCGTCATCTTGGCTCTGATCATACTGAGCTCTATATTCAGCCACAGGATGCCCTTGCTGTTATACCTAAGCTCCCTTCTATTTACTGTGAGCCATTTTCAGACAGCTCTCAGATACCGACATTTTTAGTGAGCGAACTGACCAGCCAGCATGTGACTGTTGCACTCTCTGGTGATGGTGGGGATGAACTGTTTGGTGGCTATAATCGCTACCTGACGGGGCGAGGTGTTTGGGAAAAGAGTCGCAGACTGCCTCGAGCAATACGTAAACTGTCAGTGAATGGTTTGCGGGCATTGTCTCCCAATCAGTGGGATACACTGTTTAACCGACTTCAGCCTGTTCTGCCTGATAAACTCAGACTGAGGACGCCTGGCGACAAGGCTCACAAGTTGGCTGGGGTGCTTGGTTTAAATAGTGAACAGGATTTTTATCAACAGCTGACCAGTCACTGGCAGAAACCAGATGAAGTGGTAATTGGTGGCCGAGAGCCCGGTACTTTGGTCACTGACAAAGGCTCATGGCCTTCGGCCAAGAACTTTGAAGAGTTGATGATGGCCATGGATGCTCAAACCTACATGTCGGATGACATTCTGGTAAAGGTTGATCGGGCCGCTATGTCGAATAGCCTTGAAACTCGTGTTCCTTTTTTGGATCACCGCATCGCTGAATTAGCTTGGCGAATGCCCTTGAATTTTAAAATCCGACAAGGTGAGGGTAAGTGGTTGCTGAAGCAAGTGCTTTTTCGTCATGTACCACAGTCATTAATTGAACGCCCAAAAATGGGTTTTGCAATTCCACTACAAGATTGGCTCCGTGGGCCTCTAAGAGAATGGGCTGAATCACTTTTGGGCGAAAATCGTCTTCGTGAAGAGGGTTTTTTCAGGCCTGAACCAATTCGAACGATGTGGGTGGAACATTTGAATGGTTCTCGCAACCATCAGCACTGCCTTTGGGATGTTTTAATGTTTCAAGCGTGGCTTGAGCAGCAGTAATCGTTTCTTTTAATTAATTCGAGTATTCATGATTATTCCAGTAATTATGTCCGGTGGCTCTGGCAGCCGTCTCTGGCCTCAATCCCGCTCACTCTATCCAAAGCAGTTTCTGCCACTGGTTAATACACAGACCATGTTGCAAAACACGGTTACTCGCTTGGATGGTTTGGATTCTGTTACGGCACCTCTGGTGATTGCCAACGAAGATCATCGTTTTCTGGTAGCGGAGCAGCTTCGTCAGATAGGACAAGAGGCTTCCGCCATTATTCTTGAGCCAGTGGGCAGGAATACTGCGCCCGCTTTGGCACTGGCTGCAATAAAAGCAAAAGCATTAGCTGATAAAGCTGAGCCGGTACTACTGGTTCTTGCCGCGGATCATGTGATTCAAGATGTTCAGGCTTTTCATCAGGCAATCAACGCCGCTTTACCGGCAGCCCATGATGGTAAACTGGTGACGTTTGGTGTTGTGCCTACCCATCCGGAAACGGGGTATGGGTATATCAAGGCCGGTGAACAGTTAATAAGGAATGGGGAAGAAGGAGTGGCGGCTAAATATGCTGAACCCGCAACCCATAACTTATCACCCACAACGATCTACTCAGTAGAACAGTTTGTTGAAAAGCCGGATCTTGAAACGGCCCAGGGCTATCTGGCTTCCGGTGACTACTACTGGAACTCCGGCATGTTTCTGTTCAAAGCTTCCCGCTATCTGGAAGAATTAAACAAGTTCCGCCCTGATATTCTCGAAGCCTGCCAGAAAGCGATGGAAGTACAAAGTACCGATCTGGATTTTGTCCGTCTGGATGAGCTGGCGTTTAAGGCCTGCCCGGATGAGTCTATCGATTACGCTGTGATGGAAAAAACCACTGATGCAGTGGTAGTTCCACTGGATGCGGGTTGGACGGATGTGGGCTCCTGGTCATCCCTCGCCGATATTTCATCAAAAGATGAGTCAGGCAACTCAACTATTGGCGATGTTATGCTTCAGGACACCCGTAACACTTATGTACGGAGTGAGAAAAAGCTGATTGCTGCCGTTGGTGTTGAAGATCTTGTCATTACCGAAAGTGATGATGCCATATTAGTGGCCCATAAAAGTCGGGTGCAGGATGTTAAAAAGATTGTTGATCGCTTGAAAGCGGAAAACCGGCCAGAGGTGAAACTGCATCGCAAAGTCTATCGCCCCTGGGGGGCATATGATTCTATCGATATGGGGGATCGCTTTCAGGTTAAGCGGATTATCGTGAAACCTGGCGCACAGCTTTCCCTGCAGATGCACTATCACCGGGCTGAGCACTGGATTGTGGTTAAAGGTACCGCGCTGATCGTTAATGGTGATCAGGAGATATTGCTTACCGAGAATCAGTCCACCTATATTCCCATTGGCGCTGTTCACCGTCTGGAAAACCCCGGCAAGT
>NZ_JAHHPP010000210.1 GCF_024606265.1 Endozoicomonas sp. SESOKO1
CGGCGGCGAGTTAAACTCCGTTGCCCTGGCGCTTTCTGTCACCCGCCCGGCGGGCAATTCCCAGCTGACCCGCAACGGTGCCCTGTCCATTTCCGGAGCCCAGATATACGACGGTACCTCGGCCAGAATCGAAGGCTCGTCAATCAGCTCGAATAATGGGGCGGATAACGATCTGGAGGTGTCTGCCTACAACAACAGTTATGTGGGCGTCGGTGGTGGCACGCTTTATGGCGGTGGTAAACAGGGGGGAGGTCTGGCCATTACCTTTGCCGAAATCAATGATCCCTCGGCCATTGTGGGTAATGCCAATCCTGATGGCAATAATTCCCTCAGTTCCGCCTACGATGAGGATGTCTACAAAGGAAAAGCGACAGAAGCAATCATCGATTTCAGTGGCAGCAGCCGTTCTACTATTACCAATTTTGACCAGATTGATATCAGTGCCCGCAGCCTGAACCGGATCGGTATTGGTGCGGCGGGTGTCGGCTATAACGATAATCTTGAGGACTCTCTCGGCTTCCAGGGCAGCTTTGCCATTGGCTCCATCGGTGCGGACACCAAAGCACTGGTCAAGGGCGCGGATATATCCGGTGCAACCACGGTGAATGTCAATGCCACTGGGGAAAAAGACGGCGATCTCGACACCATCATCAGTAACCTGGGCAGCAGTGCTACCAATAAAGACTTTGACTTCAGCGGCGCTGAAGCCATGGACAATACCAATGTCCATACAACAGAAGACGGCAGTGGCTCAACCTACAGTTACAACAGCGAAGGCAAGCGGATTATTGCCGTGGCTGGTGTGGTCCAGGTGGGTAAAAAGAACCTCGGCATCTCTTACGCCCATGCGGATGTAAAAAGCGAAACCAAAGCCCGCATTGTCGACAGCAATATCAACAAGAACGACAACACCGGGGCCACGGTAAATGTTAATGCCCGTGATAACTCACTACTCTACAGCGTCGCCATCGGTGTGGGGGTGGGTACCGGCGGATTTTCCGGTGTTGGTTCAGTGGCCGTGAACCGGCTCAATAACCAGATTCTGGCAGAGATTGGCGACTGGGATGGCAGCGATAAAGGCACCATCAATGCGTCTGATGTGGCGGTCACCGCCCAGAATGATATGGATATGATTAACGTCGCTGGCTCGGTAGCTGTTGCCAGCGGGCAGGGTGGTGCCAATGCCGGTGGTCTGGCCGTTGCCCTCAATCTTGTGGGAACCGATGAACACTCCACCAAAGCGAGGGTCAGTAATACCACGCTGAAAGTGGATGAAGACCTGACGGTCAAAGCCCTCAGTGGTACCTCAAACAATAAGAATCTGCTGGTGGGCAATGCCATTGCCATTGGTGCTTCCCTTGGTCAGAGCGGCATTGGTTTTGCCGGTGCGATTTCCACCAATAATGTTGATCAGACCATTCAGGCGGCCATCAAGGATACGGCCACCAATCGCTCCGGTGCCGCTTCTTCCAGCAATGGTGGCGATATCACCGTCAAGGGGCAGGATTACACCGACAGTGTCGCCACCGCCTGGATGGGCGCAGGGTCCGGTAACGGTTCGGCCGGTGGTGTCGCCATTGCCACCAACCGGGTGGATTCCGATGTGACGGCAGAGGTACTGGGCAATGGCAGTACAGCGGGGAGCACCACGTTAAAGGCACAGAACCTGATAGTGGATGCCTTCCGCAGAAACTGGCTATTAACCATTGATGCCGGGGTGGCCGCCTCGAAACAGGTTTCCCTGGCCGGCTCGGTGGGGACCGGTGTTATAGACGGCGATGTAACGGCAAGGATTGCTGAGGATGCCCGGGTTGAAGCCTGGAATAATGTCCTGGTCAATGCCGATGCACTGAGTGTCAACCTGGTTGGCAGTGGCGCTGTGGGTATTGGTCTCGACAGTGGTGCCGGTGCTGTGGCCATCTCCACAGCCATGGAATATGGCAAAACAGAAGCCTACATTGATGATGCGGTGGTGATCGCCAAAGGCAAGGGCAGCACCATGCAGGTGGATACCGGTGACCTGCAGGGCTACGGTGATCTGCCGGATTTATCCACAGCTGGGGATGATTCTGACCCTGATTCGGTATCAATGAATGATCTGACCAGCGGGTTTGATCTGCTCTCGGTGAACCGCACCGAAGAGTCTGTCAACGGTCTGGTGGTGAACGCCACATCAAGAACCAAACAGCGTGCTATTACGGTGGGTGGTGCCGGCGGCAAGACCGTGGCGATCAATGCCAACGTGGCTACCAACGGCACCTACAATGCCACCAAAGCCTATATCAAAGATTCAACCATCAACAGTGGCGTGACCAATGAGAATGGTGCCGACGTCTATGTGCGCGCCAATGCCCAT
>NZ_JAHHPP010000211.1 GCF_024606265.1 Endozoicomonas sp. SESOKO1
TCCCGACATCCTGCTCCCAAAGCAGGCGCGCTACCAGACTGCGCTATACCCCGAATATTTTCCAGCCAATTCAGAAAAGTCCGAAAAGTTCTGCTGGTCAACGGCGACGAATACTACTCACATGCATGGCTCACGTCAATTGCCATATGCATTTTTTGATCCACATTGTCATCCAGACAATACATGGCATCACTTAGACTGAATCAGCATATCAATCTGGCTGAAAAAATACCACCGCGCCCATCTTTTATATCCAACAGAGTCTCTACAGGTTGAACAAGAGATAAATGCGCTGGCTTTAGCCGAGGCGGTTATGTCAACAATGCACCGGCGCTGTTAAACTAACGATCATTTTCAATTCGCCAATCATCCTATATTGTCAGCAACAGGCTTCACATATGACAGCAAAAATTATTGATGGCAAAGCCATTGCCCTGCAACTGACCGACTCTATCGCAGAACAGGTTAAAAAAAGAACTTCACAGGGTCTCAGGGCTCCGGGACTGGCAGTTATCCTGATTGGCGATGACCCTGCTTCCAGGGTTTATGTGGGAAAGAAAAGACAGGACTGTGAACGGGTGGGTTTCAAATCCATATCCCACGACCTGCCAGCCTCCACCAGCGAACAGCATCTGCTGTCATTAATCGACCGCCTGAATGATGACCCGGAAATCGACGGTATTCTTGTACAATTACCGCTGCCTGAGCATATCAACAGCGAACTGGTGATTGAGCGTATCCGCCCGGATAAAGATGTCGATGGCTTTCACCCCTACAACATTGGCAGACTGGTTCAGCGTATCCCACTGTTGCGACCATGCACTCCAAAAGGGGTTATGAGTCTGCTGGAAAGCACAGGCCAACCCATTCGTGGCAAGAATGCGGTTATTGTCGGAGCTTCCAATATTGTGGGTCGACCAATGACCATGGAACTGCTGCTGGCAGGTTGCACCACAACCACCACTCATCGCTTTACTGAGGACCTGGCCGCCGAAGTGGCCCGGGCGGATATTCTGGTGGTTGGTGCTGGCAAGCCCGGTCTGGTTAAAGGCGCCTGGGTAAAGCCCGGAGCCGTGGTTATTGATATTGGTATCAACCGGATGGATGACGGCCGACTGGCTGGTGATGTGGAGTTTGATGCAGCCAAAGAAAGGGCATCATGGATTACTCCGGTTCCTGGTGGTGTTGGCCCGATGACCGTGGCAACACTTCTGGAGAACACACTATATGCGGCAGATCATCTGCACCACTGAACTGAGAAGCGCGTTAGCGGTCTGGACCGGCAGCTTTACTGCACTGTCGGCCTACGTTCTTACGAATTCAGATTGGCCAGGCATTCCAGAAAAATTTCATCGTCCCACTCAGAGCAATTAATCAGGTAAATATTACCAGACTCCTCCCATTCATAATCCTGTCCATTGATTTGCACCTCCAAAAGCGGATACTCACTGTAAATTAACAGCCTGCCGCCCTGTCGGAGTCGGCTTTCAAGGCGCACACCACCGTCTTTCCAGAAAACCACCTGATCAAGAACCGCACAGGTCGGCAGAATCTTATCTTCCAAACCGAGGCAGACTAATGACTCCCCGGGATGGAACAGCAGCAGATCTGATCCATTCTGCGCCAGGCGCATTTCAGGTATTTCAGAATGGCTGAAGCACTGCCGTCGAGTCGGCCAGTATACCAGCCATTCGCCACTGTCATTTTCCAGGGGTGTTGAAGTGATAAGTTCAGTAATCGGCTGGTGATCTTCAGCGATATTAAATAAGGCCAGAACGCCTACCGCCCCGATCCGATTGGTCACTTGGAGTAATTTCCCGGAATAGAGGGGATTTTCAAATAATTGCTCTCGAGCCACCTTTCCCTGCTGGTCACAGCGAACAACCAGGCCATCATTAAACACCAGCCTCATCAGTTGCTCCCCATCGGTCTGCCCAACCGGATCGCTGGTATAAATTGGCCCGCCACTCACCGCCCTGAGCAGCGCATGGGCATCAGAGTCTTCATGAATGGTCCACCACATATCCCAGTCACCTATAAAAAAGGCATCATGAAACACGGCGTTATAGGCATTCTGAAGGGCATGTTCCTGAAGATTACCGCTTTTTTTGGGAAAAAAATCATCGCTGTTACGAGCAAGGGCAGATGAAGGCCGGTTCCAAAGCTGGTCACTGGCCATTCCCATACAGTTGATCAATTGTCCGATAAAATGAAGCCCTGCTGAGGCTTCAAGCGCCTGATGCGCTACCCGGGAAACTTTCCCCGGGAAATCCCGGTATTTATAGTGATTGGCAAGGTTACTTTGAACATCGACTTTGATGAAATCAACGCCCTGCCGGGCCAGATAATCGTGCCAGCCATGCCAGAAGCGAAATGCATCCCCTTCTGAGGTTGGGGGCAAACTTCTTGCTGAGTCCAGCTCATCCAGAGGAACAGGAAAACTGGCTTCTGCATCAATCCCCTCCCACTGGCCGGTCAGGGCATGCCACACTCCCATCCAGGGAATACCGTAGCTCTCCTTAAGCGCCTGTTTCAAGCCTGCCAGGCCAGCGGGAAACTTCGCCCGATCTTCCTGCCATGACAATAGCCGACGCTCTTTCTCTTCAGACCAGCCGTCATCAACAAGCATCCATTTCAGGGGAACACCCTTGGATTGAAACTCCCGGGCTTTAGCGATGACAGCGTCTTCATTGACATCAAGATAACAGGCATCCCAACTGCACCAACCAAGGTATTTAAATACCTCAGGCAGAGTGCGCTGATCCCTTGGCCTGGAGTAATGTGCTAAATGGTCACGCCCCTGCTGCACATTGTCATTAATTAACTGGAAGGGATCGGAACCAGTGCCAAAAATTGAGATAAGACCAGAAAACTCTCTTACCCCTGACTTAGCGGGACCAGATACCAGTTCCACCCCTTCCGGTTCGCCTCCCTGGAATTCACAGCGAACTTGCTCGTCGCATACAGCAAGCAGGTGGTGGTACCCGGCTTCAACTCCGTACAATAGAGATTGCGTTTTCTCCGGCAGGTTATTCAGTGCTCGATCAAAATGAGGCCTTGTCCACCAGCTGTTATAGAGGTAATGAGCGCACAGTCCACAAAGATCGCCCAGCGAGTTGATACTAATCCTGACGGCATATTGAGGATGCCAGCTTCGCCCGGGCCAACTGATGCCTTTATTGATCTGCGCATCCAGCGACACCAGTAATTGCTTTCCCACTGTTTTCAGTGACAACCTGACAGACAACCAGTCCTCATGAACGAATGCTCCAGCCTGCTCTGACCAGGTCAGAACATACTTATCGTCATTATCCAAATGCGCACAGACACAGATACCGTGCCATACCGGACTCTGATCACAATAGAGGTTTACCGTCTGGTTTTTTTCACGAAGAGCGTACATAACTGCCTCAAATGCATCATGGAACAAAGGATTTCATCACTGGTGTACAGTATTTCCTAAAAAAGGATATACGGCAGTGAAAATATAAAAATAGATTTTTCAGCTGTTAAGGATGGATTCTCGTAATTGACAGATTATGGAAATCCATAGATCTGTTACCCGCAGGTGAAAACCCAACCAGAAGGTAACACTTTCCACCAATGGCACACGCAAAAACCATTATGCCCTTTGTCAACTGCAGGGAATTTCAGCCATCAGAATTTCAGCCAGCAAGGCATCAGCAGGGAAATTGCGCCAGATAAAAACGAGATAAAACCGCATCGTCAAAAAAATGGCATACTGTATGCTTACCACTTAGCGATTCATGTCGGCACCCGGTTTAATGGAATAAACCCAGCTGCCGACATCATTGGTCTTCATTACTATGCATGTCAGAATTATCCAGGACTCATTCAATGAACAAACCCTCACTCAGCAGCATGGAAGCCTATCTCAGACAGATGGGTATGGTGACCCTTCCCGAGACCCCAGTTGACCTTGAAAAAGAGTACTATCGACAGATTTACCGGGTGTTGCCCAGAGAACAGGCGCTCTTGCTCCCCGTCAAGAAAGCCCGTTCAAAAACCTCTATCCAGAAAAGTAGAAAAAAAAGACATCCCTGATAGCCTGGCAGTTAACCAGATCTACTCAGTGAGCGTGGCTTGCAACCGACCACGCTGTCGTTTATGTCGAAACAGGCCATCCAGCGTAAAAATGACCAATGCAATCCATATCAGGCCAAAAGTACCGATCTGTACTACACCCAGCGGCTCATTATAAATGGTCACACCAACCAGAAATGAAATCGACGGCGCCAGGTACTGCATGATGCCCAAAACAGTCAACGACAGCTTTTGAGTAGCCATATTGAAAAATACCAGGGGTATCGTGGTCACAAACCCGGCCAGGGCAAGGAGAAGACTGGTATCCGGATCGGAAAAACGGAAGGCGTGCAAATCATTGCCTGTCAGCCACAGGAAATAGAACACTGCAGGCGGCATCATCAGTAATGTCTCAATAGCAAGCCCGGTGGTTGCATCTACATTGATTCGTTTACGGATCAAGCCATAAAACGCGAAACACAGAGCCAGTACAAAAGCGACCCAGGGCAGTTTACCCAGCAAAAAAATCTGCATTGATACTGCTGCTGCGGCAATCAGTACCGCCAGCATCTGGTATCGGGTCAGGCGTTCTCCAAGAAAACAGTAGCCAAAAAAAACACTGATCAGCGGGTTAATGTAATAACCGAGGCTGGTTTCAAGAATCCTGTCATTGGTAACTCCCCAGATAAAACACAGCCAATTTCCAGCAATAAACAGTGACGACAGGGCCAACCAACCCAATATCCCGGGCGACTTTATTATTTCAAGAATTCCCTTCAGTTTATGGCGAAAAGATAAAAAGCAAACCAGCAAAAGTGATGACCAGAAAACCCGATGAGCAAGCACTTCCAAAGGAGGTACCTGTTCCAGAGTTTTGAAATAGATGGGGATCAACCCCCATAAAGCGAATGCCCCAACAGCAAATGTCAGGCCAGACTGTATTCCTGAGTCCCTCACAAAAATCCCCCACATCAGGCCCATGGCATCCCCGGAGCCGGTAAGAAAAACACACATTCATTCAGATAATAAATATCGCGGCCATTGTAAAACAACGAAACACAACCCTGGCCGCTAAATATCATATTGAAGTGTGATTAACCAATAAATATACGAATAATTACTGTACATAGCCAAGTCCCCCAGGCTCTGCAGCCTTGGGAATGTGTGCTCTGGTGGCGACATTATCCTGTACATGATTAAGCGATAAAGACGTGAATGGATAGGGGTTATCCACCATTTATCAAGCCACTGGGAGGAAGACAAAAAGTGATCTGAGGAAGCCTGAACTAAGTTCAGGCTTTCCTGACAGACAGATCAATCAAAAACTATTCGTTTTTTATTTTTATCCAGCATTCTGCTGCCAACGTATTTAACCTTATCCAGATCATCAAAGCTCTGATAAGGGCCATGTTGGTCACGATACTTGACAATTTCCATTGCGATACGTGGCCCAACCCCGAGAAGTCCTTTATCCAGCTGTTCCATGGTTGCCTGATTCACATTAACTTGCTGAACGCCAGACCGGGCTTTCTGGTCAGCCCCAAATACAGAAATACTGAAAAAAGATGCGCATAGAAAGACAACGGTTTTTATATCCATATCAATAACTCCTTAACATTGATACATTGTTTACCCTTGGACGGCTTAGTTGAATAAGTCATCCTTAAGAACATTCAAGGCAATGCGAGAGACAACTGCAAGGCAAAAATTCGTGGGCAGACAAATGGATCAAATTATCACGCAGCCGGAGCAACCCCCGAAACCTGTTCTTTAAAAGATTGATTGGGTGGCGTCTCACCAATCCACACTCGCACCACACCCGCAGGAAAAGATTGAACACATCTTTGTTGTCATTAAGTTGTCATCGATTCATCAGCATGGATTATCACGGGCAATCGTTACAAGCGTATCCATCACCACTGGTCAGCAGTCCAATATTCCCATTACCAATACTGACTATCTAAACCATACTTAAGTACATTGACTATTGAAATTGCTGGATAAGTCTCAAAATAGAATATCCAGAATACAACTGACCAGGTTGAAGCACAGAGCAATGGGTAAGCCGAACCTTCCACGAAGCCCGCCGCACCATGCCTTCGTAATAGCCTGCCAACCGGACTTTCTTCTTAAACCATCTTTTGCAGACAGACTATGACAGACCAGGATCCAACCAACCCCGAAACGATCAGTGTTGATGAAGACAGCCAACAAACCAGCACCGGACTTGTACTTCCACACCAGGCACTGCCGGACAAACTCTATCTGATCCCCGTTTCGAACCGCCCTTTCTTTCCCGCCCAGGTACAACCGTTAGTATTCAGCAATCAGGAGTGGGGAGAAACTCTACAACGTGTTGGTCAGAGCCCTCACAAAGCAGTTGGTCTCAGTTTTGTTGGCCGAATGCCTGGCATAGATGTCGCGCCGGAAGACTTTCCCCAGGTAGGATGCGTTGTCAAAATCCATAATATTGTTTCAGACAATGATCAGATTCAGTTTATTGCCCTGGGAATGCAACGCTTCAGAATAAGACAGTGGCTGCGCCGCCGACCTCCCTATCTTGTCCAGGTGGACTATGTTGAAACACCCGAAGACGACAGCGATGAAGTAAAAGCCTATGCTCTTGCCCTGATTCAGGCCATCAAAGAGCTTATCCCGTTAAATCCTCTGTACAGCGAGGAGCTGAAAAACTATCTGAACCGCTTCAGCCCCAAAGACCCCTCACCCCTGGCAGATTTTGCCGCAGCCATCACCACAGCACCCGGACAGGAGCTTCAGGAAGTGCTTGAAACCATTCCTGTTCAACGCAGGATGGAAAAGGTACTGGTACTGATTCGAAAAGAGCAGGAAGTCGCCCGTCTCCAGAGTGAAATCAATGCAGAAGTTAATCGGAAAATCAGTAATCATCAGCGCGAATTTTTCCTGAAAGAGCAGCTTAAAGTTATTCAAAAAGAGCTGGGTATCTCGAAAGATGACCGAACTGCCGAGATTGAACAGTTCGAGCAAAGGCTGGAAAGGCTGATTGTTCCGAAAACCGCAAAAGGCAAAATTGATGACGAGCTGAAAAAGCTGTCTATCCTGGAAACCGGCTCTCCGGAATACGCTATTTGCAGAAATTATCTGGATTGGGCAACGTCTGTCCCCTGGGGCCTGTACTCTGATGATAATCTCGATCTTCATCACGCAAGGAAGGTACTCAGCTCAGACCATGATGGTCTCGAGGACGTTAAAGAGCGCATTGTTGAGTTTCTGGCAGTGGGGGCTTACCGGAAAGAAGTATCCGGCTCCATAATGCTGCTGGTTGGCCCCCCCGGAGTTGGCAAAACCTCTATTGGCAAGTCCGTCGCCAAAGCGCTGGACCGTAAATTTTACCGCTTCAGCCTGGGGGGAATGAGGGATGAAGCTGAGATTAAAGGACATCGTCGAACTTATATTGGAGCACTGCCCGGTAAGCTGGTTCAGGCACTGAAGGAGGTAGAAGTCTCAAACCCGGTCATCATGCTTGATGAGATTGATAAAATTGGCGCATCCTTCCGGGGGGATCCCGCATCTGCACTGCTTGAAGTATTGGATCCGGAGCAAAATACCGAGTTTCTTGACCACTATCTGGACATGAGAATTGATCTGTCAAAGGTGCTGTTCATTTGTACAGCCAATCAGTTAGATACTATCCCGGGGCCACTGCTTGATCGAATGGATGTAATCAGGCTTTCCGGCTACATCACCGAAGAGAAGGTGGCTATAGCCAAAAACCACTTATGGCCCAAACAACTGAACAAAGCCGGGCTCAAAAAGAGTCAACTCAGAATATCAGATACCATCTTCCGAAAAATTATTGATGGCTACGCACGGGAAGCGGGGGTTCGTCATTTTGAAAAGCTGTTGCAAAAAATCATTCGGAAAGTCGTCGTCAAATTCCTGGAAAATGATGAAAACAAGCTGACTGTTTCGGCTAAAAACCTGGAAGACTTCCTCGGAGCGCCATACTTTCGCAAAGAAAAAACCATGGAAGGCGTTGGCATAGTCACAGGGCTTGCCTGGACCGCCATGGGTGGTGCCACACTTCCTGTTGAAGCCTGCCTTATACATCAGCAAAGGGCCGGTTTTAAACTGACTGGCAAGCTGGGCGAGGTAATGAAAGAATCGGCTGAAATCTCCTACAGTTTTACAACCAGTCACGCTAAAAAGTTTGGTATTAAGGAAGACTTTCTGAAAACAGCATTTATACACCTGCATGTTCCGGAAGGTGCCACCCCGAAAGATGGCCCAAGTGCCGGTGTAACCATGACAACCGCTCTCATCTCTCTGGCCAGAGGTATTAAACCCCTGAAAAACCTGGCAATGACCGGAGAACTGACCCTCACTGGCAGAGTCCTGGCAGTCGGAGGTATTAGAGAAAAGGTGATTGCTGCCCGGCGGCAGGGAATTATGAACCTGATTCTACCGGAAGATAACAGGAGGGACTTTGATGAGCTACCGGACTATATCCGTGAAGGCATCTCTGTTCATTTTTCCAGCCAGTATGACGATGTATATAAGGTTGCATTTCCAGCGGCCAGAAAAAGCAAGTAAAAAAGGTAAAACCGCATACTACTGTAGATAAAAAGCGCCACCCACTCGGGTGGCGCTTTCTTAATCACTCTTTCAATAGCAGCGGGAACTAATCCCGTTTGGACACGCTAGTGAGCGTGTTTATTGTGAGCCGTACAACAAATTTTTTCAAATGACATGCAAGACAAAATAAGCATATTAAAGATTATTGAAATAGTTAAAATATATGAATGTAAACGGCAACGACACACAACAAAGAGTATATAAATAATGCCAGTAAAAGAAGCAGGACTAACCAGCTTCAAAAACATCGTCTCACTTACATAAAAGTTCACTACAGGGCAGCAGGATTGCATCTCCAGCTATGCAATCCTGCGATGGTATGAAAAGGTCCAGAAAGCTATATCATGACACATGTCATAACCTGGCCGATTCCAGATAGCTCTTCACCGTAGTGACAATAGCCTGAGTCTGGCTATCTATTTCCAGGTTAACTTTATCGCCAACTTCGGCTGTACCAAATGACGTAATTCTCAGGGTTTCCGGAATGAGGTGGATACAAAAGCGCCCTCCCTCAACCTTCTCACCAATAGTCAGACTACAGCCATTTAAAGATACATAGCCTTTAGGCAGGATATAGTCTTTCCATTCAGGTGAAAATTGAAAGAACACAGTCACATTGTTTTCTTCCTGCTTGATTTCACAAATCTCAACCGTATCGTGAATATGACCGGAGAGCAGATGCCCGCCAATTTCATCACCAAAACGTGCGGCTCTTTCAATATTGACTTTATCACCTTCTTCCAGCGCCCCCAGGTTAGTCACCCTCAGCGTCTCTTTCATCACATCGAAAGTGGCACTTTCCCGGTCAAACGCGGCAACTGTCAAACAGCATCCATTCACCGCAATACTGGCTCCGGTTTCGAGGCCTTCCAGCAATATGGACGGCAAAAGCACAGTAATGCGGTTCAGTTCGTTGAACTTTTCAATTCGACCAACTGGAAAAAATCCCTTCACAATACCTGTAAACATACACTACCTATCGTTGCCAAAGTCGCCAAAAAAAGTTGGCATACATCAGAATGTTTTAAGACAGTGAACCAGTCTCTCAAGAGCAACCAGACTGTCTGGCGTATAATTCCGGTGGTTTCGATTAGACAACACCTCTTCCGGTGACTCCAGCACCACACTGGCAACCTCCTCTTCCTGCAGGGTCAGAGGACCATCATAGTAACAGCTGTAGACCCTGCCCCAGACCTGACAGTCATCATTCTGGAAGAAAAAATGAAAATGGGAATTGATCGGCACTCCTGCAACGCCGAGTTCTTCGGCCAACTCTCGTTCAGCCGCCTGATCATAGCTTTCCCCTTCGGTAACAACACCTCCGGTCGCAGGATCAAAAAACCCGGGATATATATCCTTATTCAGGGTCCTTTCCTGCACATAAAGCTGCCCTTTTGAATTAAAGACAAAAATATAGGTTGCCCTGTGGCACAGTGCTTCCTCTCTCATTTGCCCCCTGGGAACCGACCCAAGGACAAAATTATGGTCATCAACCACCACCACACTTTCTACAGGTGCTTCCACATAAGCTTCCACCTCTTGCTGGCCAGGCATCGAACTCTCCTGTTATCTGTCTTTCATTTGTTATTGTGGCAACATCTTATATTAAGCTATTCGCGATCGAAAACAGAAAAATTCGAGAAAGAGGCAAAAGAGTTTGTGGCATCTGATCAAACTTGTCAGAGTCGCATCATTTTTTCAAGACTGATCAGAAGCGAATAAAACCAGTATAATTTGCTCATGGTAGTAAGATTATGCAGTTCTCAAACCAGTTAAAACTGTAATTTCCACTCGATTTCAACCCACAGGATCCGATATTCAGTTAAATATACCTTTGTCCTGACAAGTATCTGTAACTACCAGAACCACCGGAAAGATACTGCCAGACACCAACACCATCCTCTAAGGGGGCATAATGAGCAAAACTAATGTAGTCTCCGCCGTTGTTAACCCAGTTGGCTCCATGCGAGTACTGTCCAGCCGCGAAGTCAATATTCTTCAGGATAATACCAAAGCTGGCCTGCACCGGCTGTTCCGCCAATGCGCCCTGGCGGTGTTAAGTGATGAGATGGAAGGTGACAGCGCAGAAGAGCTGTTACAAACCTATACCGAATTTGATATCCGCATTGTTCAGGAACACCGTGGGCTGAAACTCGAACTGATCAATGCACCCGCCTCTGCATTTGTTGATAAGAAATTGATCCGGGGTGTTCGGGAAAACCTGTTTTCTGTACTCAGGGATATTCTGTATGTCTCTTCTTTGATCACACACGACAAACGCTTCAGCCACGCAGACTCAACAGACATCACTCACCTGGTGTTTGAGGTGCTTAGAAATGCCAACGCTTTCATCACAAAACAGACGCCCAATATTGTTGTCTGCTGGGGAGGCCACTCCATTGGCCACAATGAATATGAATACACAAAGCTGGTAGGCTATCAGCTGGGTCTCAGAAGAATGAATATCTGTACTGGCTGTGGTCCGGGTGCCATGAAAGGCCCCATGAAGGGCGCCTACATTGGGCACGCCAAACAGCGTATCAGTCATAGTCGCTTTATTGGCTTGACTGAGCCTGGCATCATCGCCGCCGAGTCACCCAACCCCATCGTCAACGAGCTGATTATCCTGCCAGATATCGAAAAACGTCTGGAGGCTTTCGTCCGTCTGGGGCATGGGATTATCGTCTTCCCTGGTGGCCCGGGAACCTGTGAGGAGATTCTTTACCTGATCGGCATTCTCCTGCACCCGGAAAATAAAGACATTCCCCTGACCATGATCCTGACAGGACCCGCCGGGTCAGAAGCTTATTTTAAACAGATAGACAAATTTATCGGCAACACACTGGGAAAACAGGCTCAGGAGAAATATCAAATCATCGTCAATAATCCAGCAAAAGTGGCAACGGTCATGGCAAAGGGGCTGGAAGAAGTAACACGCTTCCGTCGTCAGTATGGAGACGCCTATTACTTTAACTGGCTGTTAACGATCGACCAGGAATTCCAACAGCCTTTTGAGCCGACCCATCAGAACATGGCCAATCTGGAACTGCACAGCAATCTCCCGGCCCACCAGCTGGCAGCCAACTTACGTCGTGCGATGTCCGGCATTGTCGCGGGAAATATAAAGGAAGACGGTGTTAACCTGATTCGTGAACATGGCCCTTATCAGCTCAGTGGTGAACCGGAATTGATGAAACAAATAGATACTCTTCTCCAGTCGTTTGTTGCACAGCACCGGATGAAGCTGCCCGGAAGCCATTACGAACCCTGCTACGAAATCATTGAATCCTGACTCTGGTCAATCCCGCCTGAAACGGTCATTGTGGCTGCTTCAGGCGCTGCCTGCATAAATGACAAATACAGAAACTGCCATTCACAGAAAAACATTCACAGAAAAAATAGTGGCTATTACGGTCTTTACTTAACTTGAAAAGCACCTTTCGCTATACTGCCCGCGCCACCAGTGCTAATGGTTAAGATTTGCTTGGAACATCTGACGGACCAATAAGATCATAATGGTTTGTCGAAGGATCGCCCAAGAGCCTGCCACAGATGATGAGGGTAGAACTCGTGTTAGAAACCTACAGAAAACACGTCAAAGAGCGTGCCCAAGAAGGTGTCCCACCAAAGCCACTGAATGCAGAACAGGTGTCAGGCCTGGTTGAACTGCTGAAAAATCCACCCGCCGGTGAAGAACAATACATTCTTGACCTCCTTGAACATCGCATTCCTCCCGGTGTTGATGAAGCAGCCTATGTAAAAGCCGGATTTCTTTCCGCTATCGTCAAGGGCGAAGCTGAATCACCATTGGTTGACCATAAGAAAGCCGTTGAACTGCTGGGCATGATGCTGGGTGGTTACAATATTGAACCCCTGATTGCCCTTCTGGACAGCACTGAGCTGGGTGAGCTTGCCGCTGAGCAGCTGAAAAACACCCTGCTGGTGTTCGACTCCTTCCACGATGTGGAAGAAAAAGCCAAAGCTGGCAACGCCAATGCCCAGGCCGTGCTTAAATCCTGGGCTGATGCAGAATGGTTCACCCGACGCGATGCCGTGCCCGAAAGCATCAAGGTCGCGGTATTCAAGGTGACCGGTGAAACCAATACCGATGATCTGTCCCCGGCCCCGGATGCCTGGTCCCGCCCGGATATTCCTCTGCACGCCCGTGCCGCCTACAAGATGACCCGGGATGGTCTTGAGCCTGAAGAGCACGGCGTTACCGGCCCGCTGAAGCAAATTGAAGCCATCAAAAGCAAAGGTCTGCCGGTTGCATTTGTGGGTGACGTGGTTGGTACCGGCTCTTCCCGTAAGTCTGCCACCAACTCGGTGCTTTGGTTCTTTGGTGATGATATCCCCGGTGTACCCAATAAGAGAGCCGGAGGTATCTGCATCGGCAGCAAGGTCGCCCCTATTTTCTTCAACACCATGGAAGATGCCGGTGCCCTGGTGTTTGAAGCTCCGGTGGATCAGCTGAATATGGGGGATGTGATCGAGATTCGCCCCTACGATGGCAAGATTCTCTCTGAGTCCGGGGAAGTGCTGTCTGAGTTCACCTTCAAATCCGACGTTATTCTTGACGAAGTGCAGGCCGGTGGCCGTATCAACCTGATCATCGGCCGTGGTCTGACTGACAAGGCGCGCGAAGCACTGGACCTGGGCCATTCCGACATATTCCGCCGCCCGCAGCCACCCAAAGAGTCAACCCATGGTTTTACCCTGGCCCAGAAGATGGTCGGCAAAGCCTGCGGTGTTACCGGCGTTCGTCCTGGTCAGTACTGTGAACCCAAAATGACCACTGTCGGCTCTCAGGACACCACTGGCCCGATGACCCGTGATGAATTGAAGGACCTGGCCTGTCTGGGCTTCTCTTCAGACCTGGTCATGCAGTCTTTCTGTCACACGGCGGCCTATCCAAAGCCAGTAGACGTGGAAACTCACCACACCCTGCCGGACTTCATCATGAACCGTGGTGGCGTTGCCCTGCGTCCCGGTGACGGCATCATCCACAGCTGGCTGAACCGCATGCTGCTGCCCGATACCGTGGGTACTGGCGGTGACTCCCACACCCGTTTCCCACTGGGTATCTCTTTCCCTGCCGGTTCCGGCCTGGTGGCATTTGCCGCGGCAACCGGTGTTATGCCGCTGGATATGCCTGAGTCTGTGCTGGTTCGTTTCAAGGGTGAAATGCAGCCTGGCATCACCCTTCGTGATCTGGTGCACGCCATTCCACTCTACGGCATCAAGCAGGGCCTGCTGACCGTTGAGAAAAAAGGTAAGAAGAATGCCTTCTCTGGCCGTGTTCTGGAAATTGAAGGGCTGGAAAACCTCACCGTTGAACAGGCCTTCGAGCTGTCTGATGCTTCTGCTGAGCGTTCTGCTGCTGGCTGTACCATCACCCTGTCTGAAGAGTCCATCACCGAATACCTGAAGTCCAACGTCACCATGCTGCGCTGGATGATCAGCGAAGGTTATGGTGATGCCCGGACCCTGGAGCGCCGTGCCCGCAAGATGGAAGAGTGGCTGGCTAATCCAGTCATGATGCGTGCGGATGCCGATGCAGAATACGCCGAGGTGATCGAAATCGATCTGGCGGACATCAGGGAGCCTATTCTCTGTGCGCCAAACGATCCGGACGATGCCCGTACACTGTCGGATGTTGCCGGTGACAAGGTCGATGAAGTGTTCCTGGGCTCCTGTATGACCAATATCGGCCACTTCCGTGCTGCCGGGAAATTACTGGAACAGAACCGTGATCCGCTGAAGACCCGCTTCTGGATGTCGCCGCCCACCAAAATGGACAAGGCCCAACTGGAAGAGGAAGGCTATTACAACATCTATAACGACAATGGTGTACGGACCGAAATCCCCGGCTGCTCACTGTGCATGGGTAACCAGGCACGGGTAGAGCCGGGCGCAACGGTACTCTCTACCTCTACCCGTAACTTCCCTAACCGCCTGGGGGATGGCGCTAACGTGTACCTCTGCTCCGCTGAACTGGCATCTGTCGGTGCCATTCTTGGAAAAATCCCAACCGTGGCAGAGTATATGGCATACGCCAGCAACCTGGATGCCATGGCCGGTGACGTCTATCGCTATCTCAATTTCGACCAGGTAGAGTCTTATCAGAAGGCCGCTGACGATATCATCGCCAAAGCCAGCTGATAAATCCCTTTTTAATAGAGACAAAAGCCCCTGTTTTCAGGGGCTAACATACAACACAGCGCCAACCGAAGTTCCCGGTCTTTCCCCCGAATAACACCAGACAGTGCGTTCAGAGAATTCTGCAACGTTGAGTTCATAAATGATGGTTCCAGCTTTGTTTTTATTTGTTCCTATTAAAAGCACCATCCCTGGACAGCAACACACTGGTCTTACAACAACTGCCCGAGTCCCTTTTCCAGATCGGCTTTCAGGTCCTCTATATTCTCCAGACCAACCGCAATACGCACCAGACTTTCTGTAATGCCTGACTTCAATTTGTCTTCATCGGACAAACGGCAATGGGTTGTTGTTGCCGGATGGGTGATGGTCGTCCGGGTATCCCCCAGATTGGCAGTACGGGACATAATCTGAACCCGGTCAATAACTTTCCAGGCCGACTCCCGGCCGCCTTTCACCTCAAAGGCCAGCACACCACCAAACCCTTGCTGCTGTTTTCTGGCCAGTTCATGGCCCGGATGGGAACTTAACCCGGTATAATGGACACGCTCCACAGCCGGATGCTGACTGAGCCAGCACGCCAATTCCGAAGCGTTACGACAATGGGCGTCCATACGCACAGAAAGGGTCTCCAACCCTTTATAAAACACCCAGGCATTGAAAGGACTCATGGTTGCCCCTGCAGCCCGCTGCCATAAGTGAACTTCATCTACGAGCTGTTTCCTGCCAACGACCATGCCACCGAGGCAGCGTCCCTGACCATCAATGTATTTTGTGGCCGAATGCACCACCAGGTCAGCACCAAAAGCGAGTGGGCGTTGCAGGGCTGGCGTACAGAAGCAGTTATCCACCATAAGCAAGGCGTTGTTACTGTGGGCAATCTCCGCCAGCAGCTCAAGATCAGCAACCTCACTCAATGGATTCGAAGGGGTTTCCAGAAATAGAAGGCGGGTCTCCGGTGTCATCGCCTCACGCCACTGTTGATAATCCACCAGATCAACAAATGTGGTTTTTACACCGAATTTTTCAAAGTACTTCGCAAAGATGGTAAATGTGGTGCCAAATACATTGCGGGAACAAATGACATGGTCACCACTTTTCAGCAGGGACATACCGGCGCCAAGAATCGCGGCCATGCCAGAAGCCGTTGCACAGGCGGTAATCTCGTCGTCAACCTCACAGCCTTCCAGCACCGCCATGCGCGCTTCCAGCATCTGTAGTGAAGGGTTGGTATAACGGGAATAGACGTTACCTGGCTCATCCCCTGCAAACACAGCCTGAGCCTGGGCAGCACTGTCATAGACAAAACTTGAACTCAGATAAATGGCTTCGCTATGCTCACGCTGACCACTGCGAAACGAACCTGCACGGATGGACTGAGTTGCAAATGCAAGAGACTCAGTCAAATCATGATTATTCATGGAACTTCCTGAATTACCGCGTATTATTTTGTAATTTGTACCTATGCCAGTCCGTTAAGATACCAGAACACAGAACAAATCCACAGGATGCTTTGAGCAAATTTCCGTTATCATTGTCAAAAGCCAACCTCCACCACTGGAATCAACCGATAATATGGCACCAACGCTGCTACTGATTGATGCTCTTAACCTGATACGCCGCATCCATGCGGCAATCCCCTCAAGGGAACCTCAGGCCGATGAAAACCAACAGGTGGATGGTGCATTATCTGCAACACTGTCGTCCGTACAAAGAGCCATCAAAGAGTGCAACCCAAGTCATATTCTGATGGTCTTTGATGGCGATCCTCCTACCTGGAGACACCAGCTTCTGCCAGAGTATAAAGCGCAGCGTAAGCCGATGCCGGTGTGCCTGCGCCAGAGGCTGGTTGAATTCAATAATGCTTTCCGCCAGATGGGGATAATGACGTTTCGGCGCAATGGCATAGAAGCTGATGACGTGATTGGTGCCATTACCCACAAGGCCATTACCGCCAATGTCAAAACGGTGATTCTGTCAACGGACAAGGCCTATCGGCAACTGCTGCATTCGTCACTGGTCGTACAGCGGGATCATTTCCAGAAAGAGAATGTTGACCGTGCTTCTGTTTGCACAGAGTATGGAATGCCCCCAGAACAGTTACTGGACTACTGGGGTATTGCAGGCGTTGGAGATATTCCCGGCGTGGAGGGCGTAGGAAAGAAAGGTGCGTCGGAGCTGATTAAGCGGTTTGGTAGCTTACGAGCGATATTCGAACCTGAAGAGGAACATGGGGAAAAGGTGAAAGGAGCACTGAAAAAGGTGTTGGCGCAGAGGGAACAAGCGGAGTTATCGGTACGTTTGGCAACGTTACAATATGATGTGGAGTTAGGGTTGAGCTTAAAAGACCTTCGCTACCAGGATACAACCCAGGGTCAGGCAACCACACTGGGCCCGACACTGTCGCGAAACCCGGAAAAACGGCATTGGTGAGATGAAGGGTTACCGGCAGTAACCGGTCATAATATCGCTTCTACGTGAACTTTTTACTGATCTACAAGTCTGCTGATCTATAGAGTGTCCCATCTTCCAGAATTTTAAGTCAGGAGTGTTATTATGGATCGAGCAGGTTCATGCATTGAGCTTCGGAATCTTGGACAGGCTCCACAAAACAATTCTGAATCGGGTTCGAGGCAGGATGATCGAAGTTGTGGGACCAGGGCGTTTAAATGGATTGTCCGTCACC
>NZ_JAHHPP010000212.1 GCF_024606265.1 Endozoicomonas sp. SESOKO1
ATCCTCGCTACGGGCGCTATTCTCGGACAGGCTCCGAGGATGGCAGTCTGTTTTCAGACAACCTCCGTGGTCGTTACAGGCGTCGGTAGTCTATCACAGGGATTTTACGGAAAGCAGAAAGAGTTCTGATAGGATATAACTTTGATAATTTATCGTGATCTTTGGCTTTCCTCCCAGGAGCTTAACTTTTGAACAAGCGTATTTTCACGCCAGACATTTTCACGCGGTTCTCATCCCGCTTCTCCATCCGTACGCAACTATTGTTCATCTTTGGTCTTCTGATGGTAACCCTGACTATTGGGATGTCGCTGGTCATCAGCAGTGAGATTGACTCATCAAGTCAGCACCAGGCTGACAGCATTGGTCAATTGTTAAGTGAACAGACGGCCAGTGCCGCGACAGATATGCTGGTCACCGGAGACAGACTTAGCCTGAATGTTCTGCTCAGTCAGCTGGTGCAAAACCCCTATGTTGCTGAAGCCAGCATCTACAGCATCGATAACCGGAGAATCGCCAGGGCCATTTCCAAAACGGCTGATGAAGGCGAAAGGCATCCCGTTTATTCATCACCCATTCATTACCAGGATGTCATTGCCGGTTATGCCCGCTTATCACTCAACGAGGACCTGTTAAGCCAGAAACCGAAAGAAGCCCTGTTGGTAATTATTGCTATTAGCCTGATACTTCTTCTTGCCGGACTGATTGCTCTGCAGCTCTATGCATCCGGCATAGCGACCCGGCTTCTTCTTATTGAGCGGCAGCTGCGCTCCATTCTGCCCACTGGCAACCCAATCCCGCCAATAACGGGAGAAATCACCAGACTTTCTGCCTTTGTCGAACAGAAGTTGTTGGAAAAGAAAATGGCTGAGCCAGAAGAGAAAGTCGAAGAGAAGCAGGAAACGGCGATGATTGCCACGATCAAAGTCAAAAACCTGGGCAGACTTCAACAATTACTGGCACCCAGGGATTTGCAGGATATTCTCCGCACTCACAGCCAGATCATCAGTGAAGCCGCAGATTATTATGGTGGCGAGGTTACCTATACCCCAGAGGGTAATGCCTATCTGCGTTTTTCCAGCAAAGAGAGCCCGACATTTACTTCAGATGCCTTATTCTGCTGCCTGATGATCGAGGCACTGGCTGAAAAAGCCGGAGCAATCAATATTGCCAAAGCACATATTGGTATTGGCCTCAGCCTGAGTGATCAACAGGCAGAATTCCCTGAAGAGCAACACCCGGCCCTGGGCGATAGCGCTGCCAGCCAGGCACTGACTCTGGCCAACCTGCCAGATATGGATGGCATTTATATGCGCCGGTCAGAAGCCAGCTGGCTTCCCTCAGACCTTCCGGATTTTGAGGCCCTGGATAGCGAAGTCATCAACATTAAAGGCATCAAAAACGAACAGGCCAATGAGCTGAGAGGCCAGATTTTTGAGATGGTATCCATTCTGGACTTAAGTGAATGAGCCTAAATAAATTTCAAATATTTTGCGGCAGGATCGACTTCCGCCTGCTAAGTTTATGGAGTTTTGGAATAATTACCTTAAGAATGAATATATGAACTCTGTTACTGGTTCAGGAGCTGTTCATCCCGCCCCTTCTTCGCAAGATCTACTGAATTCTGAATCCAGCTTTGAGGCATGCTCCTGTTATGGCAGGCTGGTTTCTTCATTGCCGTCTGTACGCCCTTTTTGTTGTAAAAGAGTACAGCTCCGCTGCAATCATATTGACAGTCCGGTGTATAAGGCAACAACTATCCCAGTAATTACCACTCAACCACTGGGATTTGATAATCACGGCAGGAGGGTGTAAATGGAAGCCCTCTGCGAGGCACCCTGATCAGCGATCCTGGTCAGATTCTCATCTCAATCCCCCGGGCAGCCATGTACTGCTTGGCTTCAGAGACAGAGTATTGCCCGAAGTGGAAAATACTGGCGGCCAGTACCGCATCCGCTTTACCTTCACTGATCCCTTCCACCAGGTGCTCCAGGCTGCCAGCGCCGCCGGATGCTATGACCGGAATACCCACTGACTCCGAGATAGCCCTGGTGACGCCAAGGTCGTAGCCATTTTTGACACCGTCCTGATCCATACTGGTCAGCAGTATTTCACCGGCTCCCAGGTGCTCCATTTTCAGGGCCCACTCCACAGCATCGAGGCCGGTAGGCTTACGCCCACCATGGGTGAAGATCTCCCAGCGATCTGGCTCACCGGGCTGGTTCACTTTCCTGGCATCAATAGCCACAACGATACACTGTGAGCCAAACCGGTCAGCAGCTTCCTGCACAAATTCAGGATTGAAAACAGCCGCGGTGTTGATACTGACTTTATCCGCCCCCGCATTAAGCATGGTGCGGATATCTTCCACTTTGCGAATGCCACCACCAACGGTCAGCGGGATAAAGACTTCGCTGGCCATGCGTTCAACCGTATGCATCGTTGTGTCACGCCCTTCATGACTGGCGGTAATATCGAGAAAGGTTATCTCATCAGCTCCCGCTTCATTATAACGACGGGCGACTTCTACCGGGTCACCCGCATCCCGAATGTCGACAAACTGAACACCTTTAACCACCCGCCCATTTTCCACATCGAGACAGGGAATTATTCTTTTGGCCAGCCCCATGACTTAAACCTTTCTATAACCTTTCTATTTTTTTAATTTACCAGCCGCAACGACAATGGATAACGATAAAACTCACCACTGCCTGCCTTCATGGCTGCCCTGACCATGAACACCAGAACCACAATGATGATCACTGGAACCAGTGGCAATAACCAGCATCAACTTGAGGATAATCCAGAGAGTGGCCAGCAGTGTGACGGTGATCTGAAAGTTCAGGGACTCTCTGGCGTGGTGCTCAATATAGAGTGACTTTTTCCGCTTCATCAGCCAGATCACCAGCGGTATGGCAATATTTAACCCCGGAACCATAAAACCAGACAGCGGCAGAAGATGTGCCAGCACGGCCATGTTCTTATCATCCCGGTCGGGCATGTTCATAGGGGGAATACCAGAATCATTCATCGTTGCAGCCTTGAACCAAGAGGGCTTAGCCCTACTGTAAACAATAACGCTGTGCTTCGGACAGATTGAGTGTCCCTTCATAAATGGCACGCCCGGTAATCGCACCGGCAATTCCTTCCCCGGCCACTGCTTTCAGGGCACGTATGTCATCCATGTTGGTAATACCACCGGAAGCAATCACAGGAATCGACATGCTGTTTGCCAATTGCCGGGTTGCTGCAACATTCACACCCTGCATCATGCCATCCCGGGCGATATCGGTATAGATGATGGCAGAGACACCATCCTGCTCAAACTGACGTGCAAGCGCAACAGCCTGGGTGTCGGTGACCTTTGCCCAACCGTCCGTGGCTACCCAGCCATCACGGGCATCAATGCCGACGATCACATGGCCAGGAAACTTCTGGCAGGCTTCCCTGACAAAGTCAGGGTCGGTTACCGCCTTAGTACCAATAATCACCCAGGTAACACCTGAATCCAGATAGGCTTCTATTGTCGTCAGGTCACGAATACCCCCACCAATCTGCACGGGCAAATCAGGGTACTGTGCGGTAATACCACGAACCGCATCAGCATTGAGGGGCTTGCCGGCAAATGCTCCATTCAGGTCAACCAGGTGAAGCCTGCGACAACCTTCATCAACCCACCGGCTGGCCATGGCAACCGGGTCATCTCCAAAGACCGTGGCATCCTTCATTTCCCCCTGACGCAACCGGACACAGGCACCATCTTTCAAATCGATTGCAGGAATTATTAACATCGTTCTGGCTTCCAGTTCAGGGCTTCCATTTTAAAAAGTTTTCGAGCAGCTGCAGTCCATTGGCAGCACTTTTTTCAGGGTGAAACTGCACAGCAAATATATTGTCATGTCCGAGGGCGACATCGAAACCAATGCCATAGTCACTTCTGCCCACCACCACCGCTTCACTGGCAACCAGGGCATAGTAACTGTGCACGAAATAGAACCGGGCATTGTCGTCAACACCCTGCCAGAGGGGGTGCGATGGCTCAACCTGACTGACCGGGCTCCAGCCCATATGGGGGACTTTCAATCGAGAGCCTTCCGCATCCCGAAGGTCTTTCCCGAAGAACTTTACATCACCTGAGAACAGGCCAAGGCATTCAACCCCGCCGTTCTCTTCGCTATGATCCAGCAGAACCTGCATTCCGACACAAATACCCAGCAAGGGGCGGGTGGCTACCAGTTCCCGAACCACTTCATCGATGCCATGGCGTCGTATTTCCGCCATACAGTCACGGATTGCACCAACGCCGGGAAGTACTACCTTATCGGCAGCCAGTATCTGCCCGGGGTCGGCGGTAACCATGATTCGGGTATTTGCATCTGCAACATGTTCCAGTGCCTTGCTGACGGAGTGCAGGTTTCCCATCCCATAATCAATAACAGCGACCGTCTTCATGGTTACAATGACCCTTTGGTGGAAGGCATCTGGCCTGCCATCCGCGAATCCAGGGCAACCGCCATACGCAAGGCACGGCCAAAAGCTTTAAAGACGGTTTCAATTTGATGGTGGGCGTTGCGTCCCCGCAGGTTGTCGATATGCAGGGTAACACCGGCGTGATTAACGAAGCCCTGGAAGAATTCATAGAACAGGTCAACATCAAAGCGACCAATCATTGCGCGGGTAAATTCAACATTAAACTCCAGGCCCGGTCGCCCGGAGAAATCGATAACGACTCTGGAAAGCGCCTCATCCAGCGGCACGTAAGCATGCCCGTAACGATACAGTCCTTTTTTATCACCAAGCGCTTTGGCAAAGGCCTGCCCCAGCGTAATGCCGATATCCTCAACCGAATGGTGATCATCGACTTCGTTATCCCCAACCGCCTTGATATCAAGGTCAATAAGGCCATGGCGGGCAATCTGATCCATCATGTGGTCAAGAAAAGGCACTCCTGTATCAAAAGATGCCTTGCCAGTACCATCCAGATTGATGGCCACACGAATCCGGGTTTCCAGGGTGTTTCTTTCAACACTCGCCTTGCGCTCAGCCATGAATTTCTCCGGTTGGATTGTCGTCTATTGTGTTGCCGGGACATTTGGTGAGCCATTATATAGAGACTGCTTCCTGGCCGCTAGGAGCCAATTAGAGGATACTCCTTATTGGGACCGGACCTGTTCATAAAGATTACCTTCCAGGTTTTCCAGCAGCTTATCCACCTGCAGCCTCTGGATTTGAGCCGGTTTGGATTTCAATGGGTGTAATCGGTCATTCACCCAATGTGATGACCAGTACCAGGTGGTAGCTACACACTCGCTGGCAAAGGATTCAAGACCAAACTGGTCAGCCTGCTCAATACACCCCGTGAGAAACTCATCCACATCGGACATCAGGATCGGATAGCTACCGGCGGGTCTGTGGCTGTATTTATTTTGCGTCTGATAGAGCCAGAACTGACTATTGTCCGGGATTTTTCCATTATTCATGGGCGTTAATTGCCCCGGTTTTACCAGTACACGACAGGTCAGTTTCTGCTGACGGTCTATGGACCTGATGTTATTGGCTGGCATGGCAATCAACACGCCATTGAACCGTCCGCCAACCAGCGGTATAACCCCCAGCTCTGTCACCTTTACGTTATTGTCCTGGCGGGTCCTGGTCTGCCACCCTCTTCTGAACCCATCGACCCATACCGGAACTTCTGGCTTAAACCCGATATTGGTTGTTTTCCTTGCCTGCTCATAGAGCAGGCTGCCATAACCGACGATGTACTGAGATTTTGCCTTATCAAACACAGGGAAGCATTCATTGGCCATACTGCCGACGGGCACTGTGCATAATAAAATGTTAAGTACCCCTATCATCCAAATTATATTGCCAGGTAATTTAAAAGCAGGGTAATTCACTTTCGACATTATTTTTTCCTCAACAACCTTTCATTAACTCTGAGGAGACCACCAACCTTTCTTTACACGATTAAAGACTAATTATTCAGACAATCTAATAGTCAATAAACGTATAAATCCAATTTTTTCAGACTAGAGAAAACCAGAAATCAAATACGCCTTGTTTCCCCGGAAAAAACAACTCAGCCGTTAACATAATAGCTCTCTTTTTAAGATTCGAAATATTCACAGGAAACATTTAATAAAAAAAAAATTTTTTATAAGGGTTGATTTTGTTTACCAGTCAGGTACTGTTGAATTGAATAAAGAAGGATCTGATACCATGCCCGGTCGATTGTTGTTCAAGGAAAAACAACTCAGGCTTTGTGTCGTGGCCGCTCTGACGTCAATAGCTGCTCCTGTTGCAGAGAGTCTTGTATTGCCGCCAAAACCTCTGACTTCGAATGTTTCCTGGAATTGCCAGTCAGGTATTAATAATGATTGGCTATGCAACGGCATAAGCAAACAAGTTTATAAACCTGAATCTGCTCCACCATCTGCTCCACAATATGCCGGAAACTCCAGGAAAAACCAGCCTGATGAAAGACAGCTTTATGCTGAGTCCTATGATTCATTATCCATTGAAGCACGAAATACAGAGTCTTTAGCAACCATTCTGGACGCTCCGAAAGATCATTATGTGCTTCAATGGATGGCAGCAAAAGAGCGCGGACCGCTGGAAGCTCTGAAGCAGCGCTACCCGGTATTAAAAGACGCGACAATTGCTGAATACAAAAGATCAGGCAAAGTCTGGTATGTGCTTCTGGATGGCCCATACCCAAGCCATATTGCTGCCATGGCTGAACTGGACTCACCGCCAAGATCCCATATGGCCAGGGAGCTTTACCCCTGGACAAGATCGCTGGCCAGTCTTCATAAAATGGATATTGTCAGGCCGAAATATCCAGTAGAAAGGCTTGTTGAAAACAATCAGCCGGAATACCTTCCAGAGCTGTCCATGCACGACAGCAATAATGCCCCTGTGAATTATGATATTTCCTTTAAAAGTCAATCTACTGATAAGAATACTGTGCCTTATGGAAGTGAGTTCGGTGGCGTAGCTTACTCTGGCTTGTCCAGTGATCAAAACTATCGGATTCTGCCAGAACAGGCCAACCCTCAAGAAATGTATGTCAGTATCACGCCAGCCTATCGCAGTAGAATTCCTCAGCAGTATCCTCCGGAAAATGTTGACTATAACATTCAGGGCAAGCCTGTTGCACTGGCTCGTGAATACAGGGAACAACGGGATTATGAAGAACCCGAACCATCCCTGCCTTCAATGAATGTGCTGACGGCCAATCCAAAGAGTTATACGATTGAATGGATGAATGCCAGCAGAAAAGCATCGCTTGAAAGAGCAAGGCTTCGTTACAGCGAATTGAAAAATACCCAGATCATTCGTTACCAGAAAAACAGCAGGAATCGCTACGCCCTGGTGAGTATGCTTTTCGTGAATCGTTCAGAGGCGCTGGATGCTCTGCTCACTCCCTCGCTGTCAAGAGTGTCTTCACGCTTCTCGCCAAAAGTCAGACAGATTGCTTATTTGCAGTCGCTGGTTGGTACAACCCCACAGGCAACTCATGAGTGGGCCAACTCCGGGCGGGAGCCTTCTATTGATAAACGTCAATGGATTAGTCAGGATGACCCCGGTGAAAAGACCTATATTGTCCATCGTGAAAATTTTGACCAACAGCCGGTAAAGGCACGGTCAATGCCCTCAAACGAAGTCGATACACCGGCAATACATCAACCAGCGGTTGTTCATGCCATTCCTGACAGAGATCAACCTCTCAGGGTTAACCCGGGTTATCAACCGGACAACAACTATTATGAGCATGAGCAACATAACAAACACGGACCGGTGAATGCACTGCTGAATAGCCCTGAAGACAGTTATACCATTCAGTGGTTCGCAGCCAGTAACCGGCAAACCATTGATAAGTTGAAACAGCGTTTCCCGGAGCTGGCTTCAGCGGTCACAGTCCATGTTCAGCGTAACCAGAAGGACTGGTATATTCTGGTTCAGGGACAATACCGAAACAGTCAGGAAGCCATCAGGGCCCTGAAGTCTCCGGCCATGAAAAACATTGCCCTGATACTTCATCCATGGACCCGCCCGCTGGAATCACTGAAAAAGCAGCTAATCGCCAGCCTCTGACTCTATCCCACAACAATAAACCTGTTTTACCCTTGATGACGTTAAGTATCAGGGTAAGATAGGTGCCTGTTACTTTAACTCTTCCAAACTTCAGATCCTGAGGCTTCTCATGAACCGCATTCTCAAGTTCATTGCCGTGCTGCTGGCGGCGGTGGTTTTGCTGGGTGTTATTGCTGCGGCACTCCTGCCACGGTTTATTGATCCTAACCAGTATCGTGATGACATCACCCGGCTTGTCTATGACCATTCAGGACTGAAAGTGAGCATTAATGGACCCATTGGCTGGTCAATCTTCCCATGGGTTGGCCTTTCTCTTGAGGATGTATCCGTAGCAGGGGCCGATAACTCTCAACTGGCGCAACTGGGCTCTGCCGGAGTCAGCGTGAAGTTGATTCCATTATTAAGTAAACGCATTGAAATGCAGACCCTTGAGCTGAAAGGGCTTGAGCTAACGCTGGTGAAGAATACCAAAGGTAAGGGAAACTGGCAGGTCAGTGCGCCAGAGCCCTCAGAGCAACAGACTCCCGGGGAACCGGAGCAGACGCCAACGCCTGAGCCAGACTCATCTCCTCTCAAACTGGATATTGCCAGCGTCAATGTCAGTGGACTGCTGATCAGCTACGACGACCAGGTTTCCGGGCAGAAATACATTATTGACCAGGCCAGTTTAACCACTGGAGCCATCCGCAATCAGCAGCCTTTTCATTTTCAATTAAAAGCCCACATCACCGTTCCGGATCTTGTCGTAAATTCACTGATCAGTGGAGAGATGACGTTTAATCTCGACGCAGGTCATTATGACATTCAAAACCTGAAAGTCAGTGCTACACCTGATGTAGAAAAAGGTGAAAGCCTGAGTATTGTCGGTAATATTCAGTATCAGCAAACGCCTGTGCTGGTTAAAGGCAACCTGGGCGTTGCAGAGTTTAACCTTGCCAATCTGCTGCATCAGATCAAGGTTCAGCTTCCTCCCATGGCTGACCCAAAAGCCTTGAATAAGCTATCTTTTGACAGTCATTTCAGCACCAATGGTGAAAGTCTGACTGCCGATAAGCTTCAGCTACAGCTGGATAGCTTTACTCTGGATGGCAATTTCACAATGAACAGCATTGACCGGGGCGATATGCAGTTTAATTTCACCGGCAACGACCTCAATCTGGATAATTATCTCCCCCCTGCCACGGATAGCGAAAAAACGGATGGCACAAAAGCTGCTGACACAGAAGCCCCTGACGAAGAACAACCAGCCCAATCGAGCCCGGAGAAACCATCAGGTAAAGAACACCCCCTGATTCCAGTAGCAATGCTTCGCGGCCTTAATCTTGATGGCTCCATGAAACTGGCCTCGCTCACCGTTGCCAAATTCATTTTTGAACAGCCGTCTGTGGCTATAAAAGCAGCCCGGGGCAGGCAGGAAGTCAACATTGGTTCCCGCTTTTACCAGGGCACTATCGATATGACTGCCGACCTGGATGTGCGTCAGTCAGGCCAGCCCAAAATGGCAGCCTCTGCAGAATTGAAGAATATCAGCCTTGAAGCCCTGTCGACACCCGTTCCTGATCTTGCCTCAGTGCAAGGCGATGTGAATGCCAGCATGAAGGTTCATACACAGGGTCAATACGCCAGTGTCCTCACCAGAAACCTGGATGGCAACATCGAATTCACGATTGATAAAGGTGTATTCACTGAGGCCAATTTTGACAAAATGGTGTGTGAGGGCATTGCCATCGTTCGTAAGAAAGAGCTGAGATCGACAGATTGGGGCTCTTCAACTGAGTTTACCGACCTGAGCGGTAGCTTCGTCATCAAAAACGGTGTTGCAACAAACGATAATCTGATCGCAGCACTCGCTTATATGAACCTGAAAGGTGATGGATACGTCAATCTTGTTGATCGTCAACTGGACTATCATTTAGGCCTCAACATCCGGGGAGAAGAAGCGCCTGACAGTGATCCCGCCTGTCAGATCAACAAGGAGTATGTCAATGTCACCTGGCCTGTTCGTTGCCATGGTGATCTTGATGACCTGACATGTGGTATCGATGTCAAACGATTGACTGAAACCATCGCGGATCTTGCTGAAAACCGCCTTAAGCAGAAGATAGAAGACAAAATACAGGGACCTGTTAAAGATCTCTTGAAGGGCTTCTTCAACTAGCGGCTATTTGAGCGATCGGCCACCAGGCTGATCGCACACCTGATTTTTGAAATTGAATGACTAAAAAAGACGCTTATACAAACAATACGTTCAGCCAGAAACTCCTGGACTGGTTTGATGCACATGGTCGTAAACACCTGCCATGGCAGCAAAATAAAACACCTTATCGGGTCTGGATCAGCGAGATCATGCTGCAGCAGACTCAGGTAACCACCGTCATCCCTTACTACCAGAAGTTTATGGAGCGATTTCCAGAGGTCTCTGACCTTGCGGTAGCAAATGAAGATGAAGTACTCCATTTCTGGAGTGGACTCGGTTATTACAGTCGTGCGAGAAACCTGCATAAAGCCGCAAAAAAAGTGGTGAGTGAGTTCTCAGGGGCATTTCCCCGCTCCGTTGAGCAGCTTATGGAGCTTCCGGGCATTGGTCGATCCACCGCTGGAGCCATTGCCTCCATCAGCATGGGGATCAGGGCCCCCATTATGGATGGCAATGTAAAAAGAGTGCTTACCCGTTACTTTGCCATCTCCGGCTGGCCCGGACAGACACGTGTCGCCAATGCGCTATGGGAGATTGCTGAAAAGCTGACACCCGGGCACCGAACAGGTGATTACACTCAGGTGATGATGGATCTGGGAGCAACGGTTTGCAAAAGAAGTAAACCCTCCTGCCAGGTGTGTCCACTGGAGGCGGACTGTATCGCTCACCAAACAGGCCAGCAGAGGCGGTTTCCGGAATCAAGGCCAAAGAAGGAAAAACCGGAAAAGTCAGTCATTATGCTGATGGTTGTGAATCAGTACGGTGAAGTTCTCCTTGAAAAACGTCCACCGACTGGTATTTGGGGAGGACTCTGGAGCTTTCCCGAGATTTCAGATCCTGACCAGATTACCGAACAGACTCTTGAGAAAACAGGCTTGCTACTGACAGAATTTGATACATGGCCGTCTTTTCGTCATACCTTCAGCCACTACCACCTGGACATTACCCCGGCACTTGGCTTTGTTGAATATCCGGGACAGACCAGTACGGTTATTAAAGACCATGATCGCTACTACTGGTTTGCACTGGACCAACCGCCTGAATTGGGGCTGGCAGCACCGGTAAAGAAACTTTTACAAAAAGTGGAAAATACATTGTAAGCAGCCTTGCCTGCCAGTGTTATTGGCTATGAGTATTCCTTTTGATATGGATAGTATTAACCTTCTCCATATCAACTTTGCCTGCTTAGCAGTAAGCATTACCTTGAATACTGTATTCACAATATGGTTCACCTGAATTCAGACCAATCCAAACGGCACTTTTTATAAAAAAAAACCACAAAAA
>NZ_JAHHPP010000025.1 GCF_024606265.1 Endozoicomonas sp. SESOKO1
ATATTTAGCCGGTCAGAGTAGAATGGCAATGCTGGAGCTGGCTCGCTTCAAGGAACGATGTTGCCTGAGCGGCCTGGCGTTGTATGGCCAGCAGGTCACCCCGGATGCGGTGGTTCAGGGCTTTCCGGATAGTCCGGAAGGTAACTTGGGGGTAACGCGCTTTAAGGAGCTGTGTTGCCTGAGAGGCTTGCCATTGAATGGTCGGCAGGTCACACCGGAGGTGGTGGTTAAGGAATATCAGGCTGTCAATGCAACACTGGAGATAGCCCGCTTCAAACAGGAGTGTTGCCTGAGGGGGGTGGTATTGAATGGCCAGCAGGTCACCCCGGATGAAGTGGTTAAGGATTATCAGGCAGCCAAAGCAACACTGGAGATAGCGCGCTTCAAAGCGGAATGTTGCCTGAGGGGCCTGTTGTTGAATGGCCGGCGGGTCACCCCGGATGCCGTGGTCAGGGCTTTTCCGGACAGGACAGAAGGCAAGCTGGGAATAGCACGCTTTAAGGAACAGTGTTGCCTGAGAGGCTTGTTGTTGAAAGGGCAGCAAGTCACACCGGATGCGGTGGTCAGTGATTATCGGGCGGCAAGGGCAACACTGGAGCTGGTGCGGTTTAAGGAGCAATGTTGCCTGAAAGGGCTGATGCTGAATGGTCGGCAGGTCACAACGGATGAGGTGGTCAGGGGTTTTCAGGCACTTAATGCAACACTGGAGCTGGTGCGCTTCAAAGCGGAATGTAGCCTGAGGGGGCTGCTGTTGAATGGCCAGCAGGTCACACCGGAGGCGGTGGTCAGGGATTTCCCGAACACTCTGGAAGGCAAACTGGGTATAGCGCGCTTCAAGGCGGAATGTTGCCTGAGGGGCCTGGCGATGAATGGCCAACAGGTCAGGCCAGATGCGGTGGTTCAGAGTTATCCGGATAGTCCGGAAGGCAAACTGGGCATAGCGCGCTTTAAAGAACAGTGTTGCCTGAGGGGCTTGCTGCTCAATGGCCAGCAGGTCACTCCGGAGTCAGTGGTCAAGGGTTATCAACGCGGTGGCTGGTTGCTTGAAAGGGCTATTTTTTACTCTCAGCTGGCATTGAATGCCAGAGAATTGAGTAGCGTCTGTCTGGATCGCCATCAAGTATTGGCAGCGTTTGATGAAGGCCGCGGGGATCACTCTTCAAAGCAAGCCAGATATCTGATTCAACAGTTGCAACAATCTCAGGGGGACGACAGCGAAGCCCAGGATGTACTCCAGGAAGCCCGGCAAATTCTGGAAAAGGTATCGGTCAGGGACGATGAGCAGGATCGGCTGCAATGTATTTTGACATTCATGGCTATGCAGCACGGGCTGACCATCGATGATCAGGGCGTGTCGGCAGAACAGGTATTGCGATCCATCAAAACCCTGAGGCACTCATTTCAGAATGACCGCATCCATTTCTTCTTCCTGGCGCACTGTTATATCACGGGCCGGTCTGTTGATGGACAGGAGATCCGCAAGGATCAGGTTCTGGATTGTCTTCAGCGCTTTCCCGAAGGAAGCAGGCTGCGCCACGCTTTAGGCACCTGGTTTGAACAATACAGTTCCGAAGCCAATATACAGACTAAGCCAAAGGTTCCACAGTTAAATGCGCTAACGCTGGAAACACTGGAGATTATCCAGGGAATCAATGATTCTTATCACTCTCCCCCCATTTTGATTACCGGATCATACGCGCGATATTTACAGAACCGTTGTTCATCGTTTAACGATATTGACCTTATCTGCACCACAGAAGGGGTTGCCCGGACACTCTTTGGAAAGCTGCACGCACTGGCTACCGGCACAGACCCGGAAATCCCCAAAAGCCTTACCATCTGGCAGGTCCAGGGGTGTCCGGCGATCAGGCTGGCAAAAGCCTACAATATCCATCTCAGTGACGGCGACCTGGGCACCAGGGTCCTGGGGCTTCAGGTCAGTATTGATGGCAGGGTAACGGACGCTGATGGGACACGGTTGGCCGTCCACGTTCCCGGCGTTGCAAGGCCGGTATGGTGCCTGTCCTTTGCTGAAGAAACCAGGCTGCTGAACGATACGCTGGAATACCTGGTTGATAACCTTGACCCGCTGACCGGGCAATTGCAACATGGCGAGGCTTTTTACATACCCCGTACCCTTCTTTTTAACGCTCCCCGAAACCGTGATGAGCGTATTTATGGCTTGCTGATGCGCTGCCTGCTTACCCTGAATAAAGCCGTGCTGTTTATCGCCCTGCACTCAGAAAACAGGCCGGACTCCAGTCAGCCTGAGGCAGGGCAGCACAATGCAGAACACCATGCAAAACACCATACAGAAGAACAGCGCCTCCATACACTGGCTGCCCTTCTGCATACGAAATTGCATCGCCATGCCTGCTGTCATGATTTTGTGCGCAGCTTGATCGACTGGCTGTCCAGAGACCATCCTGTCAATAATGACGGGATCGAGAGGAAGGAGCTGGTCAACACATTGCTGGCGATCCTGCACTATCAATAACACTAATCAATAACGCTTCGGGTCAGGGACCAGAGTCCCTTTGTGGGTTATGCTTCGCCAGCCCCCTGGGAAGCCCGGCAAACATAGATATCAGCCACCAGGCCGTTGGAGTAAGTTGGATAGTGTTCAGCAACCGCCTGTTTGACCGCAGCCACTTTTTCTTCCGGAATCAGGGCAACGACGCAACCGCCAAATCCGCCACCGGTCATTCTGACACCACCTTCGCTGCCAATGACTTTCTTGACAATGTCAACAATGCCGTCAATGGCTGGTACCGTGATTTCAAAATCATCCCGCATGGAGGCATGGGATTCAGCCATTAGCAGACCCATGGCTGCCAGGTCTCCCCTGGCCAGGGCTTCGGCTGCGGCAAGAGTGCGATCATTTTCAGTCACCACATGACGAGTCCGGCGGTAGGTGAGTTCATCCAGTTCACCCTGGCTGGCTTCCAGCTGATCCAGGGTAATGTCCCGCAGGGCCTTGACACCAAAATGCTGGGCTGCCGCTTCGCACTGTGCACGGCGAGTGTTGTATTCACTGTCCACCAGGCCACGTTTGACATTGGAGTTGATAATTACCACCGCCGCATTTTGAGGGATGGGCACCAGTCGGGTATCCAGGGACCGGCAGTCCAGCAGCATGGCATGGTCTTCCTTGCCACAGGCGGAAATCATCTGGTCCATAATGCCGCACTTGCAGCCAACAAACTCGTTCTCTGCTTTCTGGCCAATCAAGGCCAGCTCTTTCAGGCTGACATCCAGTCCGGACATTCGGGTCAGGGTCAGCCCGGTAACCACTTCCAGACAGGCGGATGAACTGAGGCCTGCGCCCTGGGGAACATTGCCAATAATGGCAATGTTGACACCTTTGAGGCTCATGCCCTTTTCCATAAGAACGGTGGCCACGCCCCGGACGTAATTACTCCAGAAGGCTTCGTCGCTATGGGAGACCGGTAAGGAGAGTTCAAACTCGGATACCTGCCCGTCGTAACTGTGCGCAGTGGCCACGACTTTCTGGTCATCCCTGGGAGAAGCCGCAATCATCGCCTGATAGTCAATGGCACAGGGCAGTACGTAACCATCGTTGTAGTCGGTGTGCTCACCGATCAGATTGACGCGGCCAGGAGCCTGAAAATAGTGGGTTGGCTGATGACCGAAGGTTTTTTCAAACAGATCAGTCAGGGTTTGTTTCTGGTTCATCTTACTTTCCATAACTCGGAGCAATCTTAAAGGCTTTTTGCAGGCTCAGCGCTTCTTTAAAGAGGGCTGCTTTCCAGAGGGCTGCTTTCCAGATAATGCACATCGGACAGTTCGCGCAGGCGGGCGGCAGCCTGTTCCGCGGTCAGGTCGCGCTGCGTTTCTGCCAGCATTTCAAAACCCACCATAAACTTGCGAACGGTTGCTGATCTCAGCAGTGGTGGATAGAAGTGAGCGTGCAGTTGCCAGTGGCTATCATCGGTACCTGCCTCACCCGGATGACAGGGCGCACCATGCCAGCCCATGGAGTAGGGGAATGACGTCTGGAACAGATTGTCGTACTTTGTCGTCAGTTTTTTCAGGATTTCAGCCAGGGCATCACGTTCCACTTCGGTCAGATCCGGCATGCGCAGTACCTGTCGCTTGGGCAGCAGCAGCGTTTCAAATGGCCAGGCTGCCCAGTAAGGAACCACGGCAATCCAGTGATCGTTTTCAACGACGGTGCGTTCACCGGACTCGGATTCCCGCAGGGCGTATTCAACCAGCAGATTGTTGCCTTTTTCGTTCAACCATTGACGCTGGTTGTTGTCTTCTTTGCGCGCTTCGTTGGGTAGAAAACTACTGGCCCAGATCTGGCCGTGGGGGTGAGGATTGGAACATCCCATCACGGCCCCCTTGTTTTCAAACAGCTGCACCCAGGGGTAGGTCTCCCCCAGTTCGATGACCTGTTCTGCCCAGGTATCCACGACCTTGCGGATTTCCTGTTCGGTTAACTGTGGCAGGGTTTTACTGTGATCCGGTGAAAAACAGATCACCCGTGCTTCCCCCCTGGCAGAGCTGCTCTGGAACAGGTCTGACTCGCTGGTGGCATCCGGGGTATCCGTCAGCAGTGCCGGGAAATCATTGGGGAAAATGTAGGGATCGGTGTAGTCCGGGTTATGGTCACCGGTAATACGGTCATTGCCCGGACAGAGAAAGCACTCCGGATCGTGTACTGGACGAAAGTCCGGTGCCGTTTTTTCCACCTGCCCCTGCCATGGGCGCTTGGCACGATGGGGGGATACCAGTACCCAGTCGCCAATCAGCGGATTGAATCGACGGTGCGGGTGATCAACAGGGTTAAATTGTGTCATGGGTGTTAGCTCGGTTACTCGCTGCCCGCTTCCCGTGGCCCATAAAGAAATATTTCTTTTTCGGGTAGCGGGCTACGGGTAACGCTTTTTACTGGTTAAATCCGTTCGGGTTTTCTGACTGCCAGCGCCAGGTATCGATGGTCATATCGTCAACGGTGCGGGTGGCTTTCCAGCCCAGCTTTTGCTCGGCATAGGCAGGATCAGCATAGCACTGGGCGATATCCCCTGGGCGGCGTGGCTGGATTTGGTGAGGCAGCTGTTTGCCACAGGCTTTTTCAAAGGCGTGCAGCATCTCCAGGACACTGCTGCCCTTGCCGGTACCCAGGTTGTAGGTGTGGACGCCCTGATCGGTCCAATGGGTTCTCAATGCGGCAAGATGGCCAAGGGCCAGGTCGACGACATGGATATAATCGCGCACACCGGTACCATCGTGGGTGGCGTAGTCATTGCCAAATACGTTAAGTTGCTCCAGCTTGCCAACGGCCACCTGGGCAATATAAGGCATCAGATTGTTGGGAATACCGCTGGGGTCTTCACCGATAAGGCCGGATTCGTGGGCACCAACCGGGTTGAAATAGCGCAGAATACTGAAATTCCAGCGATCATCGGAAGCGGCCGTATCACGCAGAATCTCTTCGACCATGAATTTGCTGCGTCCATAAGGGTTGGTGACCTGCCCAACCGGAAAGTCTTCCCGGATCGGCACTTCATGGGGGTCGCCATACACGGTCGCCGAGGAACTGAAGACCAGGTGTCGTACGTCAAACTCTGCCATGGTTTCCAGAAGTTTTACCGTACCGCTGACATTGTTATCAAAATAAGCCAGGGGAATCCGGGTAGACTCACCGACCGCTTTTAACCCGGCAAAATGAATTACCGCTTCAATGTTGTGCTGACTGAATACGCCGCGCAGTGCCTCTTTATCCCGTACATCGACAGGATAAAAAGCTGCCTGCTTACCCGTCAGCTCTGCTACGCGCTGTAGAGAGGTCTCATGGCTGTTGCACAGGTTATCTACGACGACCACGTCATAACCGGCATTCAGTAATTCCAGACAGGTGTGGCTGCCGATGTAGCCAGCCCCTCCAGTGATCAGGATACTCATTGTGTACCTCGTTCAGTCAGTTTGTCTGCTTGTTGAATAATCGCTTGTGATCATTTTAGGAATAGGTTACAGCGCGTTTCTTTTACGGTTTTTTTCCGGTTTTTCCCAAAAACAAAGATTTGTACGACGACAACAGGTATCATGAAGGGGCTTTTGATAAGGGTCAATATTTGTGAGCAGTCAGCAGCGGTTGCCAGCCAGGCATTGTCGTGGGAACGGTTACGACCGTGGGACCGAAGGCGTGGTACCCATGCCCGGGTCGATTTCCGATATTCAGGGAGATATCTTTTATATCGAAAACCGGGCCCCTTATATTATGGACAGTGGTCATGTTCATGGCCATGTTGAGTTGAACTATCTTTTGGGGTGTTCTGCCACTTATATCGTGAATGGGCGGGAACAGCGTATTCCAGAAAACCGGCTGGCCATCTTCTGGGCCAATATGCCCCATCGGCTGGTGGCTCTTGTTGAAAAAAGTCAGGGTCAAGGCACCCTCTATAACCTCTATATCCCTTTACCGGAATTTCTTCAGTGGCCATTGATGGAACAACTCCGTCAGGAAGTGATGACAGGTTCTATCGTTCTGGCGAAACCGGATCATGACTATCTGTTCATGAGATTAAGCCGCTGGTATGGGGATTTTCAGAGTGATCACCCGGAATTGAAGGAGATTATTCTCGGTGAGCTCTCGCTGCTGTTGAAAAGAATCAGTTTTCAGGGGTGGGATCACCCGGAAACGGTTTCCTCCAGCGATCACGACGAGGAATCACCGGCAGAAACGGACCAGGCTTCCAGTCATCCTGGAAGTGGCCGGTTGAAAGGTGCCCACCACGTTTCCACCATGATTCATTTTATCGGGGAAAACCTGCATCAACCTATTTCAACAGCTGATGTGGCAGCGCATCTTGGCCTGCACAAGAACTATACGACTAACCTGTTTACCAGTGTCATGGGCATTTCTATCAAGCAATATCTGCAGTTCCAGCGCCTGCAGAAAGCTCAATTGCTGCTGATGGACAGTGAACGACCCATTGCCGATATCGGCTATGCCTGTGGTTTCAGTTCCCTGAGCCGGTTTTATGAAGCTTTTCAACGTTATTTTGGTATGCCGCCGGGGCAGTTCAGGAAAAAGCTGTGATAACTCCGGTATGACCGGGGGTGTATTATCAACCAATGTCGTTTACCTTCAAAGTATACCGTCAACTTCTGCTCTGGATAATACCAGAGGGTGATGGCGGGGCCGCCAATGGTTTGCGTCTGGCTTGAATCGAAAGGAAGGCTGAAGCGTTAATCTTGTTTACCAGAAGATTACTCCTGCCAGAGGTTCGTTGGAAGTGCCGTCGGTTGATTGATACCGTTAATGATAAAACCAGTATAAGCGATAACATACACATCAATGCCCATCGACTGGACAAAAGAAAACACAATATGGATTTGAGATGAACAGCATCAACTCACCGGCTGAATTGAAAAAAATATTTCAGGATTACCTTTCAAACTCAGGCCATGGCATGGATCTCACGCTGTGCGAACTGGGCTTAACCCGCGATAACAAAGTGGTTAGGCTGACTGATTACCGGGATCAGCAAGAAATACTCAAGGGCAATCTCGATAGTGTATTGGATGAGATGGCACCTATATTACTCCTTGATCGAAAAATTACTCTGCAAACAGCCTGTCAGAAGTTAGATCGACAGGATATCGTCGAAGCAAAAGAACAGAAACCAGTTCCACCATCCGCACCACAACGTGAACATGCAAGCATTCAGCAGCTCCTGGATGAGTTGAAAATCACTTACAAAAAAGAAAATGAACATTTAGCGGAAATGACAACAACCTGTCCAGGCAAATATTCAGATGGACAGGAATGTTATTATACATTTACACCCAAGGATAAATGGGATAAATACGGCTACTGCAGATTTATTAATACTTTTACGCCCAAGAATTGGTTTTTTAAATCCAATTTCAAGTCAACAGATGTGCCTGCGCATTTTTTCTACATGACCAATGTCGTTGCCATGCAGTATGAGGCCTGTTTCAGAGACAATGGATGGCCACTACAACTGCCGGAAACTATTCATCGATGTGATATAAGCAACAAGCAATCCGATGCTCTAATCCTGAAATACGCGGGCCAGCATGACTGTTCAGCATTCATGGATGAGTTTCTGCATAATACGGTCAACGGCAAAAGCACCCGGAGAATTGCTGATGCTTTTGGACTGGAAATTTATCAGCTGACCGTGTGTGAAGGTCACATAGACCGTACTGAATCCGCGCGGCGGGACAATCCTGACCTGCCCAGGAAGTTATTTACTGTCATTGCCCATGTGAGACTAAAAAGCTAATATTTCCCGCGCCGTAAACGTGTCGTAAACGTGTCGTAAACTCTTCGTAAAATAGTTGGCCAAACAGCAGGAAAATTCGACGGGAATTGTTCTGCTTTATGGCATAATGCCAGCCTTGTACTTACTGACTCTTTTGCAATGAGTGGTATAAATCCGCCCCTGACATGCCGATGGCACAAGGAATACTGGCCGAGTAAATGTTTAGACCATTACCTTTTTTCATAGGTTTGCGCTACACCCGCGCAAAGCGAAAGAATCATTTTATCTCCTTCATCTCCGGAACATCCATGGTGGGGCTGACGCTGGGTGTTTCGGTACTGATTATTGTGCTGTCAGTGATGAATGGCTTTGATCGGGAGCTCAAGCAGCGAGTGCTGGGTATGGTTCCCCATGCCACGATTACGGCTGCTGGTGGTGGCATTGAAGACTGGCAGGTGCTGGTCACTACCATCCCGGAAAAAGAAGGCATCGAGGCGGCGGCACCGTTTGTCGATGCCCAGGGTATGTTGACCAATGGTGATCAGGTAAGGGGAACGCTGGTTTACGGCATTGACCCTGAGTATGAGCGAAAAGTCTCCATAATTGCCGATCATATGAAGCAGGGCGCACTGGAAGACCTCCAGCCCGGAGAGTTTGGCATTCTGCTGGGTGAGATTCTGGCGAATTATCTGGGGGTTTCCGTTGGCGATAAAGTGACTATGGTCCTGCCTGAAGCCAGTGTCAACCTGGCGGGTGTTTTGCCACGTCTTAAACGGTTTACTGTCGTTGGTACTTTCTCTGTCGGGGCGGATGTGGATGGCAACCTGGCCTACGCTCATCGGGAAGACCTGGCCCGTTTTCTGCGGGTGCCAGAAGGGGTGACGGGTATACGTCTGAAAATGGCTGATCTTTTTGCTGCACCGAAACTGGCATGGGACGTGGCAGTTACCTTACCCGGACGCTACTACGTGCAGGACTGGACGCGTACCCATGGTCGTCTGTTTCAGGCGATTCAGATGGAAAAGACCATGGTCGGCCTGCTTCTCACCCTGATTGTTGCCGTTGCCGCTTTTAATATTGTCTCCACGCTGGTCATGGTGGTGACGGATAAACAGGGCGATATCGCCATCCTCAGAACATTTGGTGCGACACCAAAAATGATCATGGGGATTTTTATGGTTCAGGGGTCCCTGATCGGTGTAATCGGGACGCTTCTGGGGGTCGCCCTGGGGATTGCCGGTGCGCTGAATGTTTCCGAAATCGTCGGTGCCCTGGAAAAGTTATTGGGCATTCACTTTCTCAGCCCGGATGTTTACTTTATCAGCTACCTGCCATCGGAGTTGATCTGGCAGGATGTTGCGGTGATCAGTGTGTCCGGTCTGCTGATGAGTTTCCTGGCCACCCTGTATCCGGCATGGCGAGCCTCCAGAACCCAGCCTGCGGAGGCGCTTCGTTATGAATAATTTTGAAAACCGTGTCGTTCTGGAGTGCCGCAGTCTGACCAAAGCGTTCTCTGAAGGGCCTGAACAGCTTGAGGTACTCAGAGGCATAGACCTGTTGGTATCACCTTCCGAAAGGGTAGCGATTGTCGGTACTTCCGGTTCAGGAAAAACAACGCTGCTGCAACTGTTGGCCGGGTTGGATCACCCCTCTAATGGTGAGGTCATACTCTGTGGCCATCAGCTGATGAAGGTATCGGAACAACAACAGGGAGAATTGCGTAACCGTCACCTGGGTTTTGTTTATCAGTTCCACCATTTGCTGCCAGAATTTACCGCCCTGGAAAATGTGGCCATGCCATTACTGCTGCGTAAGGAGGTAACCGTCGGGCAGGCAAGTACGAGGGCTGAAAAAATGCTGGGTATGGTGGGGTTGTCTGAAAGGGCCAGCCATAAGCCTGCAGAACTTTCCGGTGGTGAACGACAGAGGGTAGCTATTGCCCGGGCACTGGTGGCCACGCCAGACCTGGTGCTGATGGATGAGCCAACGGGGAATCTGGATCCTCACACCGCCAGCAAGATTCATGAGCTGATGAAGTCCCTCAGCGCCAAGCTGACCACCAGTTTTATTGTCGTGACCCATGATATGGCATTTGCCCGGCAGATGGACCGGGCATTGCGGCTGGAAGATGGGCATCTTGTGCCTGTGCCATAAAAAAAGCCCTCTTACGAGGGCTTTTTTATGGCTTGTGCTAACTACTGGTTATCACCACCTGTTTTCTCTTCATGGATCACATAAACTTTAAAGGCACTGCTCTTATCTTCCGGTCCGTCATACCCGTCACCGCCCTTGAACCTTCTTTCCGGCCAGACGAAGTCGGCAGAACTGAAGGCCGTGCCTGAAGGGGCTGCAATGTAGTAGGCATTATCACCACCCGTGACCCTGTTCTCACCAGCGATGGCGGAGGCTGCGCTGATGGCTAATCCGGCAATGAGGGTCATGGTGGTGGCAGTTCTGATGATCATCTTCCTTCCTTGGGGTTTGTTTACGTCTTTATGTTTATCGTCCATGCTCTGCTATAAATTAACCCGGATAGGAATATGAATATATCATCTACAGCAAACCCACTATTTCTTTCCAGAAACACAGAGAACAACCGTCAGCGGGAAAACAGCGACGCCATATTTGCCAGCAAGAAAACAGGCCATGCTAAGAGTGTCAAGGTTTACATAAAGGAATCATTTACTCATACAGACCAGTCATTAATAAATCCCGCCATTACCAATAAAATAATCCTCCACAGCTTTGAAATCGCAGGGAGGACTTATAGCTGCATTTGTGGTGAGGGCGCTGATGAATACATAAAGTCGCTTTTTCAAGACAAAGATGACGAAATTTCTTTTGTTGCCAAAGGCCAGGATGGCACTGCGTTTGAATACCGTCCTCCCGTCGCCTGGGGGAAAAGATTTGTTCGGTGGATTTCACAGGGGGCCAGTTATTGTACGACTTGTGAAGACAGTAGGGGCCTGCAACCATCCTGTCATCAGTTCGAACATTTCTTACACTGCGGGGTCAACAAATTCTCGGTTAAAAAAGTTATCACCTGTTATAACGAAACCATCGTCAATGATATAAAAACAGTCAAGCCATTCAGCTATCTAAACCTGTCAGATACCGATACACAAGAATGGATTCATTCCATGACCTATATAGGCTCCGGTTTCTGCATCGGGAAATTTGGCCCAGGCGACATTGCCATCCAGACTGTTGAAAACTCTTTATTGCATTGGCGCAACAAGGACTGTGAAAGCCCCAGGTCAATTACGCTTCGGACGGGTTTATTATATGCGGGCAGTAATTTTGGAACATTCTGCACAATCACTTGAATGCCGGGCACTTGAATGCCGGACGTCGCGAAGCTTTTCGCTTGGCAAACCGATCAATAAAAAAGCCCGGAATACCGGGCTTTTAATCAATTTTACTCCCTGTCAGACATCAGGATTATCAGATTCCCTGAGACGTTCCTGCCGTTTCTGCTCTTCCGCCAGAACCGCCTTGATCTCTGCCAGCACTGAGTCCACATCGGCAGCCTGCTCCGCTTCGGTGAACAGGCCGGTAAGTTCGGTTTCCGGAGTCAGCTCGCCATCTTCATAGAGCGCCCACATCTCTTTGGCATACTGGCTGTTGAGCAGGTCCGGTGCAAATTGTCCATAGTATTCCGTGATATTGTTGATATCCCTGGTCAGCATGGATCGGGCATGGTTGTTGGCCGAGGCATCCACGGCCTGGGGCAGGTCGATAATCACCGGACCGTATTCATCCACCAGAACATTGAATTCCGACAGGTCACCATGAACCAGACCGGCACAGAGCATCAGCATCACATATTGCATCATGGTGGCGTGGTCTTCACGGGCCTGTTCAGCGGACATGGTCACTTCGCCCAGGCGTGGGGCAACCTGGCCTTCATCATCCGTCACCAGTTCCATCAATAGTACGCCATCCAGGCAGATATAAGGCTGTGGCACTCTTACGCCAGCCCTTGCCAGTCGGAACAGGGCATCAACTTCGGCGCTCTGCCAGGTCTCTTCCTGTTGTTTCCGGCCATATCGGGAGCCTTTCTCGATGGCACGCTGGCGTCGACTGTTACGTTCCTTGCGACCTTCCTGATACTGGGCAGCCTTTTTAAAGCTGCGTTTGGCCGCTTCCTTATAAACCTTGGCGCAGCGGATTTCATCTCCACAGCGCACCACATAAACATCGGCTTCTTTACCACTCATTAGCTGGCGGAGTACTTCATCCACCAGTCCTTCATCAACCAGGGGTTGGATTCGTTTCGGTGTTCTCATAAGGAACTTTTACCTTATTTGAACCCGGGAGGGAATAGCGCTTTTGGTAATAAGCATTGGGGAGAGCGCATGGCAGACTGGTGCCTGATCTCTTCCTGTCAAAATTCCCGGAGTTGAGATGACCCCAGGCTGAATCAGTGTTATTCAGGATTCATCATCTCAAGCAGTGTTTTGATAAAGTCCTTTCTCTTGACCTGGCGATCATTCACAGGCTGAGTTGTCGATAGCCAGCTGTTAACAATGTGCTCAAACTCATTGCGGCAAAGATGGTTATTCAACTTCATTTGCAGATTCCCGGTCAGTGCATGAAGGCGTTGTTGTTGTTCCTGAAGCGGGTGATCAGGCTGTTCTTCTGCGAGCAGGGCAATAAACTGCCTGGCTTTATTCAGGGTAAGCAGGGAGCGCATCAGCAAGCCATAAA
>NZ_JAHHPP010000213.1 GCF_024606265.1 Endozoicomonas sp. SESOKO1
TTTTCTGCCATCCTCGCTACGGGCGCTATTCTCGGACAGCCTCCCGGAGGCTGAGCACTTGCAGATGCCAATCAGTAAAGAACGCGGCAGCGGATGGTGCCTTCAATCTCTCTTATCTTCTGCATGGCCATATCACTGTGTTCAGCATCAACATCGATCACCACGTAACCCACGGACTCATTGGTCTGCAGGTACTGACCGCTGATGTTGATATGGTTTTCAGACAGTATCTGGTTGATCTGGCCCAGAATGCCGGGAATATTCTGGTGGATATGAAGCAGGCGGTGCTTGCCGGGGTGAGCAGGCAGGGCGACTTCCGGGAAGTTTACAGACGACAATGTAGTACCGATATCGCTGTACATAACGAACTTCTCAGCAACCTCCCGGCCAATATTTTCCTGTGCTTCCTGGGTACTGCCGCCAATATGGGGCGTCAGGATGACATTATTCATGCCACGCAGGGGACTGATGAATTCATCACCGTTAGCCCGTGGCTCTTCCGGGAATACGTCAATGGCTGCACCGAGCAGCTTGCCGTTCTTCAGGTACTCAGCCAGTGCTTCAATAACCACCACAGAGCCCCGGGAAGCATTGATCAGAATGCTGTTGTCCTTCATGGCGGCAAACTGTGCTTCACCGAACATCCACTGGGTATCACGGGTTTGTGGTACATGCAGGCTGACAATGTCACACATGCCCAGCAGGGTATTCAGATCATTGATCTGGGTAGCATTGCCCATGGAAAGCCGGGTTACGACATCGTAGAAATAGACTTCCATGCCCAGGGATTCTGCAATGATACTGAGCTGGCTGCCGATATTGCCGTAGCCGATAATACCCAGCTTTTTACCCCGGATTTCATGGGCCTTCGTAGCTGCTTTCTGCCAGCCACCCTGGTGTGCCAGGGCATTCTTTTCAGGGATTCCACGCAGCAGCAGGATGGCTTCAGCCAGAACCAGCTCAGCCACTGAGCGGGTGTTTGAATAAGGCGCGTTGAAAACAGGAATCCCCCGCCGTGTAGCGGCAGGCAGTTCCACCTGATTGGTGCCAATGCAGAAACAGCCAACTGCACAGAGCTTTTTTGCCGCTGCAAAAATCTCATCGGTCAGTTGTGTCCGGGATCGGATGCCCACAAAGCGTGCATCAGCAATACGTTCCTTAAGCTCTTCCGGCGGCAGGGACGTGGTGACATAGTCGATATTGGTATAGCCCGACGCTTTCAGAATATCGACAGCAGATGGGTGGACACCTTCTAACAGAAGAAAACGTATCTTGCTTTTATCCAGCGATGTTTCCGGCATATCAGTCTCTTTATTAGCTAGTTCAAGGCTGTAGTCAGCTCAAGGCTGTAGTCAGCTCAAGGCTGTAGTAAGCCCACGGTTGTTATTTATCCGCCCATCATTTTTATGTCGCACCACAGGTTGGTCCCGGCTGCGTCAGGCGGCACATCATAGCACAGGCTGTGTGTGATGGTACTGACTAAAAGGCTGTGAAAGGATAATGACAGGCAAGCCAGCCGGCTTCACATCAGTGAAACCGACCTGGTGTATTGGCGTGTAATCTGCGTCATTGCGACAGTGTTTAAATACCCATACTGGAGAGGGTAATCATTAATTGCCGGATGGCCTGTGTCAGGGCCGGGTGGTCTTCACTGATGCGAATGGCCTCCTGCTCCAGCTGATCGTTGTAGCCCTGAATGGGAATATCACCTTCTGCCTGGGCAACGGCAATGTTAATCTCTTCGGTTATCTGCCTTAAGGCTCCTGCTGTGCATTCATCGACGGGTGAGTTTTCAAGAATATCATGAAGGCTCTGGATATTGATTTGCAGCTCTTCTGACATACTATGCTCCTTCCACTGTGCGGCCAGTCTTTATGATAATACTACAGTGTATTGAAAGTGAGATGCTTTAACTGCGGCCTGAGCCGTGGGACAATAGCTTCCCGGGGCAGATATGCCTGAATGCAAACGCTCTGCGTGACCCCGACAACGTTTCTGGTTCAGAAGAACAAATAATAAATATCCGAATGATGTTGGCGCATACTGCGCGTTCCGTTTTTCATCACCGGAGTTAATAAAGGATGCACTATGAAGTACAGGCACCACTGGATCAGTGGCGATCGCATTGACCTTCCTGTTGGCAAGGTGGTTTGTGTCGGGCGGAATTATGCGGCACACGTCCAGGAACTGAATAATCCCCTGCCTGATGATCCTGTACTGTTTATTAAACCCGGTACCGCCATGGTTAACCTTGAGCAGCCAGTGACATTACCCCGAAACCGTGGGGCGGTTCATCATGAAACAGAAGTGAGCCTGCTGATCAGGGAGCCTCTGACCAATGCCAGTGAACATGAGGCCAACCGGGCTGTCATGGCCATTGGTCTGGGACTGGATTTGACCCTTCGTGATCTGCAGAGTCTGCAAAAGTCAAAAGGGCTGCCCTGGGAAGTCGCCAAAGCCTTTGATAACAGCTGCCCATTATCCGGGTTTGTGGCGGTTGAACATATTAAAGACCCCGCCAATCTCGAGTTTTCCCTGTCGGTCAATGGAGAGCCAAGGCAGAAAGGGACAACGGCGCATATGTTGACCTCCATTCCCGGGCTTTTGAGCTACATTAGCAGACATTTCACATTACTCCCGGGAGATATTGTGTTGACTGGGACCCCGGATGGTGTCGGTCCTCTGCAACCGGGTGATGATTTGGAACTTACCATGAACGGGACTTTTTCGACCCGGACGCGTTGTATCTGAGAATTTACTTTCAGCGTGGGCTGGGAAGATCAGAGGCTCCTGATCCTCCGGGTTCGTCCACCCCGATCAATGGCAACAAACACCATCGTCGTTTCCGTCAGTTTTTCCCAGCCATGGTGGTTTTCTATCCAGCCCTCAACCACAACCTTGATGGATGTTTTTCCGATTTCTGTCACCCGGGTAAAGAACCCGATCAGATCACCGGTCTGGACGGGTCTGAGAAAACTCATGCTGCCAATACTGACCGTTACCACTCTGGCGCCATTGGAGGCTTTGCGGGCACTGACTTCCCCGGCCTGATCCAGGTGCATGGCAACCCAGCCAGCAAATACATCACCACTGCTATTGACGGAACGATGATCCGCCAGAACCTTCAATGTCATTTCCCCCTGAGGGGTCGGGACACTGTCAAGATTTTCATTGCTGGCACCCATGGAGGACTCCACACTCTTCTTATTGTTGTATTCGGTTAATTTGATTTTTCGGGTATTCTATCTTTTTTACTCAGTAGTTGGCCAAATGGAATCGAATATTTCTGGCAGATAATCAGTTCTCAAAATAATCCTTAACCCTTCGATCCAGCAACATCCAGCAACCTCACACCAAATACAGCAGTCCCACGCTGAGAGGCCCTTTTACCAAACTCGTCGTAAAGCATCGCCCAATCGGGCGGTGATATAAGACAGGAG
>NZ_JAHHPP010000214.1 GCF_024606265.1 Endozoicomonas sp. SESOKO1
GCCGGTGACAAGGCCACTGAAGAAGAGAAGGCGGCCATCACCAAGGCGATCGAAGACGTTGAAGCTGCTGTCAAAGGTGACGATAAGGAAGAGATCGAAGCCAGGACCAAGGCACTGTCTGAAGCCTCTGCCGGTCTGGCCCAGAAGATGTACGCTGAAGCTCAGCAGCAGGGCGAAGCCCAGGCGGATGCCGGTGCTGGTCAAAAGGCTGACGCAGCTGACGACGCCGTTGACGCTGAGTTTGAAGAAGTAAAGGATGAGAAGAAGTAAGACGAAATCAATCATCAAAGACTGATGATAAGGTCACAACGCGGGATTCGTTCCCGCGTTGTCGTATAGATCAAAAATGATGGCTTTGTCAGACTTGACCATGAATCCAGTTAGCTCTGTGTTTTCATGCTCGACTGGTGAATGCAGTTAGCTCAGGGTTTTTCTGATGTCAAAACGCGACTACTACGAAGTGCTTGGTGTAGACAGGAGCGCTTCGGACAAGGACATAAAAAAGGCCTATCGTCGTATGGCCATGAAATATCACCCCGACCGTAACCCGGGTGATAAAGCAGCGGAAGAGAGCTTCAAGGAAATTAACGAAGCGTTTGAAATTCTTTCCGACAGCCAGAAAAAAGCGGCCTACGATCAGTATGGGCACGCCGGTGTTGACCCGAGCATGGGTGGCATGGGCGGTGCCGGCGGTTTCGCCGGTGGTAATTTCGGCGATATTTTCGGGGATGTCTTTGGTGACATTTTCGGCGCTGGCGGTGGCCGCAGCCGCAGCTCCGTCCAGCGTGGCGCTGATCTGCGCTATCAACTGGAACTCAGCCTTGAAGAGGCTGTTCGCGGCGTCACCAAGAAAATCCGTATTCCAACACTGGTGAGCTGTACCGGGTGCGATGGCTCCGGTGCGAAAAAAGGCACTCAGCCTGTCAGCTGTTCAACCTGTGGTGGTATTGGTCAGGTGCGTATGCAGCAGGGCTTTTTCTCTGTGCAGCAAACCTGCCCCGACTGTCGCGGCACGGGCAAGACGATCAAGGATCCCTGTAACGTCTGCCACGGTGAAGGCCGCGTTCAGGAATACAAGACCCTCTCTGTCAAGATTCCTCCCGGTGTTGATACCGGTGACCGTATCCGTCTGGCCGGTGAAGGTGAAGCCGGTGTTAATGGTGGACCAGCCGGAGACCTGTATGTTCAGGTCAGTGTTGCTGATCACCCGATCTTCCAGCGTGATGGCAAGCATCTTTACTGCGAAGTACCCATTACATTTGTCGATGCCGCACTGGGCGGTGAGCTGGAAGTCCCCACCCTTGAAGGCCGGGTAAAGCTGAAGATTCCAGCGGAAACCCAGACCGGCAAACTGTTCCGCCTGCGTGGCAAGGGTGTTGTCCCGGTCCGTGGTGGCAGCGCCGGTGATCTGATGTGCAGGGTTGTGGTTGAGACTCCGGTGAAACTGACGGAGCGTCAGAAAGAGCTGCTCAAGGAGCTGGATGACACCTTCAAAACAGAAGGTGCTGGTCACCAGTCGCCTAAAAAGCAGTCCTTCTTTGATGGCGTCAAGAAGTTTTTTGACGATATGACTTCCTGACTTGCCACCTCAAAAAGCCCCTGTTGTCAGGGGCTCCAATTCCCTTTCTGGATATTGTGCCTACGATTTCATATGGTTAGCTACTTACCCCAAGGCTTTCAATATATTCATCATAAATCTTCTGAAGATCTTCTGGCCTGATAATCACCAGATCCTCGCAATCCATCATCTTTTTGATTCTGGTGTTTTCCAACACCTCAATATTGTCTTTCTGTCTGGTGATCCACTGAGGGTCGTCCGTGACAAAAAGCTTGTCATAGTTGAGTAGCAGATTTTTAACGTGAACCGTGCTGGTTGGTTTAACCACTTGGAACGGCTTGAAAATGAAATGCTCTCTTCCGGCCAGGCCAATGCACATTGGTGCCTTCAAAGCCTGGGTACGTTTGTATAGATAGTGTGCAAAACGGGTTTGCGTCTCCTCCGGCTGGTTGCGGGTATCAATAAAGCCGTTCGGTAAAAGGAAAAGGGGCTTGCCCGCCTGGGACTGACTTGAGGCCACTTTTCTGTAGGCAGGGATCCCCTGGAGAAGGCGACTGACATCCGGTATGCCATCTTCTGGCTGATCAGTCCATTGCTCAAATTTGGCGGCAGCACCGAGCAACGTTTCAAAGGTTTCCGAGCACCCGGTCGGCACGGTATCTTCATCAATCTCTGTCATCATGGCGTTGAGCTGTTCGGTGTAACGTCTTGAGATATTGATAGTACGTTCACTGTGTCTCCAGAGCTTGTACCAATATTCAATCATCCGGCTGGCAAGCGTTTTCAACGGTGGGATATTGGCTTCGATCCAACGCCATTGTCTGAGATTTTCAAAGAGGCCATGTGACGATTCTGTTTCCGGTTCCAGCCACTTCTTCTGGACAACAAAAGCAGCCAGAACAGAACACCATCCGGTATTGGTCACATTTTTTTCAACGCAGTGTTTCAAATGATCCTTCAATACCGATTTGAGAAAACCCCACATTTTCTCCGATGAATCATATTGACGCGGTGCATCAAGGCAGTTTTGAGCATGTTCAATATCTCCCACAACCTGTATGCAGGCATCGGAACCCGACTCTGCCATTTGATTCAAACTGGCCAATAATGAGTCTGTGACCTGCCTTTGTTGCTCCCAGAAAAAACCATCATACTGTTTGCAGGTCGACAAGCGTTCGCATCCCTGTTTAATGCCTTCCGGATTGGCTTTTTTGAAATGCTCGATGACCTCGGGGGCTAAAACGGCAAGGGAGTTCTTGCCGGTCTGCCGCTCTCTAAACTGTTGGACCCGGATTTTTGGAAAGTAAGGGTTGTAGCCATGAATATCGTCTCCTACATCAGGATCTCCTCCGCCCAGATCATAGGTTTCCCAATCATAACCATTCCAGACTTCCGCCCAGGCATGGATCTCACTTTCCACAATACGGCAGGTAATACCAAAATATTGCAGAATAAACTTGAAAACAGGTGTACGGTGCCTGCAAGTGCCAACAGCCTCTGACAGCAAAATCTGCGCTAAATCGTCTGACCCGGTGATCTTACGATAGCTTTCATTGTCAAACTGACGACAATAATCGGCTGCTGCTTCAATTCGGGCGCTATCATCCGTTGCGTTGACAATATCCAGTACCAACCGCTGGTTATTGGTCAGCTCTGTCAAGGAGGTTTCCGCCGCTGCCCGCACCGTATTGAACAGGTTATCAACGCGATATCTGATCGGTTCCGGACAATGGTTACTTTCCGGAATGACCAGGCTATCACCACGCTGATGATGATCACGCCGGAACAGGGCTGCCGGGAGGCAACAGACATTATCCTGCTCCTGAGTCTCTACCGGTTGAGGGTGATGCACTTTATTAACACTGGCTACTTCAACCAGACCGGCGCTACTGTGTTTTTGTTCCACTTTATAGTGAACTTGAACAGGACGTTTGCATGTTAATCCTGAAAACTTGATCCAGTGCTGGCCCGTATAGCTATCCTGAAATAGCTCGTAATTTCGTACCGGCACCGTTCGCAGCGCCCTTACCTCCTCTCTGGGAAATCTGCCGGGGAGGGGAAGTAATTGATGGTTAAAACCGGTGTTGATCGTGTGACACCCATAAGCCTCCCCATGATACAGTTGAACAACATCATTTGCCGATGGTCGTACCATTGCTGCAGGAAAGACCCGGATTAAATCTTTCTTTCCAGGTTTCAGTTGGGTCTTGTAAATATTGCCATTATCGGTCACTTTATAGCGATAAAACTTTAATCGATAATTGTTGATGTCTTCGCCGTAGAACGTCCTTTCCCTCCTTATCGGCCTCAATCCTCCCCCATATCTACTGACCTTCCCGGTTTCCACGGGTTTGCGTTGTGTTTTTTTGGTCCTGGGAACATACGTAACATTACCGTCAAGTTTCTCGCCAGCCATTGTACGTAAGTCTGGTGAACACTGAGACAAGGCATGAACGGGAAGACAGCACATGGCCGCAACCGGCAGGCAGGCTGACTTCATACAAGCTTTCCAGACTGAAGCAGGCTTGTCGATGTCCACTTTCAGGTCACCGCGCAATAACCGTTCCCAGATCTCCCGTTCTGACAATATGTGCCGGTACCCAGCCAGGTGCTTCAGAGCTTCCCGGTGCCCGGCTGAAACCTGCAGCGCTTGATGATCAGACTGCCTGCCACTGAGTCTAAAGACATCCGAAGGGAGAATCTCACTGCTTTTGATGCGAGTACTGAACCACTGTCGCTTCTGCATAACATAGAGTGACTTGCTTTCTGTATCACTCCATCCGCCCATTTCATCGGGCATGTCTGTCTCTTGCCGCCATAACCACTGGACAGTCCGTTTGATAACTTCTCGTTTGGCATCACTATCCGACAGCTTCTCATCAATAACGAGTTCCCGCGTTTGCGTGACCCCAAAACCGCTGGATTTTGAGCGCTGAATAAAAATTGGCCTGTCCAGGCTGGGAATCGTTTTAAACAGCCAGTTGCATAACGTGTGATCGTAACGATGACTTTTAACAGGGTGGGGTTGCTGTTGCTGCATTGCGAGCTGGAGGAATTCAGCAACCTCCTCTTTGGTGATTTTTCCGGCTTCCATATAGAGGAAGTAATGCTGACTGAACAAGTCTGCCAGATCGGATCGTGGCGTGGCTGCTGCCGCGAGATTTTGCAGATCCCGGCAAACCGGGAACAGCGCCTGCCCCGATCCCTTTAACCGTTTGTGGATATAACAATGCAACGCTGCAATATGCTCAGCGGTTTGATCCCGGCTTTCCGGGGGTAATTTCTGCCGGGCAATTTTGATCAGCTCCTGCTGATGGTAATCATCAATTCTGACCATCCGGAAACGATCATTCAGTGCCGGTGAAAATGCGCTGCGCCCGCTGTATTCCGGGGGATTGGTGGTGGCAAACAGATGGAAACCGGGTGCGCAAGGCTCGGTCAGCACATCATTGAGTTCACCTTCAAGGTCGGCACTGCTGATCATGTTCAACTCTGAAACCACCAGAACCTTTCCTTCCTGTTGCGCTTCCCTGATGGCTTTTTTCAGTTCAGTCCAGTCACAGTCTCCGGCATTGAAGTAACGGACACCTGCCGGCTGACTCTTTTCATCACCGGCTTGCCACATATCCAGCAATAGTTTTAATGTTGCATCCTTGCCTCTGCCGGCAGGGCCTTCGACCAGCGTCGCCCTGCGCCCGGAATGACGAACGCCAGTTTCATGCTCAAGACAGAGCCGGTCCAGATCCTGGGCCAGCGTCTGCATTAATGATTTAACGGACTGTGATGATGTATCAAACTCCGGTTTTGTTTCGGTAACGTAATCACAGAATTTCCGATAAAGCGCATCCAGACGCAGATCGTATCCCTTCTGAACGGTGGTTGGCCGTTTGTGGATTGGTTGGTGGATTTGATAGTGGTGTCCAAACCACAGCTTTACAATCTGATAAGACTCCCGTGTCTCACCATACATTGAATGGGCGATGACACTGTCAAAGGCGTTCCAGACCATCTCATCGAGCTGGTTTTTTGAGACACGCCCGTTGCTGTAATGGAGCTGCCAGGCCATCCAGCTGCAGGCATCGGTGAGATCCCGGGGACTGAAGACCCGGTCCGGTAACAATAGTTTCAGCTGCTGTTGAAGCGCCATCATCCTGTCGGCAGCGTGTCGGGCCGCAGGGTTATCCAGCCCCTTCAGAGAGGTTTTCTGAAATATCCGGTTAAGTGTCGGCAAAACCACCTGTTCTTTCAGAAACTCCGGGCTTAGCGCAGGATAGTGAACCCTTGTCCCCCGATCCTGTAAAACCGTTTGATGACTTCGACCTGCATAGGCACCGGGATTACAGGTGAAAACAACCCTGTGCCGGGGTGAAATGTCGACGCTTTCAGAGCCACAGAAGATATGCGGATTGTCAGACCAGATACCAGCCAGAACGTTATCCAGAAGCTCGGCGGCAAGATTCGCCTCATCCACCACCAGGGTGACCATCTCACCGGGGCCGGGCACGGTTCTGGCCCATTTCAGGATGATTTCTGCCTGCTCCTTCATCCCACGGTCATCACCCTGCTGCTGCCAGACCCAGCGCTTGAGGAGATGGCTCTCTTCCGCGCTGGGACCAATAGTCAGGGTAAATGTGGGACCTGACGACTTTGCCGCCTGATGGGCGAGATAGCTTTTGCCCGTACCAGTACTGCCCTCAAGAGTGATCAATTTATTGCCCTGGATTCGTCGCTTGAGTCGGGCCAGTCTCCTGAGGCCACTGCTGCTCTGGGATAGGCGTTTTGAGAGTATTTGATCCAGCACGGCCTGATCATCATCGACCCCATTAATAATGAAGTGCCGTTTCAGCAGGCTGCGAATCACAGTCTGCTGCTGGTTAGCGGGTGTATTTTTCTGGATATCGAGAATCCGGGTGGAGAGGTTGTCCAGTCTCGTCTGAGTCGGAATACCCTGCTGCTTGCAAAAAGCCCAGCCAGCGTAAAGGGCATTGTTCAGAATCCGGGTAATAACGGATGAGCGGTAGGTCGCATCAGGCAGTTCGTTAAAGACTTTATCATTACACTTCAGTCGATGTTTCAATGCTCTCTGGTAAATTTTGGGAGCATGACGGCATATAAGCGCGATCAGTGTTTCTTTGTGGCCAGACTGGTTAAAATCAAGCGCCATGGGCTTAGGGTATGCAAAAAATCCCTCCCCGAACATATCAACCAGCTCCCATCCATTGCTGGCAATGTAGTTACGGTCGATACGGTGACCATCGCCAAGAAAAGCGGTTAATTTATCAATATCAACCCAATAGCCATCCCTTGGGCGATCTGGCCATATTTGTCGTGTGATTGACTTGGCAAACGCCCTGACTTGACTGTTTTCCCTGGCAACATGGGTCACCACTGTTGAAATGGCTTTGCGGTAGTGAACAGGAAGTGCTTCGGCGCTGCCCTCTTGCGCAACGATCGCATTGACTTCGTTGAGTACCGATTGCACCAGGGCATCCGATAACGGTGGCAACTTAATCGTGGAAAACTTTTCCGGCAGTGTCTTTAAGGCACTTTGCAGTTTCCCCAGCCCCGCTTTCAGCCTGTTCCGGGCCAGGGATTGTTCAGCAACCGGCAGAGTCACCACGACTTCGTTCTCAATGGCACTCTGCCATACCATTGATTCCGTCCTGGCACCTTCAGGCCATACCAGGTAAATTCTGGAATCGGCCGGTATCTGCTCTTTACTGCCATTGATAAAGAAATGGCCGGGTTTCAAAAGCAGGGTCTCCAGCTCAAGCTGCAACCTGGGGTTCTGCTCCAGGCCACACAGAATAACCGGTTTATTGGCATTCAGGGCCTTCATCATCCCGGACCAGCGGAATCCATACCGATATCGGGCTTCAGAGACTATATGCGGGTTATTGACTAACTGGGACAGGGTCGTTTCAGGATTGACACGGACAATCTCAGCCTCTGGGTGCCTGTTGCACAATTCGTTAACCAGCGCTTCCTGATCCGGACTACGCTGGACCTTTATCATTTGATCAAATGCGTCACCGGCAAGTTGAGGCAAACGGTCAGGACTGGCAGGAAAGAAAGACGGCGGTTGTCTGGTTGCCAGTAATGTCAGTGGGATTTTCGTCTTATGGACATCCACTATCGATGCGAGCCTGTGGAGTAATTGGGTCCACTGCGCCTCCTTCAATGAAGAGGTCACCATTATTGACCCTCCCGCCTGAATGGCTTCTTCCAGAGGATTGTGCTCGCAACTCTCTCCACGGGCGTTAATACCCACGGTACTCAGCCAATTGTTAAAATTGGCGGAATTGATGGTGATGAGCGGACCATCAGGGATATTGGATACCAGCTTGATACTACTCAGGAGCCTGGAACGGTCTTCATTTCCGGAGTGTCGGATCAGGAAATTCATGTCTTCAGGCAGTGATACTTTTTCACCCTTTACTTCGATTTCCCCAGTGATTTTTATATTTCGCAGCGCTTGGGTAAATGCCAGGTCACCGTCGGGGGCATCGGTTATACACAGGGTTTTTGGCTTCTCTTTTTCAAGGACTCCCGCCTTCCAGCCGAATCCACGGTCTGTGTTTACGCCATAGCTGCCGAGCAGTAGTTGCCGCCAGGGAACATTACCGTGACACAAATTAATGGAGGACGCTTCAGGGTTATTTTCATCCGTGGCACAGGGTGAAAGATCAAGAATGAAACGGTGTTGTTCATGGGTGCTGGTGAGCGATGCCAGCTTTTTCTGATAATCCCAGGTATTTTCTACCCGGTTTATGCGCCGACAGGTATCGGCTCCCAATGAGTAGGTATTGCCAGCATGAAGCTGTTTTTTTTGCACAAGAACCAGTATCTCCACATGACTGCCTAACCTGATTTTATTTAACGTCGGGTTTTCCGGGTCAAGCAAATCATTAAGCGCCACGGTATCGTTGGGGTTCATCTTCTGTAAATCAACCACTAACCGGATCGGGCGATTGTTTTCAAATAACTTGCCAGGTGAGCGCTGACATTTGCCACCCCCTTCCTTCAGGTGAATACGCTGGCGTAAATTGTCTTTTGAAAGATCCTCAAAGCTTTGGATTAAATGAATTTCAGCACCGGCCTCTCCATGTTGTGAACGTTGATGCTCAAAGGTTGACAGCCTGTCCAAAAGGCCATCCACGCCAGCATCGGGAGGGATAATGACACAGTCAAACTTAACCGGGTTGTTACTGATCGAAGCGCTTTTTACATCCGTTGCGACAATGGCAAAACTTTGTATTGGACGCCTTTCACTTCTGGGCACCCGGGGAGACGCACACTCTTCCTGTAACTTCTGAAGAAGCGGAACTTTTTCCTCAGGTATTTTCCTGCCTGATGTTTTATTGCCACCCGTCAAAGGCCTTAAGGGAAACCGGCCAACAAAGGATACACCGGGAACTTTTTCGTGAGCATTCATGTTTACGGGCCATCCTTAGTTGGTCAAATATTCCATACACCTTGTATTGACCATAATTTTGTAAGAATGTTCCGTATCCATCTTCCACCTTTTATCGATTGATAACCGGTCATTGGCGGATCAGAGCTGGCAGGCGCTGGCAAAAACGGGGTTAAGCACACCTGAAAAAAATTATTAAAACTTTTCAGGAA
>NZ_JAHHPP010000215.1 GCF_024606265.1 Endozoicomonas sp. SESOKO1
ATAATTTCCGTCAAGGTCTGCCGGTTTCATTTTCTATTAATGGTCAGGCGGCGGGCATTGACACGGAATCAGAAACCAACCTCCGATTCCGGCCAATAACGGCACGCAGGCGCAAGGTCAACAGGACAGCCGCCATCATCAATGCGGTCACCAGACCAATCCATAAGCCATGAGGCCCCATTGGCTCAACAATCCAATCGGTCAGTCCCAGAATATAGCCCAGGGGCAACGCCACGCCCCAGCAGGCAAACAGGATCATTGCCATGGGCACCCGGGTATCTTTATAGCCACGAAGTGCACCGTTGGCCGCAATCTGGATGCCATCTGCGTATTGGAACAGTGCCGCATAAACCAACAACTGTGCAGCCAGAATGGCGACCTCTGAATTCTGTGTATAGATCGAGGTCACCATACCTGGCAGGAACAGCATGACGGAAGCACTGACAGTGGCACTGACCAGTGTCGTCACAATACCCGCATAACTGGAGTAAGCGGCCTGTGCGGTTTTACCGGCACCCAGTGCCTGCCCGACGCGAATGGTAATCCCCATCGCCAGGCTCATTGGTATCATGAAGGTCAGTGAAGAAAAATTAAGGGCAATCTGATGCCCGGCAACCACGATGGCACCTAATTTCCCAATCAGCAGCGCCACCAACGAAAAGATACTGGCTTCAAAGAAAATGGCCAGGCCGATGGGTACCCCCAGCTTTAGATGGCTGGCAATAATGCCCAGGCTGGGCAACTCCCACTGGTCAAACAGGCCCATTTTACGGTGCTGCTGCCCCCGCATGGTGTAGCCCGCCATCATCAGGAACATCACCCAGAAACAAACGGCTGTCGCATAACCACAGCCAACGCCGCCAAGCTCCGGGAACCCGAACTTGCCATAAATCAGTACATAGTTCAGGGGAATATTCAGCCCCAGTGCAACGAAACTGAACACCATGCCGGGCTTGGTTTTCCCCATTCCCTCGCAGTAACAGGCCAGCGCCTGGAACAGGCAAATCGCCGGTACACCCCAGGCAAGCGCTTGTAGATACTCAAGGGTTTTATCCGCCATCTCAGGCCCAACCTGCAACCACTGAAGCACGACATCGGACTGGTAAATAAACCCCAGGGACAACAGGCTCATCAACAGGGCAATCCAAAGCCCCTGACGCACCTGACCGGCAATATCTCCGGTTTGACCTGCACCGTACAGGTGGGCAACCGTTGGTGTAATGGCCATTAAAATACCACGGATTAACAGGTAGACCGGCACCCAGATACTGGAGCCAAGGGCAATGGCCGCCAGATCCATCGCCGAGTATTGCCCGGCCATACTGGTGTCGACAAAGGTCATACCGGTGGTTGCCAGTTGGGCTCCCATAATAGGCCCGGCCAGATACAGTAATTCACGAAGCTCGCCACGGTAGCGGGCAAGGGTTGAAAGATTTGTTGTCATTTTTGCTCACAGAATCAACTCCCAACGCCATACAGACCCGGGGCGAAGGGTTGTATATTCTATCAATAAATCAAAAAAAGGTTAGATCAGATATTTCAGAAATTATGCGTGGTGTTTATCCTTATTTTCGCTGACAGCTGACGCTTTTATTAAAAATTGGGGTATGCTGCAGCCGTGGTGACAACTGTTTCGTGGGCAAGCGGGATCAACGACTATGCCGGAATTACCAGAAGTTGAAACGACCCGGCGAGGTATAGAGCCTCATATTGAAGGTCACACCATCCAGGAAATCATTGTCCGTGAACCCAGGCTCCGCTGGCCAGTGCCGGAGAATCTTAATCAGATACTCAGTGGCAAGACCATCAGACAGGTAAAAAGAAGAGCCAAATACCTGCTGCTGGACACCGGATCAGGTCACCTGATTCTGCATCTGGGCATGTCCGGCAGCCTACGGGTGGTTACCTCCGATACCCCTGTGGAAAAACACGACCATATTGATATTCTTCTGACCAATGGACAGCGGTTAAGGTACACGGACCCTCGCCGTTTCGGTGCTGTTCTCTGGTCTGAACGCCCTCTCCATGAACATCAGCTGCTCAAGTATTTGGGGCCTGAGCCTCTGGACAGTGAATTCACGGCTCAGCGGCTGTGGCAACTGTCCCGGGGCAAAAGCCAGTCAGTGAAGACGTTTATTATGGATAATAAAGTGGTGGTCGGTGTCGGTAATATTTATGCCAGTGAGGCGTTGTTCAAAGCCGGGATAAGACCTGACCGGGCCTGTGGGAAAATCTCACTTAACCGCTATCAACGACTGGTTGACGCCATCAAAGCAACGCTGGCCAAAGCGATTGAACAAGGCGGTACAACCCTGCGTGATTTTGTCGGGGGCGATGGCAAACCCGGTTACTTTAAACAGGAACTGGCCGTTTATGGCCGGGCGGGCCAGCCGTGCATCACCTGCGGCAAAGCCATTAAGGAGATAAAACTGGGGAACCGCAGCAGCTGTTATTGCGCTCACTGCCAGCGGTAATGAACGACAGTATGTGGTTCTTTACTGAAGGGAAGGTATGATTCGAGAGTTATAAAGATGGTTTTCTGAACCCGGAGGTCAGTAATGAGCAACTATCAACGCAGCCCGGAAAGTAAGTTGGTCTATTCCACCGATGCTGGTCGAATAAAGGAAGAAGCAGCCCAACCGGAAGTGGTGGGTGATGGTAACGTCCGTGTTCGCCCGGAGAAAAAAGGCAGAGGCGGTAAAGTGGTCACGGTCATCAGCGGGCTGCCGATGGCAGGCAATGAACTGAAAGCGTTTGCCAAACAGTTGAAGCAGCGCTGCGGCGGTGGCGGCGCGGTTAAAGATGGCAATATTGAACTGCAGGGCGACCACGTTGATATCATGGTTGAGCATCTGAAAAAAGCAGGTTTTGATGCCAAAAGGTCCGGTGGATAGTACTCACGGGCTGGCTACAGAGTGATAATCCGAATACTTTGACAGTACCGCGTGTATTAACTGCTTATGACTCTGACTGGGCTCAGATGGTCGGTAACTATTGATTTCAGAGACCAGCTTTTCCGGTATTGTCGTTATCAGCGAGTCAAAAGCGGCAGCTCCCGAGATCAGGCACTCCAGCTTTTGTTCATCGCCAATAGCCTTGAATGCCTCAATCGTTTCTGCCAGACGAACTTGTTCATCGGTTTTCTGACGGGCAAACATCTGAAGCAATGCCTCAGTTTCATGGGGTTTATTAACGACATTGAGCGTTTTTTTCAGGTGGGTTGGAGAGGTGAATATCGGGCCATATACATTGCTGAACTGCTGGTCAAAAACCTTATCTCCAGCATTTTCCTGAGTCTGGCATAACAGCTGTCCAACGTCTTTGAATTTATTCAGTACCGTTTTCTGTGTTAACAGTGTAGGGCCATCCAACAGCAGCTTGCGACACAGCAAGTTTAATAAATGGTATCGGCTATCATCCTGGTCAGGTGTCAGCTCTGTTAATAGCTGCCAGACTTCACCGGGCAACTTTTTATCAAATGCAGCCAGTTTGCCAATGGCCTTGTCGATGTTAATCAACGCCTCCAGGGAAAACTCTGGCTCGTCAGAGGATGAGACACTTTCCAGCAAGGCAATGGCCTCCTGACATATGTTACAGGCCTTGTCAGGGTTCATTGACAACAGTTCGCACTTCTGTCTGGCCAATAACAGCAAGGGACTGAGAGGCGCATAGTGGTGATATACCGATTCCACGTAACGGATGAGCGACTGGATGGTTCTTTTCTCTGGCTTCTGGCTGGCAGTATCGAGCGTTATTGCCAGCGCCTTGAGCTGCCTTGACTGTAAATCTTCCGCTGAGTATCCCTGCTTCTGCCGCTTATGATGTGTCAAAGGTGCAATGCCGGCAGGGTCAACCTTAACCGTGGATAGCGGCTTATCTGAGGCGCTGGCCTTAACTGGCAAAGATACGGGAACACAGGTTTTCGGTTCTTGCTGTAGCTCAGACGCTTCCCGTTCCAGGCGCTGACTCATCTGTTTCTGGAGTATCTGGGATGGCTTCAGGGGTTTGGTATATTTGGTGAGCCGACTTTTGGCATCCTTCAATACGCTCTCAACTTTTGCCAATTCATCGACTGCCGACTTTTGCAGTTGATCGACAGATTCTTCTTCTGATTTTTTCCGTGTGGATGCCAGCGTTTTTTCCAGTTTTTTCAGATTTTCCAGTGGTGGCATTAACCCCCGAATCATGAAAGCTGAGATTTCCGAGGAGTGTCGGTATAAAAAACGGTCATCCATCAAGAGGTTCTGGATTCTCTGGTTATAACAGGTCATCAGCTCATGAGCCTGTTTGTAGAGTTCTGACAGGCTTTTTTTGAGCTCAGTTTTGTCGCTGACAGAGCCAGCAAGCAGCGCATTGATATCAGAAAAAAGCTTCTGTTCTATGGCATTTGAGTCATCCTCCCAGGGATCAGCAGGATTCTGAGCAGGTTTCAGCCCCCCTTCAGCGGAAGGCTCTGCAACCACGTGCCCCTTGAGCTTACGGAGGTCGGTAATTTGCTCAGACGGAGCCTTACCCCCAGGTTGGAATGGGCCATTAATATCGAAAAGTAATTCACTGCTTGAATCTTTATTGATTTGCTCAGAATCCATGACCGGTATCCTTTCCTTGCCTGCAGGCGTTTAACCGCTGTTCACCACAAAATAGGCCGTTTTCTGGCCGTTGATATCACCTTCATACTGGTGGAAGTCATACTCTGCTTTTCGAGAGCCACTCATGACTGATTACTGATAATTACTCGGCAGAATAGCTGGATGCTGGATAACGGCTCGTCGGAAAGGAAAGTACCGGGGAGGTTTTGCAGGAGGTTTTGCATTGACTGTGAGTTCAGGTGTGCGTTCCCACGCAGACCGTGGGAACGAGATACCTCTCAGCTACGGTTCCGGGCCTTGACTTGCAAAGCGACTTTTTCTTCATCTGACAAAAAGGCAATACTCAGGCCATTTTCCTGTGCCTGGCGGATATCATCCTGTGTCAGCCCGGCAGCGGGGGCAGCAATCTCATATTCATGGGGCAGATCAATGCCCTCCACCGCCGGATCGTCCGTATTGATGGTGGCCAGAATGCCATGGTCCAGAAACTGCCTGAGTGGATGGCTCTGAATATCGGGGAAGGTATTGGTCTGGATATTGGAGGTCAGGCAGGACTCAATGCCGATCTTGTGTTCTGCCAGATAATCCATCAGCACAGGGTCATAGATGGCTTTTACGCCATGGCCGATCCGGGTCGCACCCAGTTCCCTGATGGCCTGCCACATACTTTCAGGGCCAGCCGCTTCTCCGGCATGAATGGTGATGTTCAGGCCTGCATCGCGAACCTGGCGAAAATGGTCAACAAACAGCGTTCCGGGTTTGCCCAGCTCATCACCGGCAAGATCAACCGCCACCAGCTTGTCTTTGAACGCAAGACAAGCATCCAGCTCTTTCTGACAGGCCTCCTGGCCAAAAGTACGGCTCAGAATGCCGATCAGGTTGGTAGCTACTCCGAAGTCACGACTACCGGCCGCAACGCCATCAATCACGGCTTCGACGACACCTTTGGGGTCAAGGTTATGGGTCATCGCCATATACCACGGGCTGAAGCGTAGCTCGGTATAATCAATGCGGGCATTCATGGCATCTTCGACATTTTCATAGGCTATCCGGCGGCAATCGTCGTAGTCAGCAATTACCTTAACGCCCCAGTCCAACTTGGTTAAAAAACTGACCAGGTCCGGTTCCTGGCTGATGACCCGGACATGGGGAATCAGGTCTGTCAGGTTGTCGGCCGGTAACTGGAGGTTGTTCTTCCTGCCCAGGTCCAGAATGGTTGCAGGTCGGATATTTCCATCCAGGTGGCGATGGAGATCGGTCAGTGGGATTGATGGTGAAATCATGGTGTTTTACTTATTTCTATGATCAAAAGGTGAATGGATTCTATGATACCTGATTTTTCAGATGAGGGAGCGCTCCAAAGGGGTCTTGGGTTGGGGAAAGCAAGCTGCCCGAAGGTCGGTTCGTAAAGGAACCGACCTACGCAGAGAGACCCTTTTATGGCTTTTTGCAACCGCCTCGTGGGAATAAGTCCATAAGACCAGTGCCCGAAATCATAATATTCCGGACATTTGACCAGATGTTAGCGATTAAACTGCTTGAAACGTCTGATCAGGCCGTTGGTTGTA
>NZ_JAHHPP010000216.1 GCF_024606265.1 Endozoicomonas sp. SESOKO1
ACGGTCTGTCGTTCAGCCAGGCCCGTGAGGAAATTCGCCGGGAAATGATTCTTAACCGGGTTCGCCAGCGCCAGGTTGCCCAGCGTGTTCAGGTCAGCGAACAGGAAATTGATAACTTCCTGAGTTCTCCCGAAGGACTGGCGCAAATGCAGACCGAATATCGTCTGGCCCATATTCTGATTGCCACACCGGATAATGCCACACCGGACCAGATCCAGAGCGCAGAACGTCGTGCCAATGACCTGTCCGGACAACTTCGCCAGGGGGCAGACTTTCAGGCCATAGCCATTGCCAACTCCCAGGGACAGAATGCCCTGGAAGGCGGCGACCTGGGCTGGCGAAAAGCTGACCAGCTCCCCACCCTGTTTGCTGAGCAGGCTGTTAAAATGTCCACGGGACAGACATCCGCAGCGATTCGCAGCCCTGCCGGTTTCCATATCTTCAAACTGATGGACACCAGGGGTGATAAAAAGGTGGTTCAGAGCCAGGTTCATGTCCGGCATATCCTGATCAAGCCAAATGAAATTCGCACCAACCTTGAGTCACAGATGCAGGCGGAGAAACTGTACGAACGGGTTCAGGCGGGTGAAGCGTTCAGTGAGCTTGCCAGAGCGTATTCCGACGATACCGCTTCTGCGCTCAACGGTGGCGATATGGGATGGATTTCTCCGGACACACTGGTTCCTGAATTCCAGACCGTAATGAACATCATTCCGGAAAAAGTCGTCAGCGAGCCATTTCGAACCACCTACGGCTGGCATATTCTTGAAGTGCTGGGCAAGCGACAGTCTGACATCAGCACCCAGGTTCGCCGCAACCAGGTAAGGGAACTGCTTGGCAATCGCAAGTTTGAGGAAGAACTGCAAGTCTGGCTTCGGGAAATCCGTGACCAGGCCTACGTTGAGATTCAGCTCTGACATGACAGGTACAACTGCCTTAACCCAATCTGTTTCCCGGCTGGTGGTAACCGCCGGGGAGCCTGCCGGTATCGGCCCCGACCTTTGCCTGATGCTGGCGACTCAGGGCCATGTTTTTTCAAGACCGGTACAGCTGGTGATAGCGGCCGATCCGGAGCTATTGGCACATCGGGCAAAACAGCTGGGTCTCTCAGTTGACCTGCAACACTTCAACCCGGATATCAGGGAACCTGCCGGGGCAAACACCCTGCTTGTTGCCCCGGTCTCCATGGCTACTCCCGCAACCGCAGGGTCTGTTGACCCCGCTAACGGTCAATATGTTCTCGATACCCTGAAGTTGGCACTGCATGGCTGCATGGACGGCCTCTTCGATGGGATGGTGACAGGCCCTGTCCATAAAGAAGTCATCAATAACGCCGGTATTCCCTTCAGTGGCCACACTGAGTTTCTTGCTGAACAGACCCACACCGAAAAGGTTGTAATGATGCTGGCTACCGAGGGCCTAAGGGTTGCCCTGGCGACCACCCATTTGCCCCTTTCAGAGGTTTCTTCAGCGATCACCCATGGCTCCCTGACCCAGGTTATCCATATTCTTCATCGGGAGTTACGGGATAAGTTTGCGATCAGCACGCCTCATATCCTTGTCTGTGGACTGAACCCCCATGCCGGTGAGGGTGGCCACCTGGGAATGGAAGAGATTGAAACCATTATTCCCGTTCTGCACCATTGCAGGGCGCAGGGGATGAACCTGACCGGCCCCTTACCCGCTGACACGCTGTTCAATCCAAAGCTATTGCAACAAGCTGACGCCGTATTGGCCATGTATCATGACCAGGGATTACCTGTTCTCAAATACAAGGGCTTTGGCAAGGCCGTCAATATCACCCTTGGACTTCCTGTTGTACGCACCTCTGTCGATCATGGTACCGCCCTTGATCTTGCGGCCACAGGAAACATTGATTCCGGCAGTTTGTACACCGCCATTGAAACAGCGCTGGATATGGCTTCCCCCTGACCAGACTTCTGGAAAAAACGGCAGTCGGGGGTTATTATTGCCGGTTTGACCGGTAGCCATGTCATCGTTTTATCATGGCTGATGGGTCCTCGACAGTTTCTCCCCCGGATGAGCAATACTCTTCATGCCCCAGACAGACGTTCCTTACCATAAGGCCCGCAAACGTTTCGGCCAGAACTTTCTTCACGATCATGGCGTTATCGGTGAGATCGTGGCGTCGATCAACCCAAAACAGGGTGAGCATCTGGTTGAGATTGGTCCCGGCCAAGGTGCCCTGACCGCCGACGTTCTTGAACGTGCTGGTGGACTGGATGTCGTGGAGCTGGACAGGGACCTGATTCCCACCCTGCTCCTGCGCTTTGGCCTGAACCCGAACTTTCATATTCACGAAGCCGATGCACTGAAGTTTGATTTTGCCAGCCTGAAAACCGATGAACGACCGCTGCGAATCATTGGCAACCTGCCTTACAACATTTCGACCCCGCTGATATTTCACCTGTTGCGCTTTGAAAGCATGATTCAGGATATGCATTTCATGC
>NZ_JAHHPP010000217.1 GCF_024606265.1 Endozoicomonas sp. SESOKO1
AATTTCAATATTATGGGCGCTATACATTAAGCCAAACGCTTTTGCATACAAAGGATCATTTAAAAACCGGGCATGGCCATAAGTTATCCATAACAAGACAGAACCAGGCCTGCCAAGCAACGGTTGAGCATCCAACAACTGACACTGGTAATTCATCCAAAGATCATCAGGGTTGTCATGCCCTACCAGCCAATTGATTCGATACGCTTCCCGGCAAGCAAGACAACGTAAAAAGACCCTGCCAGCAGGTGCCAATGACTCATCTCCCTCATAGATATCATCTTTGGCAATCCGCAGATTTTGTATGGACATCGTCCACTCTTCCAGTTTCCTGATATCGCTGACATAGTCAAATGCATCAACAGTGGAAACCTGTTCAAAAACCGCCATGTTAGCAACATGCTGAGTGAAAAACTCACCGGGCTTGCGGGCAACTTCCGAGTCAGGCAAGATAAATCTTTCCCACAATTCATTAGTTGTATAGTTTCTTGAGTTAATTAACTGCCCTGCAAACGTCATTGGCTGTTCGTTAAGTAAATAGTTATCAGGTTTTTTATCATTATTCCATGTCCAGATACTGCAACCCGCACTATTTTCCCCCACAGAAGCCATTACTATGGTATCACCTGAACGTATCTTATTGAGCTGACACGCCATCGTCAGGTTGATCAATACCGAAGCGGAGGATACATTTCCATATTCTTCTAAAGTATCTACCGTCTTATTCTGCTGAATACCCAGCGCTTCCTTCCAGGATTCAAGAAATGCCCTGTTTGGTTGATGGAGAATAAAAAAATCAATCTCATGATCACTCAAACCTGCTTTTGCCAACGCCTTATTGATTACATCCGATATCATTTGAGTCGAGAAAATCTTTAGCTTATCAAAAACACCTTCAGGCTTAAGGGGTTCAGCCATCGACATCAATTCTCTGAACCTGAAACTGATTTTATTACTGGCCCTGTTGTCTTTAATGTTTTTATTAACCTGCATGACCAGGCCACTTTGAAACCTGGAATCACTGGTGATATGTGCTGCGATCCGGCCATTTTGTTGACCATCTACGCCTAAAATAATCGCTCCTGCGCCATCCCCCATACTCATGGCAATTTTCATGGATGCTTCAGATGTATCGTCCTGTAGTTTGGAAAATGTCTCACTGGAGACAATCAATACATTGTCAGTCTGTCCGGATTCGATTGCATAAGCCCCGAACTCCATTGCCTGGATGACACCATTACAAGATTCCAGCATATGCAGATAGAGGCAATTTCCGAGTTTCAGCCTATCTTTTAATTCAGCGATGCCGGTCGGGATAATACATTCGGCATTAATAGTGCTGGCAACCAAAATCAGTAAGCCAATATCGTCAACTGATATGCTCGCCTGTGTTATGGCTCTGAGCGATGCACGGTAAGCCAGATCCATATAATCAGTATGACTACTGGCAAATCGCCTGTTTTTGATTCCCGCGCTTAGCAGCCACTCATCAGTCACACCTCTGGATTTGTAATCAAACTCATTATTACTGACAGTATTCTCTGGTAAATAGGCACCAACACCAAGGATATTAACAGCCATAAATATCTCCGCTTTCATCCAACATCTAGTTGATTAACAAAGCGATGCTCACAAACCATTGACTTGCAAAAGACGGGGTGAGATTTTTTGCAATAAAGCGCCATGGTTTTCACCGGCACCTGACGACACCATCACAACATTATCACCGCAATTCACTTTCCCTTTTTCCAGCGCATCCAGAAGATTAACTGCTACCGAGGCAACGGCGATATTCCCGTAGTGCCGGAACGTTTCATGGTATTTACCGGCAGGAACACCGAGCGCCTCTCGCCAGGCATTGCCCGCCCAGTGAACAGGTTGATGGGCAACAAGAAAATCAATATCCTCACGGCTGTAGCCCACCTTGCCCAAGGCTCCATCTACAACATTCACTATGTCATTCCGGCAATTTTCGGCCATTTCCCTGCAGAGTGACGGGTCGTTGAAGGTAACAAATTCCTGTTCAAAATCGGGCCCCTGCGAGGTAATGGCAGACAGCCTGGGCCGACGACGCTGAAAGACAATGGCAGCATGGCGAACTCCCTGGCTGATGGAGTGTGAGCTAATATACCCGTATCCATCGTCCACCCTGGATACAATACCGGCGATAGCCGCATCGCCGGTATTCGGACTGTAGTAATTGGATTTATCGCTAATATGTGAATCAATAGAACTGCCAATAATCATCACATTGCGCTTCAAACCACAACGTACGTAGAGAGCTGCCATTTCCAGCATGGTAATAAACGAGGAACAACAGGTATCAATGTTATAGGCACCAGCGTTGGGCAACTTGAGTTTATGTTGAACCAGTGAAGCATTCAGGGGAACATGTCGGTCCGGCACAAGGGAACTGACCATCAGCAAGTCAACCATGCTTTGATCCATTCCTGCATTATAAAGAGCAAGCGCACCGGCCAGAGTCTCGGCATCAGAAGATAGCATCAGATGGGGCCGGATAGCGTTAGCCCTGGATTCCGGGTCTACCGGTACCCGGCAACGAGTTTCAATCCCTGCAAACGGATTACTCTTCTTTTTATCCGGCAGACGATCAAACCACGCCTTATACCATGGCTGACTTTGCCACCCGTCATAATTCGTTTCTACGGTTCCCGGCAGCAAGCCATTTTCCGAGATGGGTTTTAAATAATCATGGTGCAGGCGAGTCTGCTTGGCAAGATAGGTGGGCAACTGGGAAGCGTCCTTTTCCCTGATGTTTTTACCAGGCAGATAACCCCCCATGGCGACCAGACCGGCAGAAAACTGACCATTGAGAAACTCGCACATTAAACATATCCCCCATGCCCGTTATTAACCAAGGCAAATTCACACCACGGTTGGCACAAGAATCAGTGGTATCTTCCAGTTTGACTTTTCTCTGAACAACGACACTCCAATATAAGTCACTTATTAATTACTGTCAGATAATCAATTAAAAATATATTATTCAGGAGTCCCAGTGTCGTGTCGGTATTCTTTCTCGACTGACAAAACCAAAACGTTCCGCTTTCTTCAGGAATGCGGTAATGGTGTTTATTTTTACCTGGCCATAGCCCCGAATCTGTTCAGGTAATTGGGCGAATTCGACCATATCCTTATAGTTGTCGTGGGTGATAAATTCTAAATGTTGGTTAATAACCGACTGATACCTCGCCAATGCCTCTTTTTCCAGTTTGCGAATATTGCTATAGGCAAAAATATCAAACCGGGAACCTCGCAAAAAACGACAATATCTTAGTAATTTAAGGAGCCATTTACCCCATGATGGCAGTTGGAATTTCTTTTGGCTAAAGGGCAGGGCAAAGTGGTAGGAAAGTGCTGCATTGTGGCCAAACATTCGCTTCACCCCAGTCTGAAAGTCTGGTTTAAGGTAAAGACGGGCCACTTCATATTCGTCCTTGCTGGCCATCAATTGGTATAAATTAAGAATCACCGCCGTACTGAGTTCCGTGTGCCCCATTGATTCATCAACAGCCAACACCCGGCGCACAAAATCCTGATATTTTCTGGCGTAGTGAATATTCTGATAATCCTCCAACTCCCTGATACGCAACAAGAAGCGGTCATAAATATTGCTGGCTGTACCCTTCACAGATGCAACCGATTTGAACAGTGCATCCGGGTCAAGACACAGCTTTCGCCCGAGCAAAAATGCCTGTCGGACAGCACTACCATCACCGAGGGCTGCAACAATGGCCGATTCCAGGGATGATCTTGCTAATGGGATAATTCCCCGCTGGTATGCAGTCCCAAGGATAATAATATTTGCCAACTCTCTGCGGTTAAATGCCAACTCAGCCAGTTCACAAAAATCGAAACAGACATTACGCTCTCGATCAGTGTGTTCCTGTATGGCATCCACAGCATCAGCAATGGTCATTTTATTTATCGATACATTGTTGTGTAAATTGTTGTGTAAATTGTTGTGTAAATTGTTGTGTAAATTAAGCGATGAAAACCTGGCCGTAGATATCACGGCAACGGTCTTGTCAACGCAGGTCAACTTTAATGAGTCAGCCGCTAAAGCAGACCATACATCCAGCACAATATAAGCGTCTGCACTGCCCGGAACAATGATTGGGCTGCTGATATCGGCAGTCTCGGAAATCTTCAAATGTGAGCCAACCACTCCTGCCCTCTGGCTTAGCCCCTTTTTATTGACCAGAGAGACGAATTTACCATCGGTTGATGCGGCGCTGGCCAGAATTTGCCCCATGGAGGTCACCCCGGTGCCTCCCATGCCGGTAATATACAGGTTGGTGGTACCGCTTTTTGCTATGGGATCGGGCAGGGCAATCTGGATATCACGGGTCAGGGACGAAGATGTAAACGTCGTTCGATGACCATTTTTAATGGTCACCAAAGCAGGGCAAAGCGCTTTTATGCAGGCCAGGTCGTGGTTGCAGCTGGCCTGATCCACTTTCAGCTTCCGGCCAAATTCAGTATCCTCCGGCAGCAGGCTAAGACAACCTGACTCAAGAACACACTGGTCGCAGCCTTCACACAACTGCTGGTTAATATATACATAGTCCAGCGGCGTGTTATTGTTTTGCCGATCTCTTCGTCTGGCCAGGGCACAGGTACGATCATAAATAAGCACCGTAACCCCCTTGATACGACTTAACCGAGTCTGGACAGTATCCAGATCGTCAGCCATTCCAACCATTGTGCGTTGATCCAGCTGGTCCTGATAGCGCCGGATATCATCACTGACCACTGCTACCTGCCTGACTCCCTCAGCATAGAGCATCATGACCAGCACAGGGGTCGAGATATTTTCTTTCGGCAACGGACTGTCTGTCATGGCGATAGCGCTGTTATAAAGCAGCTTGAAGGTAATATTGCTATTGGCCACAACGGCCTGTCTTATCGCCAGGGAACCAGAGTGAAAAAACGTGCCATCGCCTATATTCTGGAACTGGTGCGGGATATTCAGAAATGGAGACATACCAACCAGCTGGACACCCTCTCCTCCCATCTGGGTCATGCTTCCAATGTCGTTTGAATGCAAGGCCTGGATACCATGACAGCCAACACCCAGGCCAGTCAGGGCACCTGCAGGCAACCGGGTAGAACGGCTGTGGGGACAACCGGAACAAAAATAGGGTAATCTCTGTGGCCCCTGCCCGACATAATCCGGCCTCACGACAGGCGATAAACAGGTATTGGCGGTACTCCATAGCTGCAGGTAGGGTTCAAGGGCAACGGCAATAGTTTCTGCATCCAGCCCTCCCCAGGGGGGAAATAGACAGGCTCCGTATTCATCCTGCTTACCACAAACGACAGGGTTATTTGACTCGGAATAAAGAATGGTCTTAACCCTTGACTCAATAAACCCCCGTTTCTCTTCAATCACTACAAGTCGTTCCAGGCCATTGGCAAAGCGAATAATGATGTCCGGATCCAATGGATAGACCATACCCAACTTCAGCAGCCGAATGTCGTACTGTTGGAGATCCTGTTGCTTCAGGCCAAGCAGTGCAAACGCGGCCATCAGGTGATAGTAGGTTTCCCCGGCAGCCAAGATGCCCAACCTGGCCTTTTCTGCATCACAGCAAGTGATAGCGTTCAGGCCGTTGACCGCCGCCATGGCGATGGCATTCGCTTCGCGATGAGTATGAATGTCACGTTCCACACGCATGGTCCCGGGAGGCAACAATTTGGATATGACTCTCGGTACCAATAGCTGTTCAGGGTTTCCGGGCTCTGGTTTGCTGATAACCGGAAAAGGCATGGAAAAATCCAGGGTTTCGCTTAAACTACCGATAACAGACGACACTTTTATCCCAACCCAGAGACCGGAATAACGGGACAGCTCGAAGCCGAAAAGTCCAAATTCAATCAGTTCCCGGAGATTTCCCGGACACAACACCGGCATACAATGGTCATATAAGGTAATAATTGAACATGAAGGCAGTGCCGATGATGAGCTGGTGGCATCATCTCCCACCAGAACCAGAACGCCTCCGTATTCGCTGACACCGGCGTAGTTTCCGTGCCTGAAGGCATCACCGGAGCGATCTGCTCCGGGAGACTTCCCAAACCACAGCCCCAGGATGCCATCATAATCATTTCCCGGGTACAGGGCCGCCATCTGGGAGCCCATCAAAGCGGTAGCACTCAGTTCCTCGTTAACACCTGGCAGATAATGAATCCGGTGACGTTGAAGTCTTTCATGGTTTTTTCTCAGCGCCGAATCCACTTCGCCCAGTGGTGACCCCGGGTACCCTGATGCCAGGATTGCCGTTTTCAGGCCCTTTGCAGTATCCCGTTCAGATTGCAGAACTAACATTTCCATGATGGCTTCGTGTGTGGAAAAAACGCCTGACATTGCTTTATCATCTTTGCATGCCGCTGACTCTATAGCGGACCCCGCTGTCAAGCTCACTTTCACTACCCCGTTTGTTATTTTCCTGAAACCTGATGTCAAAGGATTGATCAGATAAGCAGTTCGCCAAATGAAATCGTATATTTCTGGCTAAGTGGGCAGTCTATTCCCGGTCAGCCTCCTTAGCTATGTGACCGGAGTTATAACGCCGCACGACTGCATGGATGCAGGAGCTAGTGTAGTGTGTTGAAATTTCTACTGCATAATAATTATCAAACCTGTCATTATTGGGTGGCATCATCTTTTGCATGATGGACTCTTTGAACTTTTCTGAATAGCGGGCCATTGATCACTCACTGGCTGCCCCCTGTTCAGGTTTTTAAATTCAGGAGAGGCGACAGCTATGTTGGCGCAAGGGGATTGTGCTTGGCATTAAAAAGCCCGCAAGAGCGGGCATGTTAATCAATGCTGACTTTTAGCCGGAGCGGCGGGTAAAGAGTTGCTTGTTGTTGCTGGCTTTCACCATGTCGGTCAGGATGACACCGGCTTCCTGCAGGAAGGCATCAGGCTCTTTATCTTTTTTCTTCTGTTCCAGTTCCTGATTGTTGATCTCCTCCAGCTCATCAAGGTTGTTCAGCAACGGCTGGCCATTGGATTTTCTCAGGCGATTTTCAATGGCCAGTCGCTGGCTGCGCATGGTTTGCAGCTCCAGCTGTCGTTTTTCCTGATTCAGGGAAACCTTTTTCAGGTTTTCATAATGTTCGAAATAGTCCTTCATCTCATGGAGGTAAACAAAATCAGCATTTTTGCGGGTACGGTTTTCATGCTTTTTCTGCAGCTCCGGAAGGTAGGGGCCTAAATTTGCATAAGGTCTGTAGGATACCGGTGAGATATTGTCCCAGGGCAGTGCATCCGGTAGGGTGTCCTCACCAATATCCCGGCCATCGTAGAGGGAAGGGAAGATGATATCGGGTATAACACCACGATTCTGCGTGCTCTGGCCAGAAACCCGGTAGAACTTGGCCAGTGTCAGTTTCAGCTGTCCGTGGTTCAGTGGCTGGATGCTCTGAACGGTACCTTTGCCGTAACTCTGGCTGCCAACGATCAGCGCCCGGCCGTAATCCTGCATGGCCCCGGCAAAAATTTCCGAAGCGGAAGCGCTGAGGCGGTCGATCATCACCACCATGGGACCATCATAGAGCTGCTCTGAGTCCGGGTCTTCCTGTCGCTCAGAGCGACCGCGATTATTACGGACGACAACGGTAGGCCCTTTATCGATAAATAGCCCAGTCAATTCATTGGCTTCCTGCAATGAGCCGCCACCATTGCCGCGAAGATCGATAATCAGGCCATCCACTTTCTCTTTCTTTAATTTTGCCAGCAATTTGCGGACGTCACGGGTTGTGCTCTTATAATCGGGGTCGCCGGTCTGGGCAGCCTTGAAGTCGATGTAAAAGGTGGGTAGCTCGATCACTCCGATACGACTGGTCTTGCCATTCGTGGGCACTTCGATAATCTGGCTGGCGGCATCCTGTTCTTCCAGTTTGACCCGATCCCGGACAATCTCGTAAACCCGGGTGCTGCTGTCTTTGCTGCTGCCGGGAATAATCTCCAGACGAACCAGGGTGTGTTTGGCGCCTCGAATCAATTTGACCACATCATCCAGACGCATGCCCACCACATCTTCCAGGTTGCCTTTCTTGCCCTGGCCAACGCTGATGATTTTATCACCCGGCTTCAGCTGTCCGGCTTTCTCCGCCGGGCCACCGGGAACAACGCTGACTACCCTGGTGTATTCATCCTCTGCAGAGAGTACGGCGCCGATACCTTCAAGAGAGAGGCTCATGTTGATATCAAAGTTTTCAGCCGTCTGGGGCGAGAAATACTGAGTATGAGGGTCGTATATGCCCGCGAAAGCGTTGATATAGGTCTGAAAGGCATCTTCGCTTTTGCTCTGGTGCAGCCTGCGGAGCAGGTTGGTGTTTCTTCTGCGCAGCTGATTGATAATTTCTTCATCGGTTTTATTGTTCAGCTTCTGGCTTAATACGCTGTCTTTTAGCTGCTTGACCCAAAGCAGCTGCTGGGCCTGCTTGCTGCTAAGCCAGGGTTCATCCTTACGCTCAATCACAAGCTCTTCATTTTTCTTGAGGTTCAGATCTTTAATGCCCATCTCCAACTGTTTCAGCATGAATCGTGCCCGTTCTTCTGCTCGCTCACGGTAGCGGTTGAAGATGGCAAAGGCAGGATTAAGGTCACCGCTTTTCAGCGAGTCTCCCAGTTTTTTCCGGTAAGGCTCAAACTCATTAATATCGGACTGAAGGAAAAAACTGCGGTTTGGGTCCAGCCGATCAAGATAGCGATCAAACACCTTTTCCATATTATTCTGGTCAAGGGGGATCTTTCGATAGTGGCTTCTTGAAAGCAGTTGTACCACATGAACGCTGGCAATGGCCTGCTGCAGATTCGGCGTCAGAGTGGGTACTGGCTGGCTGATGTCCTTATCGACGGCTTGAGCGGGATTGCCTGAGAGAAGTGCTGTGAAAAGCAGCGCTGAAAAGAACAGCTTAAATCTTTTGGCTGGCTGCAGTTTCGATATCATAGAGGCGTTAGCTCCGTGTCATTCGTCTGTTGAAGTGTGCCTTCCTGGCCCAGTAGTAACCTAACGGCTAAGACACTTTCCATAACTTAAGGCATTACTCAAGTCATCGCTCAGGCAGTCAAACTCTTGAATATTCCCTGAGGATGAATACAGCATAATACAGTCACATGATGGATGACAGTCGTCGAGTTTTCATATTGTAAATCAGGCCATTAATCCCTTGCTGGTAAAACATTTTATGAGTTCTATTCCAACAAGGCTCTTGGCAAAAATCAATGGTTCATTTGGTGGGAAGGTTAGAGTAGGGAGTTTACAGCGAAGAAACAGGAAGGCACAGTTTAAATTCTCTACTGTGCCCATGGTTTGTGGTTTTTTACGTGGGAATAATGATCAGTTATAGCCTTTGATAAAACCGCCAGTCTCATCAAATGACTTTGCAGCAGGTAATGTTGCAGCAGCCTTGAGTAGCGGCTTAACCGGATTAAAAGTACTGCGATGAATTGAAAAATCGTTCTTGGAGTTAAGGGTTGGGCGCAGTGTTGGCCGGCTATTGGCTTGGGGTTTCATGTGTTTGCCTGTTATGGTGTCTGGTCAATTGGCATCGTTAATCATAGCAATATCGGTAGAAGAATTGGAGTCTGAAATTGTACGTATGACGGGGGTTGCGTTGAGTTTTGTCAATAAATGTAATTGAGCGAAGCGAAGATAAACAATATCCCGGGAGTTTGCTGGCTCCCTTTTGAGAGCCAGTTTACAATTATTCAGTGAATGGCAGTTCAGCCAGTGCCATAAAATGGGACAGGGTTTTGCTGAGTTCGAAGGCATCATCACTTCCGGCCAGCTCTCTGATCGAGTGCATGCCAAACGTTGGCAGCCCAAGGTCCAGTGTGCGTACACCAAGCACACCGGCGGTCAGTGGGCCAATAGTGCTACCACAGGCCATATCGGTTCGGGTAACGAAGTGCTGAACTTTGCTGCCGCTGGCCTGGCAAAGCGTGCGATAAAGCGCCGAGGTTTCATCATTGGTGGCATAACGCTGGTTGGCGTTGACTTTAATGACAGCCCCATGGTTCAGTTTCGGAGCGTGATGCTCATCATGCTTACTGGCATAGTTGGGATGGATGCCGTGGGCATTATCCGTTGAAATCAGCATGGAGCAATTCATGGCCCTGGTCAGTGACTCACCGGTACCATAAATTCTTTCCAGTACGCTCTTCAGGAAGGGACCCTGGGCTCCGGTGGTTGAGACACTGCCGACCTCCTCATGGTCATTGCACACCAATAGGGCTGTGGCGTCTGATTCCCGGTGATTGATCAGCGACTCCAGGCCAACATGGCAGCTGAGCAGATTATCCAGTCGGGCGCTGGCGATAAAGCTATCTTTCAGGCCAATAACCGCCGCGCTTTGGGTGTCATAGAAAGAGAGGTCATATTCCATCACTTCCTGGCAGTCGTTGTGTCCCTGGCGAATGAGTTCCTCTTTCAGCAGTTCCCGGAAGTCGACGGTCTCGCCATCGGTCAGTTGGAACAGGATAGGTGGGATATCGGTTTGTGGATTGACTGCGCGGCCACTATTGACCTCGCGGTCCAGGTGAATGGCCAGACTGGGGATAATGGCGACAGGACGCTCAAAATTGATCAGTTGATGGCAAAGCTGTTGCTGATGGTTGAGGTATTGGACACGGCCGGCGAGGGAGAGGTCTCGATCGAACCATGGGTTTAACAGGACGCCACCATAAACCTCAACACCCAGCTGGAAATAGCTGTGCTTGCTCAGTTCTGGCTGTGGTTTTACTTTCAGGCAGGGAGAGTCGGTGTGCGCTCCCACCATTCTGGCGCCTGCCCCGGGTTTGCCCATGGTAAACGCAATGATGGAAGATCCATTGCGGGTTACGTAATATTTCCCACCTTCTTTGAGAGACCAGGATTCTGATTCACTCAGTTGCTGAAAGCCCGCTTCCTGCAGTTTGGCCACCATGGTGGCTACCGCATGATAAGGGGTTGGAGAAGCGTTGAGGAACTGAATAAGCTCCTGGTTGAAGTGCTTTTTGCTCATGGCGCTACCGTGTTGTTTCCTTTTGCGGCACATTTTGCACCACACAATGATGCAGGGTAAAACCTTTTTGCAGTTCAGTTTGCCGGAAAAGAATGTTTGCGTACCATCAACAGTCGGCAGGAAGTTGTTTATGGGCTGATGACCGGGTCGAAGCGGTAGGATGTAAGTGGTGATCTTGTTATAAAGCTGTGCTTGATATCATTTCATAACGGGATAAGCCCGACACGCTTTTTCAGAATGTCGTATTACAAAACACCGGACTCATGGTTGCCTTTTACCGGGTTTTAAGCCTGTGGGACTGCTCTGCTAACGGATGCTGTCCGGTATTGCCATCTTATATAAATCATCAATCAACGCTCTCGGGAAAAAGCCAGCCCTGATGCAATCCTGAATGATGGGGGTAACTGGTAAGCAATTATGACGGAGCACCTCTTTGATTTCCAGAAAACTAACCATTTTTTCAAGTGACCAGGCACCAATGCTCTCTTTGACTGAAGTCAGGTGTTTAAGGCGAGTGAACAGATGGTAATTTTGAGCAAAATGAACGTCGATTCTGATTTCTACTTGTTCCAGAATTTTGGAATTTTTAATTGAACGTAATTGATCGTCATCACCGCAAGGGTAGGTTCTGTACAGCTGACTTTCCCAATCGACCCAATTCCATAAATTCGGTTCGATTGGGTTTTGATCGTTAACATATATATTACTGTTATTACTGTTGCCAGTTGGTGAAAGTTGCGTGTCTGTCAGATCAAAATACTCTATCAAATGGTCAACCAGTGATTTAGCGAGTTTTTTTGGTTGAAACTGGTGCTCCTCAGACATTGTCTGGATAAGGCTGACAGTCTGCGCTTCAACGGTTGTCGTGAGGGAGGAGAACCGTGCTTGTTCCGTTTGTATGTCGTTCAAAACACTCGCATAGGAAGGAGGCTGGTCATTGGCAGAAGGAGGCATTGTTTGGCCAGCGCCAACAGGTTGATTTCCATGCATAATCTAATCTCCTTTAATTAAGCTTATTGCTAAGCCCAATGGGTTCTGCATACATCATTGTGGTTTGTAATTAAAGTTTGCTATTCAGGCTGCAATACCGGTCGGTCGAATGGCAACCTTACGAATTAGACAATGATGACAGGAAAAAATTCCGAACGGAGTCAGGCAATAAAAATAGGGAAGTTATTTCCAGACAGCTCCTAACCCGGATATTTCATAAACTGCCCCGTATCTCGCGCACGACCACATGGATGTGGGA
>NZ_JAHHPP010000218.1 GCF_024606265.1 Endozoicomonas sp. SESOKO1
TCCCTGAGCTACGGACTGTGAAACAGAAACGTTCTTGAGCGATCAAGAACCCTCGCCGGATAGGGCGGGGAGTGTCAGCACTTCCGGTAATCCTGATGATGGAATGGCTAAACTGGTAATAGGCGAACCATAGACGTGGACGCACAAACCTAGTCAGAAATCCAGGGAGGATTTATGTTTTACCAGCATTTCCGTCAGAATGAAGCTGGCCGTGATTTTGTTATTGGCGATTTGCATGGCATGTATGATCTCCTGATGTCCTCACTGGCCAACGTCGGCTTCGACCAGGAAAAAGATCGTTGTTTCAGCTGTGGCGACCTGATTGACCGGGGACCGGCATCAGAGCAGTGCCTTGCCCTGATGGAGGAGCCATGGTTTCACTGTGTCCGTGGCAATCATGAGCAGTGCATGATTGATACGGTCAGGCATCCATCCTCCCATGAGATTGCACAGTGGGTACTTTGTGGCGGTCAATGGCACCTGCAGGTGTCATCAGAAAAAATGAACCGGTATGCAGACCGGGCTTCTGAGCAGCCAGTGCTGATCTCGGTTGATCTCCCTGGCGACAGGCAGGCGGCCATTTGCCATGCAGAGTATCCGTTGCCGGTCTGGAATCCGGGCAAAATAGCATCGGACCCGGATCTGGTATGGGCGATGCAATGGTCCAGGTCCCGGATCCAAAGCGGGGACGATTCCGTGGTTGCAGGCATTGACCACATCTTCTGTGGCCATACCATTGTTGATCAACCGGTCACCCTGGGTAATACCCACTTTATTGATACAGGCGGCTTTGAGAGCAACCATCTGACGCTGGTATGCCTCAGCGACCTGGCGGAGTGATTGATTAGTGCCACTCAACAACCGCTTCCTGCCGGAGGCGGGTTTTCGGGTAAGGCTCGTTTTCCCGGTAACCAAAGGCGACCATCACGCTGACGCCAAACTCACTTCTATCCAGCAGGCCTTCCTGTTCCATCAGTGGCTCCAGCTTGTCACGGTCGAAACCTTCAATGGGGCAGGAGTCAATGCCAATCTGGGCAGCCACGCTCATCATATTACCGAGGGCGATATACGTCTGTTTACAGGCCCAGTCAAACATGGCCCTGGGGGACTCGGTCAGCCGGAAGTCACGGTTTTGGAAGTCGCGGTAAAACTCGCTGATCATATCCACGACATCTTCGGGCAGCTGTTTGACATTACGCATATGGTCCAGGATATATTCAGACTCATAATGCATGCTGTTTTCCCTGCGGGCCAGAATGATGACAAAATGGCTGGCGGTGGGTAACTGTCCCTGGGCCCCCCAGCTGACGGTTTTGATCTTTGCCCTTAAGTCCGGATTCTGGATCACCAGAAACTTCCAGGGTTCAAAGCCAAACGAGCTCGGCGAAAGGCGTCCGGCATCCAGAATGAAATTAAAGTCCTCATCGGGTATTTTCCGGCTGGCATCAAAGCTTTTGCAGGCGTGACGGAAATTGAAGGCATCGAGAATTTGTCTACGCAGGGCAGTGTTCATTGTTCAGACCCTATACAACAGTCGTCGAGAGCTGCATTTTATTGGCATCAGGATAAAATAGGAAGAAGGCACCGAAATGATCGGCAGTATCTTGAATTGTTGTCTTAATCAACACCCGAATCCAGCAAATCCTGTGGCAGACTGATTTCAGAGAGCGGTGCCCTATGACGTAAAAGTTCCATAACAATAGCCGGATGTTTCAGGCGGGTTGCTAATGCCAGGGGCATCTCTCCGGTATCAAAGGCCCGGCAAAGGTCAGCACCGCTACCAATCAGCTTCGACACAGCCCCGGCATTTTCCTTCATAATTGCCAGCCGCAGTGCCAACCCTTGAAGAGCATTAACATCCGCGCCGGCATCAATCAGGAAATGAATGATTGGATTTGCATCAATAAGCATGGCAAAGGCCAGCGGAGAAAGCACAATCTTCTGCCTGCCCCCAAAGAACTCATGGGACATTGGCATTGCCGGCAACGGTATAAAAATCTCTGCCTGGTTATTCACCGACGCTTTGTAGCGCCCAACCAGCTCTCTCACCAGGGCGATATTTTCAGCGCGAATAGCCTCTGTCAGCGGTGTAGCACCCCGATAATCGGCGATATCAACCCCGGCACCGTGCTCGATCAGTGCCTTGATGCTGTCATTTTGCCCGGCATAAGCAGCAATGCACAGGGGGCTCCGGCTGCTTTTGCCATTGGACAATACCCGGGGGCCAGGGCTGGCACCGGCATCCGCCAGCAAATGGATCATATCGACACAACCGTGCTCAGCAGCATAACCCAGGGCAGTCTGAGTGCCTTCAGCCTTGTCAATCTCGGCACCATTGGCAAGTAACTCCCTGACCACCTCCAGTCGATTGGACCTGGCTGCGGTGCAGATTATCCACCCATCCAGATCGTTGACATCAGCTTTATGGGCGATCAGAAGCTTAACGATATCGGTCTTACCAAGTTCAGCAGCCAACCACAGGGAGGCACCAGTGACCCTGGCGCCTTGTGATATCAACAACTCAATCAATTGCGCAGCTGACTCTGAAGCCACAGAAAAAGTAAGGGGAGTAAACCCGATTACCTTGTCTCCATAATTAAATTCATGCACAAAGTTAACGTCAGCTCCATGATCGGTCAGTTTCTGAACCACATCGCAGAAACCTTTTCTGGTTGACAACCTGAGCGCCAAATCCAGATTTTTTGCACCCCGACCAATCAAATACTCGACTAACTCCGCATGACCTTCCCTGGCAGCCAGTTCAATGGGCGAAAGTTTATCGGCCTCAAATGGCGCATTGACATCGGCCCCCCTGTCAAGCAGGAACCCGATAATGGGTACATGCCCATAGAGGGCAGCAACATGAATGGGTTCATAATGTCCCTTGCGACCCTCAAGCTCGATTGTCCCGGTGATAACCGATGGGTCCTCTTCCACCGCACTGGTCACTGTAGCGAGATTTCCGTCCTGACATGCTTTGAACAGCCGCAGTTTCAGGTTTTCAGTACGATCTGCCAGGGTAGCGTACCGGTCATCACTCAGGCCAACCGTGTCAAGCGTTGTGGGCGTTGCATCGCAGATCCTGCAAGTCCAGTCACCCAGCTGGTGACCATCAGCCCAGGTTTCATTACAGGCTATATGGAACCGGTGCTGACAGGGCAATAGCACAACAGAACGTCCATTGAACAATGGCTCCTTGCAGAAAGTACATGCCTCAGGGGGCGGTTTGGGCAGGGCGCTCGCTGTTACCGGGGGCGCCAACAAAGATCCAGGCGACAACTCTGATGGAAGTGGATTCATGGTAAAACTCCTGGATTGGACGAAGAAAATTTAGTGCCTCAAGAGTCAGGAGCAGAGCTCTCGGACAGGCTCCAGGCTATCGCCGTTGGTGCCAGACCGTTTGACGTGGACTGCGGTACCTGTCTTGTTCTGGAAACACAGGGCGCAGTATAGGTCAGTTCCTGCCACCAGTTGGCTTAACCGCCAATATCACCAATTAATGCTGCCGCCAAACGCCAGGCTGAGGTATTGTTAATTATCTTTCAACAGCCAGGAATTGAGTGATGCAAACGCTGCAGGATATTGACTGGAACACCTGGCAGGCTGTTGACCCTGCTACGCTGACGTTTGTTATCAAGGATGGGCAAATTCTGCTGATTCGTAAAAAGCGTGGCCTGGGGGCCGGGAAAATCAATGGGCCGGGCGGGCGGCTTGAGCCCGGTGAAACCCTGCTGGCCTGCGCGATCCGTGAAGTGCAGGAGGAGTTGTGCATCACTCCGCTTAACCCTGAGTTCTGTGGGGAGAGCCTTTTCCAGTTTACCGATGGCTACTCTATCCATGTACATACCTACGTGGCAACAGAGTTTACCGGCTCACCGGAAGAGACTGATGAAGCCATACCGCTGTGGTTCTCCCTTGACCAGATCCCCTATGAAGAGATGTGGGCAGACGACATTATCTGGATACCTGAGATGTTGAAAGGGAACACGTTTAGAGGGCGCTATCTGTTCGATGGTGACCAGATGCTGGATTACCATCTGGAGATTGTTGAACGAAACTGAGGCGCAATCCCGCTCCCTTCAGGGGCGGGTCAGCCGAGACTAATTTCT
>NZ_JAHHPP010000219.1 GCF_024606265.1 Endozoicomonas sp. SESOKO1
GGTCCGGCATTCCGGCTGCCTGCTACCTGGGCGGCCCCATCCATCTCCATCCAAGGGCTTTGCGCTATGGATGGAAAATTCCGCAGGTTTCGTTAAATACTCAAGTGGTGGATAGGTTGAAGCCACATATTGATCGGCTTAAGTCCTTAATAGATAGACTCGAATGAATCAAAGAAGTTCATTTTTTATTAATCCTGGTTATTTTTGCCTGTCTCAATCTTGAATTGATAAAACAGGTCTACCGCCTGGGCGAGACCACTGATCGCCTGCAGATAGAGCCGGGGCATCAGTTCATAACGTACTTTTACTTCGGCGATGGAGTTAAAGACACCCGCGCCATATTGCACCCGCAGTCCGGGCGCAATCGTGCCACCGATGGTGACCTGCGTGTCATCACCACTGCCCTGGGTGTCGAGCGTCACATCCGAGAGGCCGATTTTTTTACCAATGGAGGTCACTACGCCACCAAACTGGCTGACACCGAAACCGATCAGCATGGATTGTACTGCCGAACTGTCACCATCATTTTCGAGGCCCCGTCCCCTGAGCAGATAAGACCACTGTTCCTGCTGTGGCATAGTGGGGTCCGAATAGATCGAAAACTCCGGCCGGGATGGCGGACCGCTAACCCGAATACCTACTGTTACATCGCCTTCTATGCTGTCAGGGTTGCGAATAGCATTCACCGCCAGGTACGGGCTTGAGAGCGGGCCGGAGAAAATAATATTGCCTTCCTTAATCAGCAGGTCCTGACCAAATTGATGATAACGGCCATGAATCAGTTGAATAGAGCCATCGGCAACCAATGGTTTTCCCGGCACAAGATCAAGCAGCAATTGGCCAGCGAGGTCCGACTTCAGCCCATAGGCGTCGATTTTGATGTCTTTGCCTAATACCATATTCACGTCCATGGAGAATGGCGGGCCTGCATGCAACAGTGTTTCCCTGGTTCCGGGGGTGATGATCACCACATCATCAGAGGGGGTAATGGCCTGTCTGGGCAGTTGCCTGATGCTCACTCTTGCCCAGGGAATGGTGATTTTACCGGTCAGGGTTTGCGCTTCTCCAATGGTCAGCTTCAAGTCGGGAGAAGCCCTCAGTTGAAGCATCCCCGGAACCCTGGCTTCAAGGTTTTGTCCTTTTATGGCAATAACACCGGAAGGAGGCATCTGTTGCCAGTCAAGATGACCTGACAGTTTCATGTCTCCGTCGCCTACCTTCATGCTGCCACTGACTTCGCCCTGATTGCCGTCCACAGTCAGCTCAGTGATCAGATGGCTGACGTTGACCATTTGCTGTTTGGCGGCCAGCTGTCCTTCACGGAGTTTCAGGTTGCCAAAAAGCAAGGGGTCTTTCAGTGTTCCACCCAGGCGGGTATCAGCGGATAAAATACCATCAATATGACTGATATCCGGAATCAGTGGTTGCAGAAAATACAGACGCATATCCTGCAGTCTGGCTTGCCCACTCAGAGTCTGGTCAGTTTGCATATTATCGATGGTCAGATTGATGTGAGCGACCCCCAGCTGTTTTGAGTCAAACTCGAACTCGGCCTTCAGATCATCCTCATTCAGATGAATGACGGTGGCGAGTTTTTGATAGTTCACGGACACCGGATTGTCTGCGTTACTGGTGACTTCACCCGGCGTCGTCTGGATTTGGATATGGGCTATTGGCTGGACGCTATCTCCTTTGCGCTCCCATTGGACATCACCACGGCCCGAGAGCAGGGCCTGCCAGTTAAGGTTGCCCGGCAGGAATGGTTTCAGGGTTGTCAGGTTAAAATCGGATAGCCGGAAGCGTGTTGCCCCACGATTGGCTGAAAATGTGGATGCATCGATACAGAGCCTTGCCGGTTTGGCAAGCCAGCATTGATCCATCAGTTTCACTGCCTTATTTTCAGTATTCAGCCCGATGGTAACAGGCTGCTCAAGAGACCAGCTATCCACAGGTGTGACGACCCTGGCATTGGCTAACCGCCCCTGCCATTGTCCATTGCCCTTCCCATCAGCGCCCTGCCAAACGCCGTTCACCTGTAATTCACCCGATACCGGCTCACCCTGGGTGTTGAGGGATATTTGATGATTCCGTTCAGTGCCACTGACATTGAACAGCAAGTGCTTCAGTTGCACATTACCACTGCTTAGAGAGTCCGCTTCAACCGTGGCTTTACCTTCCAGCAAGGCTGTTTTGGTTAATTGGCCGCTGGCGTGTAACTGGTGGATACGGGTCTGCTGAACATTGATCGCTGGACTGTCAAAGCTGAATAAGAGCGTTGGATGTTCATTGCTCCCTGATAACTTAACGCTGCCTTGCAGGGAGCCATCCAGATCCGGGGTAATTATATCCAGAGACCTGGCATCCAGTTTGGCACTCAGGGATAACTGTTCTGCGATTTGCCCACTGACGTTAAGACGGTTCTCCCCAAGCGCCGCATAAAGGCGGTGAATATTAACGTTGAAGGGTAACACGGCCATTGGCCTGGTCTGGTTGTCAGCTTCGAGCTTTCCGGTCAACTCAAGCGGATGATTCAGTAATGAGCCATTGATAGTCAGCTCCGGAACGTTTAGCTGCCATGAATTACCTGTCATGCTGAATCGGGTATGGATTTTGCCACTCAGCACGCCCGGAACCTCGGGCAACCACAACCCTGGTTTCAGTTGTGACAGGTAAATTTGCCCTTGCCAGCTGATCCCGTCTTTCCAGCTGACCTTTCCGGTCAGTTGCAGCGGTTTTTCTGAGGGATTTTTTTCATCAACAGGACTGAGTGACAGTGTTTCAACAGTCAGCTGCTGCAAACTTCCAGAGGCGTTTAAACCCAGTTGGGTTGCTGGCTGCCCTGCTACTTTAATGGCTGTATGCAGTGAGAGCTGGTAGTGATTGAGGTCACCAGTAATCTTGACTAAGCCGTTGGAAGCTGTGAACTCTGGTGTTTTTTCTGCTGTTTTTTCTGCTGCTTTTTCTGAAAAACGCCATTGGAACTCAGGCCATTTCAGGGCAACGTTCAGAGGGAAGTTGGGGGCAAGAGGGCCAATATTTCCTTCCAGTGACGCATTGATGGAGCCTTGAGTGGCAAGCTGTAATTGTAATTGTTTCAGGTCTCCCGAAGCTTCCAGCGATAGCTTATCTCCTTTAATGGCAGTCAGCTCAGGAATATTGAAATCATCCAGAATGGTAGCATCCAGGTTCAGGCTTAATGGATAGTTTTCCGATAGTTGTATCTCACCGTTTAAATGGATAGTTGCCCTGGCTTGTTCTGCCTTAAGTATCAGGTTGGTGATGTGAGTCGTTTGCCAGTTAAAACTCAGCTCCAGCGCTTTGAGTGTTTCATCAATATCACCCTGCTGGTAGCGGGCGTTCGTCAGTGTGAAATTTCCCAGGCTGACAGGGATGGGGAGTTTTATTTCCGGCAGTGTGATCGTTGAGAGATCAATCCCTGCAGACGTTTGTTTCTTGGATGATGAAGCCTTTGGGGTGGACGTTGCACGTTTCTGGTCTGTTAACAAAACCTGAAGGTTGTCTGCCCGAACGTCAGGAATAACCAGCTGGCTATTCTGTATACGGGCATTGGCTGTAAAGGTTTCCAGGGAAACCGTGGTTCCTGGATAGGTGACATCAAAATTCTGGATATCGATCTGATCGATCAGGATATCCAGCGGAATGGTTATGGTTGCACCGGGCGTGGTCGGTGCTGATGGCCTGGTTTCTTCCGCCATTGGCTGAATATCAAGGTTCCCGCCTTTGACTGCCAACAGTTGCACCGGAAGTTGCCTTGTTAACAGTTTTCCAAGTTGCCACTTAAGCGTTATCTCATCCGCCTGAAACGTGACCTGGCTATCTTGCCAGCGGAGATTCCTGATATGCCAGCCCGTCATCAGCTGCCCCTTCGTCAGCTCCCCATCAAGGGCCGGAAGCGCGTTGCTCAATTGGCGCCAGAGCAGGGTGTTGCCGGTGTGAGTAAACAGCAATAGTGAGACCAGGGTAATCAGGAGGATGACGGTGACTAACAGGCACCGCTTGGTCAGAGATCCTTTTTTTACCGGGTAATGATCTGGCCCAGTCTGATCAGGTTTATGGTTTGGGGCACTGTTCATAAATCTGGCCCCATGGAAAAGTGGATTCGCCAGGGAGAACCGGGATCACTGACCGCAAAGGCAAAATCCAGTTTCAAAGGACCCAGGGGAGTCACCCAGCGCAGGCCCGGACCGATCCCGGTTTTCCATCCAACCTGATCTTTCCGGTAGGCGTTGGTTACCGTTCCGCTGTCAACAAAGAAGGCGACCCGCCAGTTTTCAACAATTTCATAGTCATATTCAATACTGGCTACCGACAGGTACTGGCCGCCAGTCAGCTGGCCGCTGCTGTCCCTTGGGGAGATGCTGTCATAACTGTAGCCACGGACCGTCTGGTCGCCACCGGTAAAGAAGCGGATGGATGGTGGGATGGCGTTAATGTCATCCACCCAGATGGCGCCCTGCTCGATTCTGCTGATAAACCGATGACGCTGGAAGAACGTGGTCAGCCATTTAGCCCGGCCCCACACTTTGATAAAGTCAGCGTCAGACTGCCAGGCTTTGGCAGAGGTTTCGATTTTCAGGTTATAGAGGTGCCCGGAACGGGGATCCATTGGGGTGCCAACCACTTTCCTGCGGTCAAATGACATGCCCGGTATTAATAACAGGTTACTGTTGTTCTGAAGCCCCTGGGTATAGTTCTCATAATCCAGCCGGATAAAAAAATCCTGGTCCCAGTTACCCGGTCGCTTTTTCCACTTGTTAACCGAGACAGAAACGAGCTCACTGTCGGTATCCTGGACGGTTGTTCTCTGGTAACCACCGTCCAGACTGTAGTATTCCAGCAAGGGGTTACCATAGGGGATTTTATAGCGGCCACTGAGTTCCTGTACTTTTTGAGACACTTTAACATCACTGGTAAAACTGTGCCCTTTTTCATCCATCCAGGGGTTATCGATACTCAGGGATACCCTCGGACCTTCGTCGGTAGAGAAACCGATACCGGTCTCCAGGTCCCAGGCTGTTTTGGGTAACACACTGACGAAAATCGGAACTTCACCATCAACCGCATTATCCTTGAGGGGGCGGACTTCAATGGATTTGAAGTATCCAGTGGCTGAAAAGTCCATGTTCAACTGGCTGAGCTGTTCAGAGCGATAGGGTTGACCCTGTTCAAAATTGATCATGGTGTCAAGCAACTCACGGGTAGCTTCGCTCACCGACGCGTCATAAATCACCGGTCCGAACCGGTATCGTATGCCGGATTTCATGGTCAGGGTAATGTCTGCCGCCCGCTTGTCCGGGTAGACTTTGATCTGGTGCTCACTCAGGTCCGCATCAAAATAACCGCGGGTCAGGGCCAGGTTATTGAGTCCGGTTTTCAGCGATTCATATTCACCATCATTCAGGACATCCCCTACTTTCAGCCGGTTCTGCCTGATCAACCGGGTAAATGCCCTGTCTTTACTGGCATCCCCTTCCAGATTGATTTTCAGGGACTGGACGATCACTGGCTGACCCGGGTTGACCGTGATGGTGAGCTGACTGGATGTCTTTTTGCTGATGTGAAAATCAATGGTGGGCTGGTAATAACCCAGGGCCATGAGTGATTTTTGCAGGGCCTCCCGGATTTCATGCCGGTATTCATCCAGTTGCCCGGGTTTGATGGCAGGCAGGTTATCAAGATAGAGCGTCGCATTTTGCTTCAATGCTTTGTCTAATCCGTTGATTTTATAAGTAAGAGTTTTTGTCGCCCAGGCTGATGCAGAAAAAAACAGGATGATAACAAGCCACGGGGCAAATCGCCGTTTCGGTGTATGGATAAGTGATGTGCTGTCGTGGTCGGCCATAATTCAATAATAGTGGGTACACATTCCCGGCAAAATAAACGATAAAGTGGCGATGCTGAGCGTTAGCTCTCTGGAACCTTTATCGACCTTTTATCAACCTTTGGCACCTGACCCTCATTGTTAAATGATTTCGCAACACAGCCATTTGAACGACTATCCTTTTCTTTGCATAACTTGTTGTTACATATTGCCTTTAAATGCGCCAAAGCATTATTGGCCAAACGGGATGAGTATGTTAACAGCTTTTACTGACCTGAGAGGACTGGCTATTTATTTTCAGCACCTTCTTTTTGCCACCTGCCCTAATCTCTATCGGATTGATGGTATGTCTGAAACGGAAGATCACCACATCAACGCCGGATATTACCAATGAGCCAGGCCGTGTCTCCCCTTGCAACCAGGGTAACAAATCTCTAGAATTCCCGCTCTTTATATGCTCCGGTCAATTTGTCCGGCGTATAATTCACTCTCGATGGCACTTCTTTATTAACGGGGCTGTTCATTGTCAGTGTATTAATGGTGAGCGCCTGCGCTCATATTCTCCTTGCCTTACTGCTTTACAGAATCTTTTCGGCGGAAGTCGGAGGAAGAAAATGCAGAAGGCTATTTAACCCGTAAGGAGCAAATAATGCGTCATTACGAAATCGTTTTCCTGGTCCATCCTGACCAGAGCGAACAAGTACCGGCCATGGTTGAGCGCTACACTCGCGCTATCACCGAAAATGGTGGCAAGGTACACCGTCTTGAAGACTGGGGCCGTCGCCAGCTGGCTTACCCAATCAACAAGATCCACAAGGCTCACTACGTTCTGATGAACATTGAGTGTGGTAACGAAACGCTGGATGAGCTGACGGAAAACTTCCGCTACAACGACGCGGTTATCCGTAATATGGTTATTCGTCGTGATGAAGCCATCACTGAAGCTTCTATCATGCTGCAGTCTGAAGAAAAGCGTGACCGTCGTGACGATCGTCGTGAAGACCGCCGTGAAGAACGTGCCTCTGAAGAAGCCGTTGAAGACGAAGTAGAAGAGTCTGAAGAGTAAGATCTGACGCCCAGTCGTTACTTTATATAGTTCACGACTGCTAAGGTTCCTGCTTCAACCCGCTCTTAACCATACAAGCATAAATCCAAGGAGGCGTTGCCATGGCACGTTTTTTCCGTCGCAGAAAGTTCTGCCGTTTTACCGCTGAAGGCGTGAAAGAGATCGATTACAAAGATCTGAACACCCTGAAAGCTTATGTTTCTGAAACCGGCAAGATCGTTCCTAGCCGTATCACCGGTACCAAGGCTCGTTACCAGCGTCAGCTGGCAACAGCGATCAAGCGCGCTCGTTACGTGGCCCTGCTGCCATACACCGATCGTCACTGATTTATTCATAGGGTATAGCTGATGCGTGGACTGGCGGAACTGGCAATGCGTGGCCCGAAACAGGCAATGATCCTGGCCACTGTGTTTGCCTGTATTCCCATGCTGTTCTGGGTGAGTGCAGCCATCATTTCACTGGTCGTACTGCGTCGTGGTGCCAGTGAAGGGCTGAAAATACTCACCTGGGCTGTGCTGCCGGGTATTGCCTGGGCAGCCATGGGACAGTTCTCCACGATCATCGGTTTGACAACTACCGTGGCTTTGGCCCTGGTATTACGCCAAACGGTTTCCTGGCAGAAAACACTACTGGCGCTGCTGCCTGGTGGCGCTTTAATTGCCCTGGTACTGGCGCAGCTGGCTCCACAGCAAATCGCCCTGATCAGCGATCTGGTCATGACATTTATTCGTGACTACGTTCAGCAGGAAGGGCAGAGTACGGACGACCTGGTAGCAGGCATCAGGCCGTTGGTGGAATACGGAGTTATCGGTGTGGTCACCTGGTTTAACCTGGTGAGCTGCATCCTCGGGTTGGTGCTGGCCAGATCCTGGCAGGCGCAGCTTTATAACCCGGGCGGATTCCGTGAAGAGTTTCACCAGATCCGTCTGCCGTTATCGGTAGCCATGGGGCTTCTGGCATTCACCCTGGTGGGGGCAACCTTTGTTCCTTTCCTGCTGGTGCTGGTTCCTGCAGCGACGCTGCCATTGCTGGTGGCGGGGCTGGCCATGATCCATGGGCTGGTGGGCATGAGACAACTGGGAAGCTTCTGGTTGGTAGGGTTTTACATCCTGTTGATTTTTGTCACGCAACTGGCGTACCCGGTCATTGTTTTAACTGCATGTCTGGACAGTCTTTTTGATTTTCGCGCCCGCGCGAATAACCGACTGCATCAGGGATGACAGGTACTAGATAGAGGCTAGCGAAATGGAAGTAATCCTGCTCGAAAAAATTGCCAAGCTTGGTAAGCTGGGCGACAAGGTCACCGTTAAAAACGGTTATGGCCGTAACTTTCTGATTCCTTTTGGCAAGGCACTGCCGGCTACTGAAGCGAATCTGGCTACTTTTGAAGCCCGTCGTGCCGAGCTTGAAAGCGCGGCTAACGAACAACTGAGCGGTGCTCAGAAGCGTGCTGAAGAAATGGCTGAAATCGAACTGACCCTGACCGCCAAAGCGGGTGACGAAGGCAAGCTGTTCGGTTCTATCGGTCCCCGTGACCTGGCTGAAGCCATCACTTCTGCCGGTGTTGCGGTTGCCAAAAGTGAAATCCGTCTGCCAGAAGGTCCAATCCGTGCTGTTGGTGAGTACGACGTTGGCATCCAGCTGCATTCTGATGTTGCGGCAACGATCAAAGTGTTCATCGAAGCTGAATAATCAGTTCGGTTAACAGATAGATTAAAAACCGGAACTCTAACGGGTTTCCGGTTTTTTTAACCCGGCCTTATCGCAATTCATCGGTTGTTTTCCCTTCTAACGGGGAGAAAGACTGACCTTCGAGCGTTGCAATAAGTTGCTCAAAAAATTCTGGACAGTGAGTCCTTATCTCTT
>NZ_JAHHPP010000220.1 GCF_024606265.1 Endozoicomonas sp. SESOKO1
ACAGTACAGGATTCCGGTTCAGGAATTGCCGGGGATCAGCTTCAGGCAATATTTTCTCCTTTCCGACAGGGAGCTTCCGGACTCAGGAAAGGGGGAACGGGATTGGGGTTGGCCATCAGCCAGCGAATTACAATGGCCATGCATGGCACGCTAACGGTTTGCAGTGAACTTAACGTCGGTAGCCGCTTTGTACTGACACTCCCCGTAACCAGCGCCACAGAGCCTGTAGACTGGTCTGGTCCAGCTAGACGTTTATTACCATTGGCAGAAGAGGATGGGAAGATCGAAAGCCCTATCAGGCCCAAGTTACCGGTAGTTCAGGCTGAGATTCTGGAGCGTCAGCTGACCGCCTTTATTGAGATCGGTGATATTGAAGCTATTCGTGATGCTGTAGCCCATTTGTACAACCATGAGCTTGCCCATTGCCATAACACTCAGCTCTGGCTGAAGCAATTGATGAAATATTGCGATGAGCTGGATATCGACGCCCTGTCGAAACTGGTCATGAACCTGCGGGAGCATGATGAGCCGGTTTAACAAAGCCATCATGGGCTCTCACTTTGAGATAGGGTTATGCCATGGAGTTCGCAATTTGCCATACGCTTAATTAATACATCAGGCAGTCTGCTTTCAACAGGCTATAGATCGGTTCTGCTGCACTAGATTCTGTGCTCAATAGCCTGTCAAAGCGTAAAAGTACTCTCGGAAACAGGCAGATTTATCTTGGTTGCACTACCCCTTTCGAAGCATATGACAAAGCTTGACACTGTAGGTGAGTCATAACGTTTCATACCAAGTAATTAAATGGGAGGTTTTTTTGATCTCGTTATACCAATGCGTTACCAAACATTTGCTTGCTTACAAAAATGTAAGAAATCAGAAATGTTCATGTATAGCTAAGAGCTTATCATCATTGCAGCCCATCAGAATAGGCTGAGGATATTAATATGAAGACCATCAAATCTGTACTGTTTCTATTTCCCGCATTACTGCTGTCTACAAGTGTTTTGGCAGCACCTCCACAAAGTCAATCAGGATTTACGGGGCAGGTTGTTCAACAGGGGTTCAATGGTCCATTTCAGGGCATAAACTCCGTAGAAATGGCGCTTAATGCATCTGATGATGCTCATGTTGTTATGACTGGACATATTTCTGCAAGCATTGGCGAGGAATGGTATCAGTTTGTTGATCAGACCGGGTCTATCACCGTTGAAATTGATCATGATAAATGGATGGGGTTATCAATCTCTCCGGAAACCAGGATTACCATTTACGGCGAAGTGGATAAAGAATTTGCCCAGACTGCAACGATAGATGTAAAAAGAGTGCAGCTGGCCAATTAATGAGGAAGCACAGACGACGGAGATATGGGAAAGAAAAAAGTTTTACACTTTTTATTTCGTATATTGAACGCATAAGGTCAAGGCTGCCAGGGCAGCCTTGTAATAAATATGAAAGCAGTGACCCTGATCCTTCCTGATATCAAATATCCCTATTTTGCCTGCGCGTTCTTAGGGTGAGGGCAATTGAGATTGATGCAGCCATCCAGATAGTCTCTCACTTGCATAACCTGGCGTACCAGTTGAGCAAGTGACTTGACGCCTAACTTTTTCATAACACAAGAGCGGTGTATTTCGACAGTGCGATAGCTTAGATTGATATCTGCTGCAACCACCTTGTTGGGCTTCCCGCTGATGATGTGGCACAGAACTTCACACTCTCGCTCCGTTAGCGTGGACAGCTTTCGCAATATTTCCTTGCGTTTCAGCAACTCTTGTCTTTGTCGGGCATCAATTTTCAGGGTGTCGTGGATCAGATCCAGTAGTTCCTGGTCACGAAAAGGTTTCTGGATAAAGTTCGTGGCGCCGTCCTTGATTGCCCGGACAGCCATGGGAACATCACTGTAGCCGCTGATAAAGATGACTGGAAGTGTACACTGCATTTCATTGAGCTTGCCCTGCAGTTCAAAACCGTTCATGCCGGGCATGCGAATATCTGTCACAATGCAACCGGGCGGGTTTTCATTATGAGCCAGCACCTCCAGAAATTCGATAGGTGAGAAAAAGGTTTCTACTGCCTGGCCTACTGATTTCATCAACATTTGCAGGGAGTCACGCACAGCCTCGTCATCATCGATGATAAATACAGTTGGTTCCAGTGTCTTATTCATTTTATTCTGTTGTTTCATAATACCCCCTATTCTACTTTTCTAAGTATGATAAATAATTTTTTGAGGTTGTTATTCGCTTAAATACAAAGACCTCGACGCAAATAAGGGAGAGGTAAGGGCGTCGAGGTATGCTGATAAACAGCAAGTCAAAGGGTTCATCAATTACTTGATGGTAAAAATTGATTAATTTTAATGTAATCGAAAAAAAGACTATCAGGCAATTGATATGAGCAACAGTGCTGGCAAGCGTTTTCCGCTCATAATTCGCTTGTGCGTAAGTGTATACCACAACCGGTTAGAACCTTATGATAATAACAATTCATTGCAATAAATGCTTGCTGCATTAATAAGCAGGAGGTAAACAAACAATCTCATTTTTAGCTTTGAAAGAAGCGCCTAATTGCTTGCGCTCCTTGCTTGTAAGTACATTACCTGTTTTGTTAAGGGTAAGCGGTAATTTCCCCACACCTGTTCTTCAGACCAGTTTTTGATTCCAGGGAAGTAGCTTTTCAATATCTTCGACTGACTGAGCTTGCGGAAGTAAGGTAAACACCGTTTTCAGATATTGGCATGGCTCAAGGCCACAGGCTTTGGCTGTTTCAACCAGACTGTACAAGTTAGCACTGGCCCTGGCTCCATCAACGCTATTGCTGAACAACCATGCCTTGCGACCCACCACGAACGGGCGGATCGCATTTTCTGCCAGATTATTATCCATGCGCAGGTAGCCTTCATCGCAGTAACGGATCAGCTTCTGCCACTGGTTATGCAGATAATGTAACGCCTTACCCAGAAGGGTTTTCGGTGGAACCTGGGGTAACGATTTATCCAGCCATTGTCGTAGTTGCTGCAGGATTGGCAGACTCTGTTCCTGACGAACTCTTTTTCGTTCATCCGGTGGGCTTTCCTTGATGGTTTGTTCTATCCGGTACAGTTTACGGATGTAAGTCAGTCCCATGTGCGCTTTGCCGGTTTTGTTTTTGTCTTGTTGCCCTTTGATGGCTTCATCGAACTTGCGCCTCGCATGCGCCCAGCAGCCCTGGTTGATGACACCGGGCTGTCTGCTGATGGCGGCGTAACCTTCATAGCCGTCCGTTTGCAGGTATCCTTTGAAGCTGTCCAGTAACTGCAATGCTACCGAACCACTGCGGCTGGGCGAGTAGTCGAACAAGATGATTTTCTGACCGATCACCGGTTCAGCAACCTGTACCCACATATAGGATTGGCTTTTTGACGTTTTACCCTGTTCGCTTAATACCTGAGTAACCGTTTCATCGCAGTGTATCAGTGGTGCTTCCAGTAATTTGTCACGCATCAGGTTGATGAGTGGTTGCACCAGGTCACCGCAGCGAACCATCCACATAGACGTTGTCGCCCTGGCAATATCAACACCCAGCCGGGCAAGGATAAATTTTTCCTGACGATACAGCGGTAATCCATCGACGTATTTACTGCTAGCAACGAACGACAGTAATCCCGGTGTGGCGATGCTACCCGGAATGGGCTGTGCCGGTGCCTTAGCCGTGACGATACCGGTTTCACAGGAACGACAGCCATATTTAAAGCAGACATTTTCGATCACCCGGATTTTAGCAGGGATGATATCCAGTTGTTCCGTGATGTCTTCACCCACCCGGTGCAACTCACCACCACAGCAGCTGCACTGTTTTTCATCCTCTGCAAGGTCGTGTTCTTCACGGACTCTGGGCAGGTGTTTGGGTAATGGCTTTCTGCCACGTTTTTTACGGGTATGTTCAGGAACGATGACTTCGGACTCTGTTTCTTCTTCACCTTCCGTTTCGGGCTGATCCTGTTCAGCTTCATTAAACAGGTCTTGTTGATCAGGCGATACCTTTTCGCTGGAGGCTCCGAACTGCTTGTGCAGAAGAAGGCGAAGGCGCTCTTCAATCTGCAGGCACTTTTCCTGCCATTGATCCTTTTCAAGGATAAGTGCATTGATCCAGGCTATCAGCTCAGGGCTGTTATCAGGCAAAGGGACAGGGCAGGCTTCCATGCCAATTCAGGATAGATGGTAATGATGCCCGCGCCACTGTGTCACAGCACAGTCGTGTAGGGTAACGATGAATGCGGTTTCTGGAGGCGGATGTCATAACCATCCAGCAGTTGATTCAACAGTGCGCCATCAATGGGCTCAGGAGCATCATCACCAGGCCATTTGAACCGGAATTTCTCCAGCCGTTTATACCAGAGGATAAAACCATTGTTCTCCCAGAGCAGAAGTTTGACCTTGTCCCGTTTACGGTTGCAGAAGACAAAGATCGTCTGACTGAAAGGCGACAGGCCTGCTTCCTGCTCCACCAGTGTGGCGAGGCCATCGATGGATTTACGCATGTCGACAAACTCGGTGTACAGGTAAACGGCGGCATCTCCGTCAGGGCGTATCATACCTCGGCCTGTAGCGCTTTAATCAGGGCAACCGTTTGTTGCTGTGTTGCCTCAATACGGATGTTATCGATGTGTAGAATCAGTTTTTCGGTACTGTAGGATTTCGCAGAGAGTATTGCCAGGGGGATGACCTTACTATCAGGTTCATTACTCAGCTTCCGCTGCCAGTAGCTTAACTGATGTACTTTGAGTTGGTGTTGCTTGCACCATTGGGTCTGGTTCAGGCCGGATTGCTTCCAGTCATTGATTCGCTGTTGCCATAATTGCTGAAGTTGTTTACGTTGAACTGCTTTCATGTTGAGTCTCCAGAGGAAAGCAGCATTGTTGATCAGTTTTTCAGACTGCGGAATGTGTGGGGAAATTACCGCTTACGAAGAAAAGAGTGTTTGTCTTTTCTTCACAAGTTGAGGCTCAAATGAGCCATCTCTGTCACGGGGAGCTTCTATCTCCAGAGGCCCGTCTTCTGTCGATAGTTGTTTGGTTAACTTACCGTTACGGCGGTTGCCAGAGGGACTCCTGGAGTGTTTCTCGTACCCCAGATGTTCCTCAAGCTCTGCGTTCAGAGCGGTTTCAATAGCCACCTTGGAAAGCATCTGTCGGAAGTCATTAAGATCACTTTCTGACTTGATGGATTTGGCAGCTTCTTTAGCAAAGGCTTCAAGTTGCTTGGTATCCATGTTTTGCCTACCTCAACCTCGTAGGGTTTAAAGATAGACAGAAACACAGTTCTATCTACAGTCTCGTATTACCTGCTTGTCCCTATTTCGTTTCTGTCCTTTCTCGGTCTATGTAAGGTAGCGGCTCATTGAGCTGGTGTTCTTGAAGCCCATATTTATAAGCATTGTATTGCCACTTAACCAACCGCTCTAATAGGACTCGATTCTTTTCTTCCAACTCATAAACCTTTGCCTGCAAATTATCAATTCGCTGTGATGCAACCTCTAAACTGCTAGGCTGAGACGGTTTGCTAACGCCAACTTTATGACCTTTCTTCTTCGCCAGATAAGCATCTTTTATATTCTGGTTTGCATTCAACGACTGTCTGGATGGGCGTTTACCAATCAGTTGCGCCGATGAGTCACATATTGCATCCCATGTAAGCTTTCCTTCATTCCAACCTCTGATCAAATTAACAACAACTTCAACGTCATTTGCTGTAAGATGTTTAGCCAAGACCACCTCCCAAGATCAATCCCATACCTTCTGCAAGATCAGAGTGCTTATCGTTTTCAAGCACAACCTCAGGATTATTATTGATAGCTCGACCTAGATGGCTAAAGTCCTGATGATCTACCAGTTTAATAACAGCTCCTTCTGGAACATCTGGGTTCTCTAGGATATGAATCAGCTGCCGTGTTCTAGTGATCGTTTTTAGATGATATTCACTCCATCTATCTGCACCATAGACTCCTTCTTCTACATCAGCACAAGCAGCTTCCCATTCCGCTTCCATTAATTGAAGCTTTTCTTTGAGTCGTTTTAGCTTCTCATCCTGTCCTTTGATGCACACCTGCTCACAGCAGTTCAAACAATCGCGATATTTTTCGCATGGAGTCATCGTGTAATCATGCACACAAAAGCCAAACTCAGTAATGTGAGCAAATCCTCGCTGCAAGGTATTGAACTCCTGGACAGTTTTTGGAACCGCTCTGATTACTTCTCCTGAAGGGCCGAAAAATGACTTGGTGATATCGAGAGATTCTGCCTTAGCAACCATCTCGAACTCACTCATATGGTTATAGACTCGGTTCTGCCTGACATCAGCCCTACCTGACCATTTAGCAATTTCTAGCTGAGATAGCCCACCCTTTTGTGCAATTGTATTAAGAAAGTGTCTTGCTTGATGAGAGTTCACTTTCAGCCGTTGACCGTCCTTCCCAACGTAACCATTTCTATCAAAAATACTTTGCAAATTAGTTCCAGTAACAGGTCCCATATCTCGCGTTACTGTATTTTTACCGTACTGCGTTACCAGTACTGCACTGGTTCCTCTGAAAGCATGAACTAAATGCTTTTGCATACAAAAAAGGCCATCTTTGTATTTGATTCCTCTTTCCTTATCCAGCCAAGGGAAGTCCTTGGGCTGCCGACGCATAACCTCAGCCCATAAACTGGCTAACGTATTTGCCCCGTCAACTGTTGGTAACCGCCAATCACGTAATGAAGTTCGGCACTGGTTTCCATTACCGTGCGCTAACCCTAGCGCCTTACATGCATCCACAATAGTAAGTGGTTGATGCTCGTCAACATCAGGGCAAGCATTGTGCCTATAAAAACGATCCGGATGTTTTTCAACCCAAGCTGCAAGATCCCTTGCGGGTTGAGTTAAAACTCGAATACGTTGAACAGCCTCTTTAGCTATATCTACCATTGGCGTTGGAATCCATTTGATGTCACCTCCATAACCTTTGCCCGAATAAAAACGCCAGCCATATCGCTCAACACCCGATTTATCCACCTCTGTTATCTCAAGATTTGCAGGCAATGTGACAACTTCATGAATTCTTGATGGAGCGCACATAAGCATTGCCCATACCGCTGAAGTCATAATGTCTCTTGGAGACTCTGGCTGACGAGAAAAAATCTCAGCAAGAGCATCAAGGGCAGTAGGATCAGGCATTTTTTTTGATCGCTCTGACTCTGCTTTTTTGCCAGTGCGAACCCCACTTCTAGGCCTAGTCATTGGTGAACGCCAACCGAATACATTGTTATAAGACAATCGGTTCTCTGATATAAAATCTGCAAGACGCTCTAGCTCCAAACCAGTTTTATATGCTGAGTTGAGATTGTAATGTTCTCGCCCAAGCTCTGCAGCAAAGTCTAGAACTGCGATAGAGGTATTTAGTAACGAGCCAGAATTATGAACTTTTAGCAAAGCTGCCTCTAAGCAACGAAGGGCTAATAGCTCAATATAATACTTTGAAGGTTTATGGCCTTGACGATAGCGAAAATAAGCCTTTGAGAAATTAACAAACTCATCATTCAAATAATTTTCAGGTTTTAACTTTTGCCTGCTGTGTACACCAAATTTGGTCCATTGGACATACCCATGCCATTTAGTGTTATCCCAGTCAAGGTCAGAGCCAAAAACCGTTAACTCATTCCGACAACGATCAATAAAGTCGGCTAGATTCTGTTCAGCAGAAAGCTTGCTGTTGCTTTTGAAATAAAAGATATTGGTCATCAATAAATGCCCTGTTCTACAACTTCTTCCTTTCTGGCATTGCACTGGCTAATCACTTCGGTAACTGCGGCAATTGTTCGATCATTAATGCTTGCTACTTGCAAATCACCGGTGAGATCTAATATTCGGTTTCGTTCCTGAACTAAAAACTGATATATCGACTCATGAGGAGCATTTAGCCAAGGCTGAAAGTGGTAGCAGGTATAGCATGGTATCGGTACATTCGCACCGCATTTACTATAACCTCCACATGTACCACAGGATGCATCTTTAAACCGAACCCTACTTGCAGGATCTTCGCCACGCTCAGCAAAAGACTCCTCATCGACAATCGCGCCTACAAAAGCTTTAGCATATGGAACAAGTAAGTCACCAATGGCCTCATCCAATTTGCCCGCAAACTCTGGAATATTTTGGACATAAACTTTTGCGTGTTGCGTATCGGAGTGATCCAAAAGCTCAGCAATAACCAATTCTCCAAAGCCTTCTCTGGCCGCTCGAGTTCCCTTGGTATACCGAAACCGCCGAGAGCTTGCTTTTAAGATTTCACCAGTACGTTCAGAATGAATCTCGGACACCTCAATAACCTTTGCAATCATCTGATTAGCATTGGCCGTTGGCATATGCAGGAAATCACCTTCGAGCTGTTTCCTCAGGTCTATTTCTGACAAGCCATCAAACAGTTGAAGGTCTGGAAACAAAGGCATTTCTTCGTATAGTTGTTTTGGAATGCATCCTGCGATTTTACTTTTTACTATTTCCAAGATTGACTTTACATGAGCATCAAGAATAATCCAGAGTTCATCTGATATTGCAAATGCTTTGAACGTCGACCTAAAATCTGCTGAGTATTGCTTTGCTCTGGGTATATTTACCAAGTATTTTACACCACCACCTTCATTCTCCCCTTTTAACAAATCTTTTAATCGCAGATGTGTTAATTGAATTGGTCGTCTACCTGTATGACTAAGTAGTAAAACAAATGCCAGCTCATAAAGTTTAATTCGTCGCTGCTCAAAAGCTTGTGCTGCGCCTTCATTAAACGCCAGCAGCTCAACATCTGATAAAGGCCCTATTTCAGGGTCTAGCCTCTTAACAGCTTCACCTGTTCGATTACCTTTAAATGACCACGATTCAAGCAGATCAACGACATCTTCACTGACTCCAGCGTAACCAAGCTCATACCATTTTCTAAGAAGTATTCTAATCAGGAAAAGATACCATTCATTCTGTCGATTTAATTTAGCTCTAAAACTAATAAGGCTATTACAGTCAATATCTGAAGATGTTTTTGCTCTCAAATAAAACAAAAATCTATAGTGTATATTTAAAGTGTGCGAAGAAGATGAGTTAACAGCAAAATACGCCAGAGTTCTCCTATAAGATTTAGCGAGATCTTTAGGTAATTTCTCAATTACGCTAGTAACATCTAAAATATGATTTTTATCTAGTCTCCATTTGTAATCATTCTCATAGAATTCATAACCAGACTTTGATATATAGACCTTATCATTATTTTCTGCATTACCATCTTGCTTACTAGTACTGAGCTTATTACTTGTTTGACCTACAACCTGACTGGGAATATTTTCATTTGTTGAATCGCAAGTAGAAAGCACTACCTCTTTAACTTCAGGATCAGTTAAAACAATATCCATCAGGAGCTCTGATTGATGGACTTTATTCATTTACATTTTCACCTATATTACTTGGAACCTTGGTTAATCCAGCTTGTAGCGAGAGCGCAGCCTTCTCACTCTTTCTACGTACAAACCGCCGATTATAAATAGCAGATGTACCAGAGCCTTCCTTCCAACCCATTAAGTAAGAACGCATTTTTTCCTGCTCTTGCTCGCTCAAAGGCGTAGTCATCTCATCTAGCTGCTGTGAAAATCTCTCATTCCACGAGTGTCTCAACTTATGAGCACTTACATTTCTCAGGTGATGAGAGGTTTTACGAATTATCGAAAATATTTTTTTGTATGATGATAGTGAGACCGGATATCCTTCTGTTGGTCCCGATTTATGAACAACAAACAAATAGTCATGTTTTTTATTGCGACAAGCTGATCGACGGTAACAAGTTATGTACCTGTAAATTTCATGAACAACTAAATCACTTACTGGCAAGCGTCGATCCAATGTTTTTACTAAAGGCTGATACAACCTGAGGTCATCAGGGTCATCGGAACGCCTTGCTATAAGAATCTGATTTCTTTGAAAGTCAATATCTCTTACCCTAATGTTCAGTAATTCGCCACCTCGCACACCCAAATAATGAAGAAGTAATATCATTAACTTATTTCTATTCTTTGTAGCTTCATCTACAAAAGGGTTAAGCTTTGAATCAGGGTTTAACACTTTCAATAACAACTGACTCTGCTCTGAGGTCAAGCCTTTTTCTAATAGTTGATTTCGTCCTTTTGACTTTGGCCTTCGACTCTTGACAGCTCTCTCAAATCCCTTCAATTTTTCTATATTGGTCTGTTTCTGCAATAAAATCCGTGAAAGCCATACCACATATTCCGCAATGACAGTCATCCGAACATATTTAACGTGCTTAGATACCAAAGACTGAGAACCGTGCCTTGAGAAATTTTTCTGACAAAAGTCACTTAGCAAGTCATATTCATACTCATCAAAAAAACTCTGACTCCTTAGCCTAATTTCTAAACCCTCTTGGGTAATAGAACGTAATGATAAAAACTCCATAAAAACAGCGATTGCTGAAAGCGAAGACTTCATGACTGATAAAGACAAACTTGGGTTTCTGACCTGTGTCGTTACATAGAGATTTGGATAATACAGTGGCTCAAATGTCCTCTTGTCAAAAAGCACACAGTATCGTTCACCACTATCCATGACAAAATTTTCTAAACCAAACAACACAATTAGCACACCATAATTTTACAGTTTTCTAAGGTAACCAATAACCACTTTTGAGATTATCAAATTTTACACTTTTTCATATCTCAATCAATAAAAAACCCTCATAGAATGAGGGCTTAAAGTAATATCTTTACAAACTAGATCTAAGGTAACTCCTAGAAGGGAATATCATCATCAAAATCGTCAAAACCACCAGCCGGCTGTGGTTGGGGAGCAGGTTGCTGTTGCTGCGACTGGGCTGGTTGATGCTGTTGTTGTTGCTGTTGTGGTGATCCGTATTGCTGAGTCTGTTGTGGTGTATAGGACTCTTGTGGTGTATAGGATTGTTGCTGTGGTGCCTGCTGCTGGTAACCACCACCCATCGACGGGGTTCCCATGGCACCCTCCTGGCGGCCATCCAGCATTTGCATCTGACCACTGAATCCATCAACGACAATCTCGGTAGTATATCGATCCTGACCGTCCTGTCCCTGCCACTTGCGTGTCTGCAGCTTGCCTTCGATATAGACTTTTGATCCTTTGCGGAGGTACTGTTGTGCAATTTCAGCCAGCTTGCCGAAAATAACAACCCGGTGCCACTCCGTTTTCTCCTGCTGCTGACCGGTATTACGGTCTTTCCAGGACTCACTGGTCGCCAGACTCAGGTTGGCAACGGCACTGCCATTGGGAGTAAAACGTACATCCGGATCGTTACCCAGATTACCAACCAGTATTACTTTATTTACGCCTCGAGCCATTTAGCTTCTCCGCCATATTCATTCAAATCAAATAGCCTCCAAGAACAGTCCATTCAATGAAGACACCATGGACAGACCTTACAGGGTCGCTCCATATTAACAATGCTCTTTTAGAACAAAAGCCCTGCATCCGGTTCCCTGATTTTATTATGTATAACTCACTGGCTTATTATCTGAAACACATATTGCCTAACACTGGCCAAACTGTCTCAACTCAGACCAGTTCAGAGTTTGCTTATCGACCTTCAGATAAGCTGTTTTTTCCGCTGAAAGCACAGTCACTTCCTGAACTCCGACAATACCAGCAAGTTGTTCACTCACTGAACTGATATCACCGAGTTCAGGATTCAGAGCCATTACCATAGTACTCACATAAGGTGGTTGTTTCATAGTAACAGACAACCAGCACCACAGGGCAGTGGGAATTGTACAAAGTATTATCACGCCGGTAACACCTCCATACTCCATGGCGACGCCACCAAGGCTTCCGCCCAGGGCTGCCCCCAGAAACTGGCTGGTTGAATACCCTCCCATGACGGTACCACGAGTCCCCACCGGCGCAAGTTTGCTGACCAGGGACGGCAGCGTGGCCTCCAGGAAATTAAAACCGAAAAAGAAAATTAACAAGCCCGCCAGCAACATCGTTGCACTGAGCATTCCCTGATAAAACAGGGCAAAAGCAACGAACAGGGTAACGATACTAAAGCTATAGCACTGCTTGAGCAGACGCTGACGCTCGCTGAGTATAATAAGGGGGATCATCATGACAAATGAGAGGCCCATAACAGCCAGATAAATTCTACCATGGGCAGAGCGATCAAAATCGTTGCTCAAAAGCTCGGGAATAAAAACAAACAGGGCCATCAACACAAAATGGAGGACAAAAATGCCAACAATATGCCTCAGCAACTCCGGGTCAGTGAAGACCTGACGCAACCCCTGACGATCAACCGAAGAGTTTAGGTCGTGCCGTTTAATGACCGGTGTTGGCACCAGAAGCATAATCACCAGCATCGCTGCCACGGCCATCAGGGCATTAGAGATAAAGAGTCCGGACAACCCCCAGATATCACTGACAACCGGCCCAAGAACCATGGCAATGGCAAAGGCAACGCCAATTCCCATACCAATCATTGCCATCGCCCTGGTTCGATACTGGTCCCGGGTAAGGTCAGCCATCAATGCTGTCACTGCGCCAGCAATGGCACCACATCCCTGTAAAATACGTCCGGCAATAACCCCTTCAATCGTCGTAGCCTGTGCTGCCAGAAGACTTCCCAGTAGAAAAATAAACAGTCCCAGCAGAATGACCGGCTTCCTTCCCCAGCGATCAGAAAGCCAGCCAAAAGGAATCTGCAACATGGCCTGACTGAACCCATAGGCACCAATGGCCATCCCCATCAAACTGGGCGAAGCCCCCTGAAGGTCATCAGCAAAAAGCGCCAGAACAGGCAGTACCATAAATAGCCCAAGCATCCGAAAGACAAAGACCAGGGTAAGGGATACAGCCGCTTTTAATTCAACAGATGACATGGGAGAACAGCAAAGTCCTGAATTATTCTGGTGGTTATTACTGTTGACATCCTCCCACCACCAAGCCTAACGGCTATGGTGGGGGATTCCCGTTAGT
>NZ_JAHHPP010000221.1 GCF_024606265.1 Endozoicomonas sp. SESOKO1
AGCCTGTCCGAGAATAGACTGCCCTACTGCGGTGGCAGCAAATTGGTCTAAAAATGCCGTTTTGTTCGGCAAATAGCCCCGCTATTCACCTCACAAAACAAATTTCTATCCTCAATTTGCTGCCATCCTCGCTACGGACGCTATTCTCGGACAGGCTCCTAGCCCCTTAGAATTAATATGACTCTTGATTCATATAGTATTCAGTGCATTTTCACCAATGACAAAATAATTAAGTAACTGAAAAATCAGCGTAGATAATAGCAGTTTAAATGGAGCCTGATATAATTTATTCAAATAGAAAACCTGCTTCTATTTTCAGTCAAGATACTGAAGCTACTCCCCCTCAAAACCCTGAATCGGTTTCACTGTTCCCCAATGATGGCAGCGGGGACATTGCCAATGCATTTCTTTTCCGGAAAAGCCGCAGCGACCACAGGAGAAAACCGGTTTAAACTCAAGTATCCGGTTGGTAAGACGGTGAATCAGCCCCAATATATTATCCGGCAAGTCACCTTGAAACTGACGACGAAGACCAATCAGCTCATTCAAGCCCCTTAAAGTGGGATGACAATCAAGCTGTGCAGTCAAAAAATCAATCGCCTGCGACTCTCGGGATTCCCTGATTAATAGCCGGGTCATCGCTATGGTAATTGCAGTACCGGGACGCTCATTCAGGCAACGGTCAAGATAAGCCCCAAGCCCTCGCAAACTCCCCGTATGCTCAAAGGATTTTTCCAATAACGGAAGAGAAAGCGGCATGAAGCTGATATCCTGAAGGGATATTCTCTGCAACACTTTAATCGCTTCCCTGTGATCCCCTTCATCAAATTCCATTTGTCCAAGCAAAAGACTCGCCCTGACACTGTTTTTATCCCGGGAAAACGCCTGACGAATTAACCGGCGGGCTGCCACTCGATCATTCTGGTTAAGAGCTATCTGACACTGCTCACAATAATAGTGAGCCAGGATAATAGCGTATTGATCGCCCCGGGTTCGTCTAAGCCTTTCTGCAACATCGACAGCTTTTGCCCACTCCCGCTCCTGCTCGTAAACCCGGAGCAGCTGTTGTAAAGCCTGATCCCTGAGCTCATGATTCTGGCGACTCAGGTCAATCAGAATGGATTCAGCACGATCCAGCAATCCGGCAGATGAGTAATTGAGAGCCAGCGCCAGCTGAACCTGAAAAGATTGGGTTGATGTCAGGCTTGGCCGGGCAAGCAGATCCTGATGAACACGAATTGATTTTTCAACTTCTCCACGCTTACTGAACAGGCTGCCCAGGGCCAGATAGGTATCCACCGTATCGTTATTGATATCCAGGGCTTTTATAAAAACATCAATAGCCTCATCGGTCTGTTCGTTAATCAGATAATTCAGGCCAACAAAATAGTCTTTGGAAAGCTGTCCGGAGCTATCGATTCGCCTTCTCTTCTGATCACGCCAACCCAGAAAATAACCAATGACGATAGCCGCCAGAATGAAGCCCAATAAAGCAATATCAGGCATCCGTTAACCCTTTCAGGGCACTGGATCTCAACTTCTGAAGTTCGGCGTCACGCCGCGCCAGCTTTCTTCTCAAGCTGGCATTAGCCAGTCGCAAACGGATAACCAGCGTCAGGGATACCAGCAAACCGGCAAAGCCGCCAAGCACAAAGGGCACCATAACCAGCGTGGAGCTGCTTACTGGCGGAATCACTAATCCACCCATTTCAAGGCTGATCTGCTCGGTATTGGACAGGGTAAAGTTGACAAAAAACACCAGTAGAACAACAAATAGCGCCAAAATCAGAAGACGCTTTATCCATACGACTATTGTCGCAAAACTGCTTTTGACAAAAGTCAACTCGTAGTCCACCATAAACTTATTTCACGATTAATCCGATTCTGCCTGTAAGCCACGATTCACTCTTTCCCGCAGCTCTTTGCCCGGCTTGAAATGGGGAACATATTTGCCATCAAGGCTCACAGATTCACCGGTTTTAGGGTTACGCCCAACTCTGGGGGCACGATAGTGAAGGGAGAAGCTACCAAAGCCCCTGATCTCAACCCGCTCACCTTTGGCCAGCGAATCGGACATTTGTTCAATGATGGCTTTTACAGCAAGCTCAATATCCTTGATAGAGAGCTGCGGTTGCAACTGGGCAATCCGCTCAATCAATTCAGACCGGGTCATCGTCGTTTTTCCTTTCCCTGCCATTCCCGGAATGTCTAAAAGATCCTGCAGACCTTGATAGACACCGCTTATTTTTTAAAAGCGTTGTTCAAAAGCGCCTTAAATAATCAGACAGTTTCTACACTAGCTAACCCACACCGAGAAATCAAGCAACCCTTTGATTACCCCACACATTTCACAAGAATACCGGCGGCCTTTGTCTTCGGCTGATAGCGCTATTGGTAAACACTGAAATACGAGGGCCAAATCTCATACCAATCGTGCTTTCTAACTCCCGTGATGAACATGAAGATTTAAGCCTTAAGACAAGGCGGCGTGAGGAGTCATAGCATAAGCTATGGCGACGATCACCAGTGCAGGATTAAGGCTCAAATCTTTAGCTCAACTGGGGTGTTAGAAAGCTCGATCAGCACCACAAACCTTTCAATCAAAAAAAAACCACGAGGCAAAAGCACTCGCGGTTTTTTTTACTCCCAGAGGCAGCTTTTGAGAACAAAAGCACCCCGGGAGCAATCAGGAACAGGATGGATTACTTGCTTTCCATCTGAGCCTTGATCAGATCACCAATGGTGGTCGGACCAGCAGCTTCTTCGTCCTGCTTGGTACGCAGCTCTTTCATCGCTGCTTTTTCATCAGCCTGGTCTTTCGCTTTGATGGACAGGCTGATGTTGCGGTTCTTGCGGTCGATGCTGATGATACGAGCTTCGACTTCTTCACCTTCTTTCAGGACGTTAGTTGCGTCTTCAACGCGGTCAACACTGATTTCAGAAGCTTTCAGGGTAGCCAGAACGTCTTCCGCCAGCTCGACAACAGCCGCTTTGGCAGTGACTTCCTTAACGATACCCTTAACAACAGAACCTTTTTCATTCAGGCCAGCGTAGGCATTGAACGGGTCTTCGGACAGCTGCTTGATACCCAGGGAGATACGCTCACGCTCAGCGTCAATCGCCAGGATAACCGCTTCTACTTCGTCACCCTTACGGTACTGACGAACAGCTTCTTCACCGGTTTCGTTCCAGGAGATATCAGACAGGTGAACCAGACCGTCGATACCACCGTCCAGACCGATAAAGATACCAAAGTCAGTGATAGACTTGATCTTGCCAGCCAGCTTGTCGCCCTTGTTGAAGGAGCCGGAGAAGTCTTCCCATGGGTTGGTCTTGCACTGCTTGATACCCAGAGAGATACGACGACGCTCTTCGTCAATGTCCAGAACCTGAACTTCAACTTCGTCACCCAGGTTAACAACCTTGGATGGGTGAATGTTCTTGTTGGTCCAATCCATTTCAGAAACGTGCACCAGACCTTCAACACCTTCTTCCAGCTCAACGAAGCAGCCGTAGTCAGTCAGGTTGGTTACGCGGCCAGAAGCACGGGCACCTTCAGGGAAGCGCTTGGTAATAGCAACCCATGGATCTTCACCCAGCTGCTTGAGCCCCAGGGATACACGGTTACGGTCACGGTCAAACTTCAGAACCTTAACGTTGATTTCGTCACCAACGTTAACGATTTCGCTAGGATGCTTGATACGCTTCCAGGCCATGTCAGTGATGTGCAGCAGGCCGTCGACGCCGCCCAGGTCAACGAAGGCACCGTAGTCAGTCAGGTTCTTGACGATACCCTTGACTTCCAGACCTTCCTGCAGAGAGCCCAGCAGCTGCTCACGCTCAGCACTGTTTTCAGCTTCCAGAACGCTGCGACGGGAAACCACCACGTTGTTACGCTTCTGGTCCAGCTTGATAACCTTGAATTCAAGCTCTTTGCCTTCCAGGTGCGCTGTGTCGCGAACCGGACGAACGTCTACCAGAGAGCCTGGCAGGAACGCACGGATAGTCGCCACGTCAACAGTGAAGCCACCCTTGACCTTGCCACTGATAACACCCTTGACAACGTCTTCAGCTTCGAAGGCTTTTTCCAGTTCCTTCCAGGCTTCCATACGCTTGGCTTTTTCACGGGACAGACGGGTCTCACCGAAACCGTCTTCAACCGCGTCCAGGGCTACCTGGACTTCATCACCAATAGCGATGGTCAGTTCACCGTTCTCATCCTGGAACTGAGCCTTTGGAATAACACCTTCAGACTTCAGGCCAGCATGAACAGTTACCCAGTCGCTGTCAATATCAACCACAACACCACTGACAATGGCGCCTGGCTTCATTTCGATTTCTTTCAGGCTCTCTTCAAACAGTTCTGCAAAGCTTTCGCTCATGATTTTTCCTGTGACAGTGTACGCCTCTGCAAAGTCTCTGCCTTATCAGCAAAAAACCAGCCAATGATAACCGGATAACGTACACTGGTTGTCATCCACACCGCCAGCCGGTGTGGGTTACTTTAATCAGGTCCGATTCTGCAATGCTGGCTTTACGCCAGAAACGAACCTCCAAAAAATGTTGAGTACCGCCTACAAACGCACTCTGGCCTATTGAAGTGGAAAGCCCACTTCCACGCACCTGAACACTTCTAAACTGGACACTCCTAAAAAAGTCCTTTCAGGCGCATCTGTTCCAGCACCCTGTTGAATACCTCCTGGATACTCATTCGGGTACTGTCAAGAATGATGGCATCATCGGCAGGTTTGAGCGGCGCTACAGCCCTCTGGCTATCTCGCTCATCCCTGGCCTGAATATCTGCCAAAAGGCGATCAAAACTAGCATCAATCCCTTTTTGATGCAACTGGTCATAACGTCTTTTTGCCCGTTCTTCAGCACTGGCTGTCAGGAAGACTTTCAGCGCAGCATCGGGAAACACAACCGTCCCCATGTCACGGCCATCGGCCACCAGCCCCGGCAGTTCGGCAAAGTCACGCTGCCTTTGTAACAAAGCAGCCCGAACACCCGGCAGTGCCGCAACCCTTGATGCCATGGCACCCACCTCTTCGGTTCGCAGGCTTGCACCCACCCGCTCTCCTTCGAGAATAATGGTCAGACCTGCGCCGGTTTCTGATGGCAAGAACTGAACATCAAGATGGCCCGCCAAAACCTCCAGGGATGACTCATCGGCAAAATCAACCCCATGATTCATCGCCGCCAGGGCGGTTAAACGATACAACGCACCACTGTCCAGCAACCCCCAGCCAAGCTCTCTGGCCAGCAGGGCTGCAATCGTTCCCTTGCCAGACCCGCTGGGACCATCAATGGTGACCACTGTCACTGGTGTCTGAGACTCACTCACTCGTATTTACCTTTACCACAATACGCATACCTGCTCGATTTGCCAGACCGGCAAAGTCCGGGAATGAAGTCGCTACATTTGCGCAGTCAAGAATGCGGATATCGTCCTTTGCCCGCAAGGCAGCGACTGCGAATGCCATGGCAATACGGTGATCGCCATGACTGTCAATAGTGCCACCGTTAAATACAGGCATCCCCTTCTTTACAGAAGCAGCATTACCGGAACCGTTGATCATCATACCATCAGGCAGTGGTTGTGCATCAATACCCAGGGTAATCAAGCCATCGGCCATGGCCTGAATCCGGTCACTTTCTTTCACCCGAAGCTCACGGGCACCCGTGAGCAATGTCCTGCCTTCTGCACAGGCCGCCGCAACAAACAGTACCGGAAACTCGTCAATGGCGATGGGCACCAGACGCTCGGGAATATCGATACCCTTCAGCTGCGCTGAACGCACCACCAGATCAGCCACTGGCTCGCCGCCAACAACAGATTCATTGTCAACCGAAATATCTGCCCCCATCAGCTGGAGAATTTCAACCACACCAGAACGTGTCGGGTTCATGCCAACATGGGAAAGGCGAACCTCTGACCCCTCGGCTATTGAGGCAGCCACCATAAAGAATGCCGCTGAGGAGACATCGGCCGGCACATCGATTCGGGTAGCCGTCAGCTTGCCCCCTCCTTTAATCGCGACCCTGCTGCCATTCTCACCATCGACAGAGACCGTATAACCAAAGCCATTCAGCATACGGCTGGTGTGGTCACGGACAATGCCCGGAGCAACCGTCACCGTTTCACCATCTGCGTACATGCCCGCCAGCAACAGGCAGGACTGCACCTGGGCAGAGGCCATGGGCAGATGATACTCAATACCCTTCAACCGTGCACCGCCCCTGATCTTCAGTGGTGGACGATCACCTTCTGAAGTCTCGATGGATGCACCCATCTGACCAAGGGGGTCCACAACCCGATTCATGGGGCGACCGGACAGGGAGTGATCACCGGTTAACGTAACATCAAAGGGCTGGGCTGCCATCAACCCGGCCATCAACCGCATGGCAGTGCCGGCATTACCAAGATAAAGCGGCCCTTCCGGCTGCTTAAGGCCATGCATGCCAACACCCTGAATGGTGACCTTGCCAAGATAGGGACCATCAATCTGAACCCCCATATCCCGGAATGCCTTCAGGGTTGCCAGGGCATCCTCGCCTTCGAGAAATCCTTCAATAACTGTTTCCCCTTCCGCCAGGGCACCGAGCATAATAGAACGATGGGAAATAGACTTATCTCCGGGAACCCGTAACTCACCGGAAATTAATCCTCCCGGGCTGGCAATAAACGTCTGAGTACTTTGTTTCATACTGTCCATAACTTCTTTTTTTGTATCTTCACCTTCAACCAGTACTGAGCCAGAAAAACCATGGCAAGCCATTAATGAACCTGGTAATGACCTCACCCGCTGCTTTCTGCTCTCAAGGAGCGAAGAGAAATGCTGACGCGCGGATTGCGCACGGCTGAATATCCCCAGCAGCGACTGACTGTTTTTCTGAACCATCGCTTCCCTCAGTGCCTGAAGACCTTCGCTAAATTCATCCAGGGCTGCCAGCACCGCCTGACGATTACCCAACGCCACATCATGCCACATAACAGGATCGCTGCCAGCGATCCGGGTAAAGTCACGAAAGCCGCCCGCAGCAAACCGGAAAATATCCTGATTATCACGGTTCCCGGCCAGCGTATCCACCAGAGAGAATGCCAGGAAATGGGGAAGATGACTGGTCTTTGCCAGAACCTCATCGTGATGGCAGGGATCCATACTGGTAACCACAGCCCCGCAGGCCTCCCAGAGCATCGTCACCTTTTCCAGTGCCAGAGAGTCGGTATTTTCCAGCGGGGTCAGAATGACATCATGGGCCTGAAACAGGTTAGCTTTTGCGGCGCCGACACCACTTTTTTCTGACCCGGCGATTGGGTGACCGGGTACTAACCAGGAGGGAACTTCCCCAAAAACCTCAAGCGCGGCATCGAGCAGTGCTTTTTTGCTGGACCCGGCATCGGTAATCACTTTCCCAGCAAGGTTACCACCGGGCAAGTCAGGAGCCAGCTGCTCAAGAACGGGTTTCATTGCCAGCATGGGAACGGCCAGCATAATCACATCGGCCGCCGCAATACCATCGGCGAGGCTTTCGCAGCCATAATCAATGATCCCGAGCGCCTCAGCCTCTTCCAGTGAAGCTCTATTCACATCATAACCATACACTTGCCGACACGCCCCGGCAGCTTTAACCGCCGCCGCAAAAGATCCGCCGATCAGGCCCAGCCCGACCACCAGCAGTGTATCAACTGTTTTCACGAACGCACTCCTTACGACCTATGCGAGTACCTGGCTCAACGCTTCCAGACAACGACGATTCTCTTCCGGCAAGCCAATGGATATACGAAGGTGTTCAGGCAGGCCGTAATTGGCCACTGGCCGAACAATAATTCCTTTTGATAGCAACCCTTCATAGACCGGCATGGCATCGACCGGCATGGCATCACGCCTGAGGTCAACAGTAATAAAATTACCCGATGAAGGAATCCAGTTCAGCCCAAGGCCAGCAAACCCCTGCTCAAAGTACGCCATACCCTGCTGATTAATCTCAATGGACTTCTGCAGATAAGCATCATCTTTCAGCGCAGCAACCGCGCCGAACTGGGCAGGAAGGTTCAGGTTAAACGGCTGCCTCAAACGATTCAGCACATCCGCTATTGCAGGATTGGATATCGAGTAACCAACCCGCGCCCCCGCCAGCCCATAGGCCTTGGAGAAGGTACGGGTAACCACCAGGTTAGGGTAGTGGTCAAGCAGGTCAATGCCATCAGGCAGGTCACCACCCACCCCGTACTCAAAATAGGCCTCATCAAGGACAACAATGACATTGTCCGGCACCCTGGCAAGAAAACCAGACAGTGCCTGTTTGCTGAAGCTGGTACCGGTGGGATTATTCGGGTTTGCCAGAAACACCAGCCGGGTATTGGCTTTGATCGCTTCAGCCATGGCATCAAGATCATGACCATAGTCAAGCGCCGGAACCACAATACTCTCAGCACCCACTGCTTTCACAGCCAGGGGATAAACGACAAAGGCATACTGTGAAAAAACCGCCGAACTGTCGGCATCCAGAAACGATTCCGCCAGAAGCACCAGCACATCATTAGAGCCATTACCCAGGGTTAATTGCTCAGGCGCCACCTTCAGTTTTTCAGCCAGCGCCTGCTTTAACTGATAGTTACTGCCATCAGGATAACGGGCCAGCTCGGCCAGGGATTCGGCCATTGCTTTGACGGCAGAAGGCGGTGGACCCAGGGGGTTTTCATTACTGGCCAGTTTGACAATATCCTCAACTTTCAGACCCTGCTCCCTGGCCAGCTCCTCAATGGGCTTGCCTGGTTGATAAGGGCTCATTCCTCTTACTCCGGGTACCGCCAGTTCCAGAAAATCACAGGACATAACTCGACCTTCAGTTGGGTTAATGGACTTGAAAACGTTTTTTAAACACCAATCGGTTCAGACGATTAAAAAGCTATTTCCAACTCGTGGCAATTTTTATTGGTATGGAAAATTTCTGAGGTTAAGTAGCCAGAAATATATGATTTCATATGGTTAGCTACTTATACGCTTACCAGGCAAAAGCAGCCTGCCAGAACCGTTAGCGATGGCGTCTTCAGAGCAAGAAGCTCCCAATGCGTTCTACTTTAATTTTTTTGGCGATAAAACTGAACGTTTTTTCTGTTTAATCATCCAATTGGGAGTTAATGGGATCACAATCATAGTTATTGGAGACAGTTTCATGATTAATCCAGCCGGTTATCAACCGCCACCCCAATCTGATCCATCAGAACCACCGGTTGCCAAGTTCGCACGATTGAACGTCGAAAGGAAATCAGGAAGCGATTCGCCGGGTTCCGCTTTTGCCGGGAAGTCTGTCTCCCTTGCCAGGAGTGGCTCGCAACCCATCAACCCGGCATCCATAATATCCACCACCATAGCTGCACGGAGTGTTCAATCCGTTGTTGCCCCTGACCCATTGCCTGTAACACTACCCGGTGACTTTGTGAACTGGGGAGAAGTGGATCAGCAGATTATTGAGAATCTAACGTTACAAAATGTGTATCTTTTCGCTGCTTATCTGGGAATTCCGAACAGAAAACTGGATAAGTTCCAAGCTGAATTTCTGACTCATGGTGATCCACTCACACCTTCACAGCTACTGGCATACGGTTTAACACTGAAAAACCTTAAGGTAACCCATGAACAACTGCTCATGGTTCTGGCGGATAGCCATCGGTCAGATCTGATTGAATTGCATTGCGAAAAGTCGGGTATTGCCATTGACCGGAGTCGGCTCTTGTCTGACTGGCCTGCCTGTGTACAGGCTGCTGATACGGATGCTGCGCTGAATCATGAACTGGATTTTTTCAAGTTGAATAAGAGCCTGGAAAAAGAGGGTAGCTGGTTTTTGTGTAATATTCCGACCACAACACTGGCCTATGCTGCCGGGTACCCGGAACTGCTGGATGATCCGTATTTTGAACCAAGCGCTGAAATAGGCACCCCTGAGGCAATCATACACCTGCTGAAGAGAATCCTGGATAAAAACGGTGGAAGCATAACCACAAATGAGTTTACCAGAATAATGAGCAACCCAGAGATTATGGCCATCAACTGCGCATACCTGCTCATTGAGTCCCTGAAAGGGAATACAGTAACTTATCTTTCCAGGAAAAACACAGATTGGCAGATACACCGTGAGTATCTGTCACTCAATCTTCCAACGCTGGGGGTCAATGCTGAACATTTTGGTCGTGCCCTCGGGTTACCGCTGCACGTGGTGCAGAAGATTGTTTTCAGAGCTGCGGTAAAAGGAGACACCCAAATCAACTTCGGGGGTTTACTCAGTCAGGCAATCAACTGCGTACCTGGACTCAAGCCAGGACACATTATCCATGCAATTGAGACAGCAGGCCGTGCCAGCGGTTGTGCCGATAAGGTAAAAGATTGGATAGAACAAGAAAAAAAAGAGGCACGTTTGCCCTGGTTCAATGAATTTCCTCCTGAAGCGTTACCTGAACCCAAACCACTCTATGGGCAGGAAGATGACAACTCTACCAGTATTGCCAGCTCGCAACCGCTGACCCTGGATTTTTTGCGCCACATACCATTAAGCCATAACTGGTATTTGATTGGTTTAGCCATGGGGCTGGTGGATGAACTGGAAAGCATTGGTTCCATGATACTGGAAAGCGGTCAGCTAGCCCGGGACAGGTTGAGCCTTGCTGCTCCGGCATTATCCAGGATACTGGCTCAGAAGGGGTTGGAAACAGGCCATCTCTACCTGGCACTGAAAATTCTCGACGATCAAGCCGCACTGGCCTACTTTCCAAGGCATCTGGCTGGCCCGCCTGAAAAAAAATTACCCAAAAGGATCGCTGAAGCCATTGCGCAGGGACGGTTAATGGCCCGGGTTGTTCCGGTTGTCGGTTCGCAAAACCTAAAAATGCTTCGTGCAATGATCAGCAACCAGTAATGAAATGGCCGTTCCAGGCTCATCAGACCGTAACCCGAACAACGACAGCTAAATCGACAAATCATAATTGTGGAGAGCGTTGCATGATTAACACGAATGCTATTTCACCGACTACAGTCCGGGTAAAGTCGGAGTCGTTGGAAAACCCGATGGCCGGATCTTCTGCCCAATCGCCGGAATATTTTTTTAAGGGGAAGGGTGTCAGTCCTGTTGTTGCCACCCCTTTAGCCATCCAGCCGACATTGTCCACTGCCACGATCAGTGCAGTGGCAACCACTGGTGAAAATACGCTCAAATCATGGAAAGGGCCATTCACTGTCAACCCGTCTACCGATTCTGCAACACGAAACGTGGTAGCAGTAGAGCCTTCCGCTACTACTGCAAGCAGCGCTGCTCCACCCCCTGAACATGGAGTGTCCGGCAATAAAGATCACCGGATATCTGACCTGGACTGGCGGTTAGAGTGGTCTGAATTGGATGATAAAATTACCAAAAACTTACCCGCCGAAATGCAAATTCTGTTTGCGATATACTTGGGGTTTCCAATAGCAGATATTACCCGGATCCAGAAAAAAGTAGATGACCGGCAATGCGCACAACATGACTATTTATCCTGGTCTGCCTTACATCGGACAGATGGGCTAATCCGTGAAAAACTGACCATAACCCATGAAAAACTGCTGACAATGCTGGCGAGTATCTCAAGATTTGATCTGATTGACTTGCACTGTAAACATTTTGGTATTGTTTTTGACCAGAGTCGGTTCCCGACTCAATGGCCTCCCGCTTTAAAAACTGCTGATGCTGCCTTGGATCATCCACTTGATTTGTTCATGTTGTACAGGATCTTCGAACAAGATAATTATCTACTTTACCTGGTTCCGATGGAAAGAATTGCCTTTGCGGCTGGTTATCCGGAACTGATGATGGATCAGGATTTACAAAAATCCTCAATGAGCTTCAGTCACCTGTCAACCATGATCCTGCTGAAGAAAATTCTGGATAAACAAGAGGGTCGCATGACCACAAATGAGCTGGTAAAAATAATAAGCCATCCTGAGATTATGGCCAATAGTTATGCCCATCAGTTGATTGAGGCCTTGAGCGGAAATCTGGTACCTCCTAGCCCTGAACATCAACTCCAATTTGCTGAGCAGCTTTGCTATCTGGCCCAAGAGCTTGGCAGGATCAAAATACCTGCTGACGCCATTGGTCATGCCCTTGGGGTATCATTGCCCATAAGCCAGGGCATTCTCAAACAATCATTTGTCGATGAAGCAACCCCCTCACAACTATACGATCTACTGATTGCCGCCACTCGTTGTCAGCCCGGGCTGACTCCGGCACATATCCTGTATGCCCTGCACAACGCTGCCGGGACCAATCGCCTGAAAAACAAGTTAAATGTTTGCATTGCAAGTAACGAACGTAAATTGTCTTTATTTCAGAAACTAAATCCTGAACAGCCACCGGCCATCAAACCACTCTATCGCCCAGATGATGACAGCGTTGCTGCCACGCCCCGTTCACAACCGTTGACCCCGGATTTTTTGTGCCGTTTACCATTGAGCCATAACTGGTTTTTAATTGGTTTAGCCATGGGATTGTCCGTGGAAGAGTTACGGAACATCGACCAAAAGGCCAAAGATGGAGACTATGAGCAGCCGGAAAAAAGGCGCAGCATTGCAGCTTGTTACCTCTCCATTAAACTGGCAGAGCTGGGTAAGAGGGGCGTGGAAACAGGGCATCTCTTTCAGGCTTTGCACTATTTGAATGATCAGGTGACTCTGCATTATTTTCCGGAGCATCTGTCAGCCCCGCCTGAAACAGCACTGCCAGAGGACATCGGTACAGCCATTAAACAGGCAAAACTGACACTTGAGCTGCTCAACACAGTCAATCCAGAAAAATTAACAGCAATTCTGTCTGGCTATGATCGTTTCGTTCAGATGGAGCAAGAATTCTGATACCCATTCCGGGAAAACCGGGACATAGGGTCAGTCTGAGTCTTGCAGGCAGAAACCAGCGGATTCATTGATTTTTCATGATTGGGAGTTAGAACGTTCGATTGGTATAAGCTCACCAGCTCCATACTGAAAACTGGTGGGCTTATAAATACAACAACGTTTAGAGAACACCCTTGGGATAAGATCCCAGCACCCGAAGATCATTGGCACGTTCACCCAGCTTGTCCAGCACCTTGCGAACAACAGGATCCTCCTGGTGACCTTCAAAATCAACAAAGAACACATAGTTCCAGATGCCTGTCCTTGATGGGCGGGTCTCAACCCGTGTCAGGTCAATGTTGTGAACATGGAAAGGCTCAAGAATCGCATGGAGCGCACCGGGCTGGTTGCGCATGCTGATCACCACTGACGTCTTGTCATCGCCACTGGGCGGAACCGGCTGATTGCCAATGATCAAAAACCGGGTTGAATTGTCCGGGCGGTCTTCAATTTTCTCGGCAATTTTTTCCAGGCCATACATCTCTGCGGCCATGTCACCGGCAATAGCCGCCGAATTCCACTCCCCCTTGACCCGCTTGGCTGCTTCTGCGTTGGAGCTGACCGCTACCCGCTCAGCCATTGGCCAGTGGGAGTCCAGCCATTTACGACACTGGGCAAATGACTGGGCATGGGAGTAGATACGGGTAATATGATCACGGCGGGTGTTTTCTGAAATCATCATATGCTGATGAATGCGCAGCACCACTTCACCACAAATCTTCAGTGAAGCGTCCATAAAGCTGTCCAGCGTATGACTGACGACACCTTCCGTGGAGTTTTCAACCGGAACCACACCATAGCTGACCGCACCGGCAGCCACTTCCCGGAATACCTCATCAATCGCCGCCATGGGCACACAAACCGCAGAATGGCCAAAGTGTTTCAGTGAAGCCTGCTGGGTAAACGTGCCCTCAGGCCCCAGAAAAGCCACCTTGACCGGCTCTTCCAACGCCAGACAGGCGGACATGATTTCACGAAACAGGCGGGCCATCTCTTCGTCATTCAAAGGCCCGTCATTTTTCTTCATGATTTTACGAAGTATCTGGGCCTCACGCTCGGGACGGTAAAACACGGCAGAGGGGTCAGCTTCTGTTTTTACACGAGCCACTTCCTGGGCACATCGCGCACGTTCACTGATCAGATCAAGGATTTGCTGATCCAGCGAATCAATTTGGACTCGCAACTGCCCCAACTTCTCTTCTGCCATTATCCGTACCGCCGCTCAAATTCTTTCATGAAGTCAATAAGAGCATCCACATGTGACTCTGGCACTGCATTATAGATACTCGCCCGCATACCGCCTACCGCCTTATGTCCTTTCAGGTAGCGAAAGCCTTCCTGCTCAGACTCGGCAAGGAACGTTGCATCCAGTTCTGGCCTGATCAGCGTAAAAGGCACATTCATCCGGGAGCGCCACTTTGGGTCTACCGGGTTCTGATAAAAACCGGAGCCATCAATCTGAGCATACAGTTTGTTAGCCTTACGCTCATTGAGCGCATTGATTGCTTCAAGCCCCCCCTGTTTTTTCAGCCATTTAAAGACCAGGCCGGCAAGATACCAGGCGAAGGTAGGCGGTGTGTTATACATGGAATCATTGCCTGCCTGCAGCTTGTAATCCAATACCGCAGGACACATCAATGAACCACGCCCCAGCAGGTCATCACGAACAATTACCACGGTAAGGCCTGCCGGGCCAATGTTCTTCTGTGCACCAGCATAGATAACACCAAACCTGCTGACATCAATCGGACCAGACAGGATATTGGAAGACATATCCGCAACCAGCGGCACATCACCCGTCTCTGGTATCGATGAAAACTCAAGACCACCGATGGTCTCATTGGGCGTATAGTGCAAATAAGCGGCATCTTTACTCATCCGCCACTGGTCTTCGGCAGGCATGGCATTAAAGGCCCTGTCCTTGCCATCAGCAACAATATTCACATCCAGATAGCGCTGAGCTTCTTTGATAGCGGACTGAGCCCAGTAACCACTGTTGACATAGTCAGCCGAAGTCTTATCGCCTTTAAGGTTCAGTGGCACAGCCGCAAACTGCCCCCGGGCGCCTCCCTGCAGAAAAAGCACTTTATAATTGTCAGGAATCTTCAACAGGTCACGCAGGTCTTTTTCAGCCTCATGGGCAACCGCGAGAAACGCCTTGCCACGGTGACTCACCTCCATCACAGAAGCACCCACATTCTGCCAGTTCATCATCTCATCCCGGGCCTGTTGAAGCACCTCATGGGGAAGCGGTGCAGGTCCAGCTGAAAAATTGTAAACCCGACCATCCAGCTGCGCCAGAACTTCATTTACACCATCATTTACACCATCATTAACAAGATGCTTCACAATAACACCCTCTCCAATAAACGGCAGTCTACCCTGATCATTACGTACAAATTGTTGGTTTCACTCTGAGTGAGTGAAGGTCATATGATTAAAAACGCCAGCACTGGGCTGGCGATCTTATAAACTATCAGGATTCCTCCGTCCCTTCGCTGGCCAGGGGATTAACCTGCCCTTCAGCCTCACCGGAAGCTTCTGCCTCATGCTCAGGCGCATCGACAGCTTCCGGCTCCTCAACACGGGCAACACCCACCAGCTTTTCACCCTCAGAGACACGAATCAGCGTAACACCCTGGGTATTACGACCCAATGAAGAGACACCATCAACCCCGGTTCTGACCAGTGTTCCCTGGTCAGAAATCAGCATAATCTGCTCACCACTCTTCACCTGGATAGCACCCACGATTTCACCATTACGCTCAGTGCACTGCATGGAGATAACCCCCTGACCGCCACGACTGGTGAGTCGGAACTCATCAACGGCAGTTCGCTTACCGTAACCCTTGGCACTGGCGGTGAGAATCTGGGTTTCCTCCTCCGGAATAATCAGGGAGATGATCCGCTGGCCTTCGGGCAACTTCATGCCACGGACACCCCGGGCTGTCCGGCCCATGGCTCGAACATCGGTCTCCTCAAAGCGAACCGCCTTACCACCATTAGACAGCAGCATTACCTGCTTTTCTCCGGTAGTAATTTCAGCCCCTACCAGGGTATCCCCTTCATCCAGACCCAAGGCAATCAGGCCGGAAGAGCGCGGGCGGGCAAATTGCTCCAGAGGTGTCTTCTTCACCGTACCATTGAGCGTCGCCATAAAGACGAAATGGCCTTCGGTAAATTCATCCACCGGCAACATGGCGGTGATTTTCTCATTCTGTTCCAACGGCAGAATATTGACGATCGGACGACCACGGGAGGTTCTGCCAGCCTGGGGAATCTGATAGACCTTCAACCAGTAGACCTTACCCTTGCTGGAAAAGCAGAGGATCTGGGTATGGGTGTTAGCCACCAGCATGTGCTCGACGTAATCTTCTTCCTTGACGGAAGCCGCTGACTTACCACGACCACCACGACGCTGCGCCTGATAGGTATCCAGGGGCGTGGTCTTGGCATAGCCACCGTGGGACAGGGTGACCACCATATCCTCTTCATCAATCAGATCTTCTACCGTCAAGTCACGACGGGAGCTGGTGATTTCAGTACGGCGCTCATCACCAAACTCATCCCGAACCTGCTCAAGCTCTTCCCGAATCACCGCACGCAGCTTCATTGGGTCGCAGAGAATCAGGATCAGCTCGGCAATTTTCTCCAGCAGATCACGGTATTCAGACAGAAGCTTCTCATGCTCAAGACCGGTCAGTCGATGCAGTCGCATTTCCAGAATGGCCTGGGCCTGGACTGGCGACAGGTAATAGAGTCCATCCCTGAGACCATAAGCCTCAGGCAGATCATCCGGACGACAGGCATCAGCACCGGCTCGCTCGGCCATCTCCATCATATGGCCGGGATTCCAACCCTGGGCGATCAGCTTTTCTTTCGCTTCCGCCGGTGTCGGCGAGTCCTTGATCAGCTGGATGACCGGATCGATATTGGACAGGGCAACGGCCAGACCTTCCAGAATATGGCCACGCTCACGGGCCTTTCTCAGCTCATAAACGGTCCGGCGGGTGACCACTTCACGGCGGTGGCGGATAAAAGCTTCCAGGAACTCTTTCAGGTTGAGCAGTTTGGGCTGGCCATCCACCAGGGCGACCAGGTTGATACCAAAAACGGACTCAAGCTGGGTCTGGGCATGAAGTTGCCCGAAGG
>NZ_JAHHPP010000222.1 GCF_024606265.1 Endozoicomonas sp. SESOKO1
CCAACCTCACCACCCACCAGCCCGACAACCATCCCGCCGGGCTGCAGGGGTGAGCCGATTCCGGTTCAGAGCAGTAATGACCTGGCCAAAATCGGGAAGGAGGGGGAGCCATGCTTCCCACCCAATGGTAACTACACACAGACCGATGATTTTGTTGCTGGCAACCACCGGCCCATCCCGGACTTTACCGGTAAGTACAACGGTAACGACAAGCGCATTGGCAACCTCAACGACTGCGTGTTTAAGAATATGAAGGGCGATGGGAAAGTTCATAACCTGGTCATCCAAAATTCCCATATTGAACGCTCACGAAAAGATAATGATGCATTAGGCTTTATCGCCTGCACCATGGAGGGGGAATCAAGCCAGGAAAATAACCGTGTGCAACATTCAAGCATCAAAATTAAAGACACGTCGTTCTTGATGAGAAAGCAGAACAGGCAGGTGGGGATGCTGGCAGGCGAAATAAAAGCGAATGCATTACTTAATGGTTGTCGGGTTGAACACTCGGCCATTGAGATTCAGGGGAGGGGAATTAACGCAGGCATGGTGACAGGGCAGGCTCTGGGTACTTCAGTGATCAATAACACTAATATTGAACGCTGTAATGTCTCATTATCAGGGTATACCGGTTATCGCATCGAACGATGGCATGAGATAAATATTAACGTCGGCCTGGTGGCAGGAAGAATTACTGGAGACACAAAGGAAAAACAAGTCACGGTCAGCAAATCAACCCTGACTGACAACAGTCTTGACAAGAACTCTTACCCACGGGTCTTTAACGATGATACACCTCGTTACAATTACATTTTTCTTAATGCCGCTAATGTGGGCGGTGTGGCAGGAAAAGCAGAACATGCAGTTATTGGAGAAACAGATGCCCGTAACAATAAGATAGCGCTTCTTTCCATGGATAGGGGACACACTGCCGCGGTAGTTGCTGATGCCCATCATTGCGAAATCCGGGGTACTATCGCCAGTAACAACCGCATAGGGGCCGGTTATAAATGGCGAGGCGATTACGACGAACATAATCCAGGTCTCGTCGGTGTCGTCACCGCAGGTTGTTTCAACAGCGAAATCGAAAACACTGAGGATATCAACTCGACATTAGTCAACCAGGGGGCGCAAAATTTCAAGCCATCACTTGTTGAGGCAGGGCATGCAGCCGTTGCAGCCGCTTTTTCCAAGGGTTGTACCATCCGGAATACCACGGCCAACGGAACCCGTATTGAAACCAATGGCAAGGTCGGCTCCGTGGCGATTGCAGCAGCGTTTAATAAAGAGCGTACCAAAGTTCACCAGACAACCGCCATTGACTGCCAGCTGTCGGCCATCGGCCCGGGCAGAGATGGCCGTAATACCATCGGGAATGCTGCTGTCGCAGTGGCTGTGG
>NZ_JAHHPP010000223.1 GCF_024606265.1 Endozoicomonas sp. SESOKO1
CCAACCTCACCACCCACCAGCCCGACAACCATCCCGCCGGGCTGCAGGGGTGAGCAGATTCCTGTCCATAGCCATGCTGACCTGGCGAAAATCGGGATTGATCGATGCTATCCACCCAGTGGCGAGTATGAACAGAAAGTTAATATTGATGCTGGAAACGAGCACACACCTATCAAGGATTTCACTGGCAAGTACAACGGTAACGGCAAGCGCATTCGCAACCTGAATAACTGCCTGTTCCAGAATCTGAAGGGCGAAGTCCGTAACCTGGTTATCAAAGATTCCCGTATTGAACGTTCAGGTAAACCTGGTGGGCCTCAAATGGAACCCGGGTATGCCACTGCAGCCAAGAAAGACGCATTGGCGTTTATCGCCTGCACCATGGAGCAACAAGCGAGCCAGAAAAATAACACTGTGCAACATTCAAACATCAAGATCACGGCCACGCCCACTGTTTATATTGAAAGGGATAGACCCACTCATTTGCAGAACAGGCAGGTGGGGATGCTGGCAGGCGAAGTAAAAGGTGAGGCATCACTCAAGGGTAATCGGATTGAAGACTCCACTATTGATATTGCGGGAGCAGGGATTAATGCAGGAATGGTGACTGGGCAAGCTTTGGGTACTTCAGTCATCGACAGCAATGATATTGATGGCTGTAATGTCGTCATATCAGGGCAATTCACCGGTTATTTAAGCATAACCGTATTTAAAATCCGTGGCTTAAAATGGACTGAGAAAAAGTGGGGTACGAATATCAACGCAGGTCTTGTTGCGGGAAAAATTTCGGGAAATGAACGGGAAAAAGTCATTGTCAGCAAGTCAACCCTGACTGGTAGCACCCTTGAAACATTTGGTAAGTATAAAAAGATCTGGGCTGCAAATGGCGGCGGTGTGGCAGGAAAAGCAGATCATGCGATCATTAGCGACACAGAAGCTCACGACAATAGCATAACTTTGAATTCCATGGAGAGAGGGCATCTCGCCGTGGTGGTTGCTGATGCCGCAAATTGTGAAATTCGGGGTACTATTGCCAGTAGCAACCGCTTGCATGCAGATGGCAAAGTTCAAGTACCCAATAACATTTACAAATTAAATCCAAACCTCGTCGGTGTCGTCACCGCTGGTTGTCTCAACAGCAAAATCAAAAACACTCAGGATATCAACTCGATATTGGTCAACCAGGGGGCGCAAAATTTCAAGCCATCACCTGGTGATGGAGGGCATGCAGCTGTTGCAGCCGCTTTTTCCAACGGTTGTACCATTCGGAATACCACGGCCACAGGGACCCGTATTGAAACCAATGGCCAAATCGGTTCTGTGGCGATTGCTGTGGCGTTTAATCATCAGGGTACTAAGGTCAGTCAGACAACCGCTATTGACTGCCAGCTGTTGGCCATCGGGCCGGGCAGAGATGGCCGTAATACCATCGGGAATGCTGCTGTCGCAGTGGCTGTGG
>NZ_JAHHPP010000026.1 GCF_024606265.1 Endozoicomonas sp. SESOKO1
AGTAAGGCCACAGACTGCTGTTTTCAATGGCTGATGGGTTTTCGGACAAGCACTAGCTATTAATGGCCATTATCAAGTGAGTGCGCAAAACAAAGATTTGTTAAAAGACCACCTCCGACGCAGGCATAGTGTCACCAAGCTGGTTGTTCATTTAGTGTTCACTACAAAGTACAGACGCAAGCTGTTTGATGGGTACATGATTCAACAATTACGTGATGCGTTCGAAAGTGCCTGCGTAAAATTGGAGTGTGATTTACTGGAAATGGATGGAGAGAAAGACCATGTCCATTTACTGATTGCCTACCCACCGAAACTGGCTGTCAGTGTCATGGTAAACAACCTGAAATCAACATCATCAAGGCAATTGCGAATATTGAACACCCACCTTACGACTCAAAGTAAATCAGGCCGGCTATGGTCAAGGGCGTACTTTGCTTGCAGTGCAGGAGGGGCGACTATCGAAACTCTCAAAGAGTACGTGAATAGTCAGAGTACACCTGATTGATAGTGCAAACCTGATGGCGGAAGGCTCTACGCCTTCGCGGCCCGGCCTTCCCGTCTTATATCCCCGCCCGATTGGGCGAGGGTTTACGACGATTTTGCTAATCCCCGTTGTGCATCGCGGGTTTCCTGAATCTGGCCGTCGGCAACAATCGAAGCGCCCTGGTAGTCTTTGCCGGCAAATGCGGCCTGAACAGCGCTGAACACCGCCAGCGGGTCGGTCACTGTGGCATCCACTCCGGAAGAGACACGGATCACTCGCTTGCCATTAAAGTGGTCAATACTGGCCCGGGCATCGGTAAAATCCCAGCGCACCAGTTTTCCCAATGGCACCAGCTGGTTGTTGCCGCCGCGTACCAGCAGGTCGTTCAGCTGATTAAAGGATTGGTCACCTTCGGCCAGGGCGACGCGGAAATTCACTTCCTCCTCACCATTGAACACCCGGGTTACCTGCTGGCCATCAATGGCGTACTTAAGGATGTCGCCCACAGTCGCGGCGCTGATACCGTAGTAATTCAGCCAATCGTATTGCAGTGTGGCCTGTACCTGGGGCGATGGCTCATTAAGATCTCGTCGAACCCGGCTGGTACCCGGCGTGGACTCCAGAAACTTCACCAGGTCGTCAGCCAACTGCTCCCGACCGACATCACTGCCGCCAACAAAAGAGAGCGTAATGCTGAGCAGATTGTTGCTGATTGGGAAGAGCAGGCCAAAAGCATCACGGGCCTGGCCCAGATCGAGTTTGATATTGACAGTGGCGGCCCTCCTGCCGGCCGGTTGACCTGCAAATTGTTGGCGGCAGTGATGTCGGT
>NZ_JAHHPP010000224.1 GCF_024606265.1 Endozoicomonas sp. SESOKO1
TCTCTGATGTCATTTAACGTTATATGGGTTAATCGCTGCTCATCATACCGTCATCGTGCAAGATGACTGATTGATCGACAGTACCGCTATTGCTTGCACAGCCAGTCAGCAGGGTCAGCATACCAGCAAAGAAAATAACAAGTGCCTGTTTCATTTTGAGATTCCAGATTTCGAATATGGTGCTGATCATTGAACAAAACTTTCGAAAAGTTATTGATATTAATCAATGTTTTTACAATGCTGTCGGTAAAATAGTCACAGACAGCACTTGTTTTCACTTTTCTTACCGAGCCTTACCGGACTTTGATCAGTTTGACCTCTGCAGGAATACCAAAGTAACTGCTGAAGACCAGGCTGGTGCTGTCACCGCTGGAGGCAACCTTCACCTTGTCGTTCATTTCAGCCGCCTTCCAGGCACCTTTGATGGTTACTGCAATATCCAGGGTTGCTGGCATGGTTTCCTTGGTCAGTCCAAGGTCAGTAGTGACCGCACTGATGGTCATTTCCGTATCAGAAATCGGACGGGTCATGACCATGGCCTCACGGCTGATGCTGCTGACCACACCCTCTTTAAAGCTTCCTCCACTAAAGGCAACATAGCCGGTTACCTGGGTGGCATTGTCTTTAATGACATGGGCATTGGCATCTTTACGCAGCACGTCGTAAGGTTTCTTGCCAGCTTTCATATCGTCAGCCAGTCTGGCCATCGCTTCCGGTGTGGTATCCATCAGCACCAGGTACTCATAACCGGCATCACTGGGTGCCTTGCCATGGTTAATCCAGGCAACGGAGAAATCGCCTTCTGTCGGTTTCATGGTTTTGTCATGACGGGATGTCTGATGCTGACGTCGTACGTTCACCTCATCACCCTTGATGACATAGTAACCATTGTCATGGCCATCAATCAGCCAGTCGCCGGCCTTCAGGGTGGCTGAGAACGGTAACTGCTCAACTTTTTTGCCATTCACCCAGAGATCTGCGGATTTCTCTGCGATGCCGTGTTGGAACAACGTGGTTTCTGTCGGGTACTTAGACGTCCGGTTGCTGATATCGCTGCCCAGCATAATCAACCGGTTATCAATGGCCATTGTCGATTTCCTGGCCACAAACGAACCATCGAACCGATCCAGATGACCTGGTGCCTTGTGTTTGAAGGCAAACAGGCCGTACTGGCCTTCCAGGTTCGAGCTGCCGCTGAAGGACTCACTGCCACGCAGCATTAAGGTGTGGGTAATCGGGCTATTTAACTGATCCAGTGGCAGGTGAATAGTAGTAGCGCCCGGGTTACGATTCCAGTCCCAGCCTTCCTGGGCAAAACCGTACTCAGTCTGATCACCGAAGGGTTTGATCTGGACCGCACCATGGCTCTGATAACGGCCGTAGCGGTTATCCCGGTAATAGATTTCGGAAGACCAGACATCTTTGTTATAAGCCTTCAGCGTCACCATCTTGTCGTTGTAACGGTGAATACCAAAGGCGCCGCCGTTATAAGTCCAGTGGCCTTCTGGCAATGGCATTGGCTCAAGCTGTCTGCCAAAAATAGCCTGGCTTTCTGCAGCTGCACGACCAGTGACCTGCAGGTAGGTCGATGCCAGCTCTTCATCCAGGGTGTCACCGGTTTCAGGGTTCCCGGTTAATGCCAGCCACTTGAAGGATTCGCTGAAATCCTTCACGCCGTATGGACGGAATGGATGACGTCCGGCCAGGCCCAGGCCAATCGATGGGTTTGAGTAGTTCCATGCGGCCATCATGGCCCGCTTCAGGTTAGCCCGTCCGTCAGCGCTGACGGCAAACGGTGAGTCCTTCAGCATGTATACTACCTGGGCAGCACCGTTAAAGGCAGGGAAGGAGTAGCCAGGATAGTTGCCATCATGACGCCAGGCAGTACCGTCCGGACGTAAACCATCGTAATAACCCGGAGGGGTCTGTGCCAGCGACAGGTTAAAGAAGTTGCCGAATTTTTTCATCAAGGCAACGCGTTCCACCGGATCAGGGTTGAGCAGCAACAGAGCCAGGTGCTGGCGAGCCAGTGTGTTGTAGTAGTCCAGGTTGGAGCTTTCTTTGCCGGTATCCATATAACGTTAAATGACATCAGAGAACCGCTCTGATGTCATAACTCCCCTCCATTCTGTTCACACTCCATAAAAACCTCACCTGATTGCACGACGACTGCATGGGCCTGAAAACCTGCAATTGTCCAGCCTGGGAGCCTTTCTGGATCAGATACCATCGATGAGTGGCTGGAAGAGGAGCGGCCTGAATTTCGTTTGCTACTGCAACAGTTACAGCTGATGTTGCAAATCATGCCGGAAATGCATCTTC
>NZ_JAHHPP010000225.1 GCF_024606265.1 Endozoicomonas sp. SESOKO1
ACTCGCGACCTCAACCTTGGCAAGGTTGCGCTCTACCAACTGAGCTATTCCCGCACACTGTACAAAAAAAAGTTCTTGACGACTGAAGGTAACCACCTGTCAGCGCCCGAACACGAAGTGTATTTTAGGTTTTTTTACTTTGATGTCAACCGCTTTCCGTCACATCAGTCAGGCTTGTTGAACGGAGAAAGATCTGGCCATGCGGCCTTCAGATAAATGTACATAGACCATAATGTCAGAATTGCGGAAAGATACAGCAGTAGAATACCAAGAACACCAATCCAGGAATCAACCGGTACTGGTGATAATAGTAGTAAGGTAATTGATACCATTTGAGCCATGGTTTTCGCCTTACCGATCATGCTCACGGCAACACTGGTCCGCTTTCCCAATTCAGCCATCCACTCTCTCAGGGCAGAGATAACGATCTCACGACCAATAATGACCAGAGCCGGTACCGTCATCCAGAATGCATGAAACTCATCAATCAACAGGCACAGTGCCGTTGCAACCATTATTTTATCAGCGACTGGGTCAAAGAACGCCCCGAATGGCGTTGTCTGGTTAAGTCGGCGTGCAAGATACCCGTCAAACCAGTCCGTTGCTGCAGCAAAGGCAAATATTCCAGCACAGGCAAGATAACTCCACTTAAATGGGAGATAAAAAATTATGACGAGAAATGGAACCAGAACAATTCGTGTTAGTGTCAGGAAATTCGGGACGTTCATAACTACTTAATTAAGCCCTTGTGCTGCAAGGCTAAGGAGCATTCAGCTGGCAGCCTTGGGACGTTTTTTGGGACGGTCTGAAATATCGCCATGCTCTTTCGGGATGTTGATGTAGAGCCAGAAATCAAAGCAGGGAATTCTCCAGAGCATACGGTACACAGTACTGCCCTTCGGTGCTAGTCATTATGCAAATATTCATATATATGCTGTGCCAACCTCAGGCTGATGCCTTCAACTTTCTTTAATTCTTCGATAGTTGCACCACTCACGCCTTCGCGCCCACCAAAAAACTTTAGTAGTGCAGATCGCCTCTTGCTGCCAATACCCGGAATATCCTCCAGAACGGAACGATTCCTTGCCTTTTGTCTGCGCTGTCGATGCCCGGTGATCGCAAAGCGGTGTGCTTCATCCCTGATCTGCTGTATTAACAGTAAGGCCGCTTCAGCACCCTCGGGGTCCAGCTCCTGTTCCTGGTAAATCAGTGTTTCAAGGCCTGGCTTTCGGGTCACTCCCTTAGCGACACCAAGCAAGGGAATCTGCAGTTGAAGTCTGGTCATTACCTCCGAAGCTTTTCCTAACTGACCCTTACCGCCATCAATGATGATAAGATCCGGTCTGGCCCCCTCCCCTGCATCCGCCTCCGCCATTTTCTGATAACGCTTATCAAGAGCCATCGCCATGGCAGCATAATCATCCCCTGGCTCTATACCAGTGATATTGTAACGACGGTATTCACTGAACACCGGCCCTTCCGGACCAAATGCCACACAGGATGCAACAGTTGCTTCCCCCATGGTATGACTGATGTCGAAACACTCCATACGCAGGATGGGTCGCTCAATATCCAGCAAATCCTTAAGTTGCGCATATCGCTGGTTTAGATGGCTCTTGCTCGCCAGGTGACTTTCAAGATTCTGCTGCGCATTTTTATTGGCCAGACCTAACCAATCGTGCCGTTCAGAACGTACTTTGTCCTTGATCTTGATTTTCTTGCCAGAAACCGCCCGGATCGCGTCCTCAATAGTATCTGTACCGGCCAGCTCAAACGGAACCACGATCTCCTCGGGAAGGTCACGACTGGCAAACAGCCTTACATAGAACTGGGCCATAAAATCTTCCAGATAATCGGACCGTTCAGCTTCCAGCTTAAAATCAGGAAAGTAATATTTATGACCAAGCAACCTGCCAGAACGGACAAAGAGTACGTCAAAACAGGTATTGCCCCCCATTTGCGCAAACCCGATCACATCAATATCACCTGCCGACTTGGTAACCGTCTGTTGTTCCTGAACAACCCTGAGGTGATTGATTTTATCCCGGGTTGCCGCCGCCTCTTCAAAATCCAGCAATTCTGCAGCAACTTCCATGCGCTTTATCAGCGAACGGATTAACTGCTGGTTTTTTCCATCAAGGAATTGCCGGGTATCCTCAAGATCCTGCTGGTACTCTTCTTTTGAGACCAGGCCAACACAGGGTGCCTTGCATCGGTTGATTTGATATTGCAGGCAGGGCCTGGTTCTATTTTTGAAATAGATATCTGTACACTGACGTATTTTAAATATTTTCTGAAGGAGGTGCAGGCTTTCCCGAACCGCCCCGCTACTGGGATAAGGTCCATAATAATAACCTTTCTGTCGTTTACGTCCACGACATGAGTCCATCCTGGGAAAATCATCATCACCGGAAATATAGATATAGGGGTATGACTTATCGTCCCTCAGCAATATGTTGTATGGTGGCTTTCTGTCTTTTATCAGGTTTTGCTCAAGCAGAAGCGCTTCAGTTTCAGTATTGGTAATCGTCAGTTGAATATCCGCAATCTTGTTCACCAAAGCCATGGTTTTGGTGGTAAGCCCGGTTGCCCTGAAGTAGCTTGAGAGGCGATTTTTAAGATTTTTCGCTTTACCTATATAAAGTGTTTTGCCACTCTGATCACGCATATCATAGACACCCGGACGGCTTGAGACCTTTTCCAGAAACGATTTGTGATCAAACTTTTTGCTTTCTTCACTACCTGTCATGTACCACCAGACAACGGTTATCAAGTCATCTGCTCATTATATCTTCACAGTGCTGTAGAAACGAATATGCCTGCATTTTTCAATACAGGTGACGGGAATTTTGGATATAAGCGCCGTGAGTTGAGAAAGGAACACAACAAGTGGTTCATCAGAGCCTATAGGGAAGCATTTACTCAGTGGTATCTACGATATCATGGCGAATAGCCAGGTGTGTCAGCTCCACATCACTGGTAATATTCAGCTTTTCAAACATCCTGTAGCGATAACTGTTTACCGTCTTGGGGCTGAGGCATAACTTGTCTGATATCGTCGGTACTTTTTCACAATTGACAATCATTAGAGCGATCTGCATTTCTCGATGAGAGAGCTGACTGAATGGTGACGCACTGTCTGGCTCAATAGCTTTCAAAGCCATTTGCTGGGCAATTTCCGGGGAAATGTATTTTTTCCCTGTGAATACCGCTCGAATGGCCGTAACCATTTCGGTGATATTAGAGCTTTTTGTGATGTAACCTGAAGCGCCGGCTTCAAGCAGCCTGGTTGGAAAAGGATCATCCATACAGACGGTTACGGCAATAACTTTTGCATGAGCGTTGATCTGGCAGATTTTCCGGGTTGCTTCAAGCCCGCCAATTCCGGGCATTCTGACATCCATTAAAGTAACATCCGGAGTGAACTCCCGATAAAGGCTAATGGCATCTTCACCACTGACAGCCTGGGCAACAATTTCAATGCCTTCAACATCGGCCAACATGCGAGAGATTCCTGTTCTCACCAAGTCATGATCATCCGCAACCAGAACTCTTATCAAAATTTACTCCGGTACGTTTCTTATCGTTTTATTGTGAAAGATTATGCACAGAGTTGATGGGTCTTGAAACCCCTTAAGAAAAAAAAGACAGAAGACTGATAAAAAAACTCTATTTATGCAATAAAAAAACACCACTTATCAAAGAAAGCGGTGTTTTTAAAAAGACAGCTGTCTGGTTAATTAAAGTTTGCTTTCAAGTTCCGGAATGGCATCGAACAAGTCAGCAACCAAACTATAGTCTGCAACCTGGAATATTGGCGCTTCTTCATCTTTGTTGATGGCAACAATGACTTTACTGTCCTTCATTCCAGCTAGATGTTGAATGGCACCTGAGATACCAACGGCAACGTACAGCTTTGGGGCAACAATTTTTCCGGTCTGCCCCACCTGCATGTCGTTGGGTACATAGCCTGCATCCACGGCAGCACGGGAAGCACCGACCGCAGCGCCCAGCTTATCCGCTACTTTGTAAAGTAACTCGAAGTTTTCTCCATTACCCATGCCACGACCACCGGATACGATGATGTCCGCAGCCGCCAGTTCAGGACGATCAGACTGAGCCAGCTCTTCGCTGACAAAGCTCGATACCCCTGCATCATGGCTGCTGGCGACGGTTTCCACACTGGCAGAGCCACCTTCAGCAGAAACCGGATCGAAACCAGTACTGCGAACGGTCATCACCTTGATGGATGCACTGGACTGAACCGTGGCAATAGCATTACCGGCATAGATCGGACGCGCAAAAGTATCATTACTCTCCACACGGATGATATCGGATATCTGATCAACATCCAGTACAGCGGCCACCCGTGGCATCATATTTCTGGCATCGGTTGAGGTGGATGCCAGTATGTGAGAATAATCCTTGCCCAGTTCAGCAACCAGCAGACTGACATTTTCTGCCAGTCGGTTTTCCAGTGCAGCATTCTCGGCCAGCAAGACTTTTGATACACCCGCTATGGTAGAGGCCTGCCCTGCAACTCCGCTACACCCGGACCCTGCAACCAGCAGGTGAATCTCTCCCCCGATGGCGGTGGCAGCTGCGACCGTGTTCAGAGTTCCCGCTCCGAGCGTGCTGTTATCATGATCAGCAACGACTAATATGGCCATTAGATCACCTTCGCCTCATTTTTTAATTTTTCTACCAGCTCATCCACGCTGGCCACCTTGATACCAGCCTGTCGCTCAGCGGGCGGCTCTACTTTGATGGTCGTTAAAGTAGACGACACTGCTACGCCGAGGTCTTCTGGTGATTTGACATCCAGTGGCTTACGCTTGGCTTTCATAATGTTGGGCAGTGAGGCATAACGGGGCTCATTCAGACGCAAATCCGTGGTAATCACTGCGGGCAGCTTCAGGCTTAACGTCTGTAAACCGCCGTCCACTTCACGGGTAACATTAACGTTGTCACCGTCAACATTGATTTCTGAGGCATAGGTAGCCTGAGACATGTCGGCAAGTGCCGCAAGCATCTGACCGGTCTGGCCATTGTCACTGTCGATGGATTGTTTACCCAGAAGAACAAGGTCAGGCTTTTCTTCATCCACAATGGCCTTAAGCAGTTTGGCAACGGCCAGGGAACCCAGGGACTGATCAGTCTGAACCTGAATGCCGCGGTCTGCACCAAGAGCCAGCGCTGTTCGTATTTGTTCCTGGCACTCTTTGGCGCCAAGGGATACGGCAACGATTTCTGTAGCAACACCTTTCTCTTTGAGTCTTACTGCTTCTTCAACAGCAATTTCACAGAAAGGGTTGATTGCCATTTTGACGTTGGTGAGATCGACGTCAGTGTTATCCGCCTTCACTCGAACCTTGACGTTATAGTCAATGACTCTTTTGACGGCTACTAATATTTTCATGAGTTCGCAGCCTTCCCTTCTCGTTATTGGCTTGGTCTTGAATTTTTGAGCAGATAACGAACAACCGGACAGACAAATTTTATTATCATTCAGCAACCTGTGTTCACACATCTGCGCAATCGCAGTCTACCAGTACGTCAATAAGGGTTCAAACGTATGTTTCAACATGTTTGCGCAGACCGTTTTGTTAAACACCTGTCTGTTACCCTGCATCATATTGAATACACCTGATTCTGCTGACCGCAAAAATGCAGTGAAAACAAGATAGCAACTGTTTGGCAGCCGGAATAGTTCTGTGCGTAGGTATTAATAACTAATGATGTGTTGTCCATTAGAGGGAACACTGAGTATAATGCCAAGAAAATTCAAACAGTTGTTTGAAGGGCTTTGTGAAAAATAACACTCCGACAGGGAGGAAGCTCATCATGGAACGCGAATCCATGGCATTTGATGTCGTTATCGTGGGGGCAGGCCCTTCCGGTTTGTCAGCCGCCTGTCGGCTGATGCAATTGGCTCAGGAGCAGAATAATGAGCTTAGTGTCTGCGTTGTAGAGAAAGGTTCTGAAGTTGGTGCTCATATCATCTCAGGCGCAGTATTCGAAACAACGGCGCTTAATGAGTTATTTCCCAATTGGAAAGAGCTGGGGGCGCCATTAAATACCCCAGTTTCCTCCGATGATATTTATGTGCTTCGTTCTGAAGAAAAATGGATAAAAGTGCCCAGTATCTTTGTGCCTAAAACCATGCACAATGAAGGCAATTACATCATAAGTCTCGGGAATCTCACACGCTGGCTGGCTGAGCAGGCCGAATCACTTGGAGTGGAAATTTTTCCGGGATTCGCCGCCCAGGAAGTGCTGTTTAATGAGAATGGCAGTGTCAAGGGCATAGCAACTGGAGACATGGGGGTTTCAGCCTCTGGTGAAGAGAAAGACAGTTTTATGCCCGGTATGGAGCTTCACGCCAAATACACCCTCTTTTCCGAAGGGTGCCGCGGACACTTGGGCAAGCAACTCATCAGCCACTTTAATCTTGATGAAGGGCGTGATCCTCAACATTACGGAATTGGCATTAAAGAGCTGTGGGATATTGCACCCGATAAGCACCAGCAGGGCCTGGTGGTTCATACAGCTGGCTGGCCACTGGCTGAAAGCGGCTCTACCGGTGGCGGATTCCTCTATCATCTTGAGAATAACCAGGTGGTACTGGGCCTCATCACTGATTTAAGCTATTCAAACCCACACCTTAGCCCCTTTGAAGAATTCCAGAGATTTAAAAAGAGTCCAGTTATCAAGCAATACCTGGAAGGCGGAAAACGGGTTTCCTATGGAGCAAGAGCACTGGCCAAAGGTGGACCACAGTCACTACCTGAAATGATTTTCCCGGGTGGACTCTTGATTGGTTGTGACGCCGGAACCATGAATGGAGCAAAAATAAAAGGCTCCCATACCGCCATGAAGTCAGGAATGATTGCGGCAGAAGAAGTGTTCAAGTCGGTTAGTGCAGGCTCTGAGGGTGGCAATAAGCTGGAATCCTTTGATGGGGCGTTCAAGGCTTCCTGGCTTTATAAAGAACTGCATCAGCAGCGCAATTTCGGTCCGGCCATGCATAAATTTGGTAACATCTTTGGTGCTGCCTTTGCCTTTGCAGACCTCAATATTTTCAATGGTAAACTGCCATTTACCCTGCACGATACGACCCCGGACCACGCCCGGCTAAAGCCTGCTGCAGAGTCCAGCCCCATCAACTATCCAAAACCTGATAGTGTGATCACCTTTGACCGCTTGAGTTCAGTGTTCCTCTCTAATACTAACCACGAGGAGGACCAGCCCTGTCACCTGAAGCTTGCAGACGATACCATTCCGCTAAAGCAAAACCTTCCGGTTTATGATGAGCCAGCGCAAAGATACTGCCCTGCCGGGGTTTATGAGATTGTTGTTGATGAAAACTCCGGTGAAAACCGGTTCCAGATCAACAACCAGAACTGCGTTCACTGTAAGACCTGTGACATCAAGGATCCTGCCCAGAATATCACCTGGATTGCCCCGGAAGGTGCTGGCGGCCCGAATTATCCAAACATGTGAGTTTTTCCTGGAATAAGGGTGGTTCAGCCACCCTCAACTATTTTCAGCGATCATTCCCAGGGATCATTCCCAGTAAATAGTCTTGCCCCTGGCTTCGAATGTTCAGCTCTACCCCACCCGCCACCGGGGTTTCAATGGCCTCTTCCACTAACTGGTAAAACACATTGCGATTTACCAATGCATCCAACCGATCCCTAATCCTGATATAAGGTGCAAACTCTCCGGTTTTTATGCTTTTCATCATCTTCAGGGTGTGCTCGTTATTCAGCACCACTTGATCACCAACATTGGTCGTAAACAGGTATTCGGAGCCATTCACACCGTCTCGAAGCTCTGCAGAAACTACGACGAATGGCACATCATCCACCTGAATTCTTACTTTTTCTACTGGAGTGACCAAGTAGTAATGGTCATCGTCATGCCTGAGAACTGAAGCAAATAGTTTTACCATCGATTCCCGTCCAATGGGGGAGCCATTGTAGTGCCAACGACCATCCCGACTGATGCGCATATCAATATCACCACAGAAAGGAGGGTTCCAAGTATGCACAGGAGGCAGCCCTTTCTTATTGTCCAAAAACTGTAGATTTGCAACAATATTTTCCGGTTTTGATCGGTTGCTCACAAAACATTCTCCCATGCTTTTTGGCTATTCAGCCCGTTTATACGACTTATTTGGAAATAGCAAATATTTGATGTTTTTATGGGAGCAGGCCATCAAGCAGATGGACTTATGAAATAATGTCAAATTTATTTCTATTTATAATTTAAATAATAACCGATGCTAACATAAAAAAATAAAGATTGGCTTAGGACTGGAGCATGGAACTCTTCAAAATGGTTGCGGGATGCCTTACTGACTGGCTAAGCCGCAACGTTCAGGAAAGGACAAGTCCGCTGTGTGATTTTGAACGTCTCAGGCATGAAATTAAACCCTGCGATGTTCTCCTGGTTGAAGGAAGATCAAGAGTCAGTCGGGTCATCAAGCAAACCACTCAAAGTTCCTGGTCCCATGCAATGCTTTTCCTTGGCCGACTTCACGATATTGAGGATGACACAATTCGCCAGGTTGTCAGTGAATCTTATGGCGGCTCTCCTGATGAACAGCTGATTATTGAAAGTGAGCTGGGAATTGGTACCGCTATTCAACCCCTGAAAAACTATGAAGGGGAACATCTGCGTATATGCCGTCCAAAAGGGTTGAGCTATAGCGATAGCCAGAAAGTCATACACTACGCAACCAGTCGGCTGGGTATGGATTATAACGTCCGGCAGATTCTCGATCTTGCCAGGTTTTTCTTTCCCTACTCCTTTTTACCCAGAAGGCTTGGCTCTTCATTGTTTCAGCATTCTCCTGGACAGGAAACAAAAACTGTCTGCTCCACCATGATTGCAGAGGCCTTTAGCTTTATTCACTTTCCAATCCTGCCCCTGGTTAAACATGATGGTGCCTCTGGCGTACAACTCTTTCAACGAAACCCCAAGCTTTGCACCCCCAGTGACTTCGATTACTCTCCTTACTTTCAGATCATCAAGTATCCATTTCTGGATTACAGTCATCACGCGGATTACCGGCTATTGCCCTGGCATGGCCAGAAGGTTCTGGAGGGGCGGGAAACAGATTTTTACATGTCTTCCCAGCAAATCGAGCAGCTACAGAAAGAAAGCGCTGTAGATCATGAGGTATTGAGCGATGCAACCTTCTTCTCCACTGATAAGAAAAGCAGTGGTGAAAGTGGCTCCATTTCAACCCACTGAACATTTCAGGCGGAAGCTTTTATCTGTTTTTTGCTATTTGTTTTCTATGCTTTTGCTCAAAAAAACACCATAGGGAGCCTGTATTCAGATAAAAAATAGCCAACATTCATCTATCTCCACCCTGCTTATTTAAAACTTTAAAAAACCTTGATGAAGGGCAAAAACAAAAAAAACAGTCAAAAAGAAACCCGCGATTCTGGGGGAAGAAAACACGGGCTAAGACCATTAGGAGTGTATGTTATTGATCAGTATTTCCAAGGCATTCAGCCCATTAATCGCCGTAATGGGCTAATAATGGGCTAAACAGATTAATTATTTGTACCACTGATTGACCAGTCATTCTTCAACCGGTAACCATTAACATGATCAGCATCAGGGATAAACTCTCGATAAACCTTTCGGATCATGGTGGTATCCACATGCCCCATTTGTCTGGCAACCCATCCTTCATCTTCTCCGTGTTTCAACATCATGCTGGCATAAGTGTGTCTCATCATGTACGGGCGACGATAACGGACTCCTGCTGACAGGCAGCATTCCTTAAACCGGTTGGCAAACTGATTGGTGTTAGTCCATGATTTGTTCCACCACGGGTTGTGGAACACAAATTTGCGCATGGTGGCTGTCCATTGCCGCTGAGCCTGTATGGCCTGTAATGCGCCTGGTAACAATAAGACTTCCCTTTCGCCCAGTTCACCCGTCTTTACACCTTTAATCTCTTCACGCTCTTCCACTTCATAATCGATCACTTTAAAGCCTCGGCGATATATCTTGGCTTTGTTGACCAGAACGGTATTGCTGACCAAGTCAATATCTTCCCAGTGAAGGGCAAACAGTTCTTCAGGTCGCAATCCTGTCCAGAATCCAAACTGGATAATATTGGCTTCCTGCTCCCGTTTGCAGTGCTTTACCAAGGCATTAATTTCCAGTTCATTAAAGACATCAAGGCGCTTCTGTTTCCGTTTTTCTGCCTGTTTGCGTTTAACTGCCCTGGTCTCTTCAGGCCATTCAAAATCAACAAAAGGATTATTACTGATGCGACCATTTTGTCTGGCCCATTTAAAAGCCGCCCTTAATGGTGCAACATAACTCTTCAATGTCACCCTACTGACATTTTTGTCGCCCAGTTGCGTTGCCCATTTGACAACATGCGCTGTTTTAAAATCATTAACAGGGATATCACCAATATAAGGCTTCAGATGCTGTTCTGCCCGATAGGTGTAATTATCCAGAGTGATACCCTCTTTTCTGGATCTTGCATATTCTTTCAGGTAGTCATCCAGCAAATCAGCCACTGTGTATCCAGCATTGGCTTTCAACTCAGTCTTGGCTAATGGATGATCAGGGAAGTGGTTTGACCACTCAAAAACACCCAGATCAATCTCACGTTTAATTGACTGAACTTTATTAAAAGCATATTTCATGTTTTTATCATTGACATCCATGCCTTTAAGTGTGATTCGCTGTTGTTTTCCAGCTCCCTTTGGCCATACAAACTTGATTCTAATGTTTTTACCCCGGACCTCAACTCCGGAATACTTTTTTACCTCTGGTAACGACTCTCTTCTACCCATTGCGACATCCGCTCAATATGCACCCAAATCGCACCATCGGCGGCCAGTTTGGCGTGATAACCATCCCTGATCTGTCCGGTGGAGCGTTTTTTGTTGAAGGTATTTTTGGTCTCACCAGTCAGCTCGCAGTACTTACTCAAGCGTACCCAGTGTCCGTTCATAACACTTACCTACCATAAAATTAAATGATTGACCACAAAATCAGAAAATTACGGCGACCTTTTCAGGCCGCCTGTGAGGGTAATGAGGTTGATAAAGGCAATGGCATGCGATTCTCTCAGTAGCTTCTTAAACTCATGCATGCTCATTCCCAAAAGCCGACCATCCGTCCCTCCGGTTTCTGGCAAACAGTTCGATGCGCGGCAACTGCGGGTACATGGTTTCAATGATCCGGTAAACCTGTTCCGGCTTCTGGCTGTGCTTTTCCCTGGACGACCGTATCAGCGACGACGGCCGGTTGGGTGGTTCCGGTGGCGGGATCGATCCCCGGGTACCAACCAGCAGCAGCTCCGATTGCTGCCGAAACCAGTAGCCCATGCCGATTTTCTCCTTATCCCACACAGCACAGGTTTTGTAGGTAAATCCCCAACGTGCCAGCACTTCCAGACCTTCGGTCAGTTTGGGTGCGGTAGTCCAGAGAAACAGCACACAGTCTGGTGTAGCCAGTTGGTCCACAGGCATGGCCAGAATGGCATCCAGGCTCATGGTCGGGTACTGGTTGTCAAGGTCGCGATTGTCAGAACCACTGAACTCATAGCTCCAGGGTGGGTCAGCATAGATCACCGGGTATTGGCAGGTGGTGTCCAGTTCAACATTGCCAGCGGCCTGCTGTTTCAGTTTCTCGATACGCTGTTCACGACGCTGTTTGGTCTCCTGCTGACGAATGGCCCTGGCAGCTGCCTTAATTTCAGCAGGGCCACGGGCGACGATGTCGTCCTGTTCTTCGGGTGGGAGTGTGGCGATCCTGGCGGCTGCGGATATCGAAGCGTCTTTATTATCCATTGCGTCAATCAATGAAGATGAACCCGTTTCGACAACCGACTTTGCCTGCTCAAATGTGGTGTGATTATTAAAACCAGCTTGTTTTGATGCAATATCCCTGGTCTTATCACCCTCTTGTGCCTGTGCAAAATTTTGCACAAGCTCATTGGATGATTTCTCCTGATATTGATTGCTGCCCACTCTTCCATTAAGCAGATCTTCAACTGCTTTTCCAATTTCTACACGTTCAGAGGTAGTGAAATTTTTCCGAACAGAGTTTTCGGTAAATTCACCCAGAATAATTTCCTTCATCGGGACAATCCGCGCCGGTATTTTATCCCATCCCAGCAACTTGAAAGCCCGCAACCGCCGTTCGCCCCAGATCAGCTGATAGTTCGGATTAATGCCAATGGGCTGGAGCAATCCCAGCACTTCAATACTGTCGGCCAGTGCCTGAAGGTCGCCCATATCCTTGCGGTAACGGTCGCCAACCTTGATGGTGGCAATCTGTACGTAATTAATATGGTTCATGACAACGCCTTCACCATTTCCCGATACACTTTCCGCGCCTGCTCTTGGTGATCCGCATGCAGCACGCCTTTGATGGTCTGCCCGGCTTCGTCCAGCTCTGCCATGGTTTGCGAGGCACGCAGGCACTGGATAGCCATGTCCAGGTTAATCTTGTCCTGATCACTGGGCGGGCCGTCAGCGACCTGACCATTGTCCCGCAGTTTTTCTCGCACCCGCTGTTTCATAACCTCACCCTTATCAGCATCAGCCACAGGCACGGCGTTTATCACGTCTACTGGTGTGTTTTCCTGTTGGTCTTCTATGTACTGGTCGACCGTCGACCGTGCGGGCGGTGGCTCACTCTCCGTCCGGGCGGTCACTGACTCGCCGTGCAACAGGGAGGCCAGCCTGTCTTTGGGCGTCACGTCTTTCTCATTGGCATCCGGCATGGCCCGGAGTTCTTCCGGCGTGTAGATGCCCAGGATCACGTCCGGGCAATGCAGCCGTGCCCAGCGCTTCACCACGGTATAGGCCAGCTGTTGTTTCGGGTCAGTGGCCCACAGGGTGGACTGGCGTGGATGGGCCTGGCACAAATCCAGACGCAGCACCCGGGGTGCATTTTCGTCAACCAGGGTAGCCGATACCTCACACCACAGCCCAACCTCGTCTTTCTCGGCCCAGTTGGGCACCGCATAGTCCGCACCGCCGTTCTTGCCCGGCTGTTTCTTAAACTTGCCCAGGATGCGCTCCCACCCTTTAGACCAGGCAAACGACAACCGGCCCTGAATGGGCGCATGGCGGGTAATGACGGCGTTGACCAGCTGTGCCTCGTAGCCCAGCTTGCCCTTGATCACATGGGCTTTTTGCGCCACGGCATACGGGTTCATGCCCCAGGCCTGCGCCTGCAGGCAAAGGGCCAGACAATCACCGGGCTTGTTTTGCAGTTCCACCGGGATGGTCACCCGGGCGCTGGCCATCAGCCCGGCAAATTTCTCGATTCTCTCCAGGGCAACCAGGTCACCCAGTACGTTCTGTTGCGCTACCAGATCATTCATGGCCACGCTCCTTCAGTGTGTTGCGGATGTTGTGCAGTTCGGTGTTCAAATTGATCGGCCGCCCGTCAATGGCATTAAGCTCGTGAACCAGGCAGCTCAGGAGGATCAGAAAGTAATGGGATTGCTGCGCCACGCTCAGCGGCCGGGGCAGTTCACCGGTTTTGTCGTCAAAGGCGTCCAGCAAGGTGACCAGGATGTCCTGCATACATTGCTCACTGGTGTAATCGTTCATGCGAGGTCTCCATACTGGCGCGCATACCAGCCGGGCAATGGCAGCTCGACCTCGTCGGTGTAACCGGGCCAGCGGTCCTGTTGCTGGCATTCGTACAGGTCACACATGACCTGGTGCCAGCGACGTACGGCCATGGCCGCGTGTTCATTGTCCAGGATGTACACCTGGGTCAGGTAGGGCGGTTCACTCTCAACGGCGATAAAGGCGAACACCTCCACCGGTATGCCGGCACTGTTCAGCGTGTTCAGGTAGTGCGCCTGCTGCAGGTCGTAGCCGAAATCGCACACCTGGCGACCGAAGGTGCGCGGCGATGCGCAGCCACAGGTCTTCAAATCCACGCAGATGCCGTCGCGCAACCAATCCGGCCGACACTTGGTCAACAGTCCGGTATCGTCGTGCTGCCCCCACACGGACACCTCCGGTTCGCCCTCACTGAGCAGCTGCTGCGCGTCCGGGTGCTGGCGAACACTGGCGGCCATGGCTTTTGCCTGGTCGAACACCTCTGGCTTGATGACCTTCTTTCGCCCGTCTTTCTGTTTCGCTTCCAGCACTGAGAGGATTTTTACCTGCGGGTCGTGTCGAATCGCACGATCTATCAGTTCACTCTTGTTGCCACCGGCGCTTAGGTTGCGGTCTTTCAACCACTGACGGATGTCAGCGACGGTGCAGAGTGTTTCGCCTGGACGGTGGATACGGT
>NZ_JAHHPP010000226.1 GCF_024606265.1 Endozoicomonas sp. SESOKO1
ATGCCATCACCTACAGCTTGGTGGATGATGCCGATGGCCGCTTTGCTATCGATAGCAGTACCGGGGTCATCACGGTACTGGACGGTTCCAGGCTGGATTATGAAACGGACACCCAGCATACCATTATTGCAAGGGCAACCGATGACCACGGTGTCTACTCTGACCAGCAGTTAACCATAAAGGTGAATGACGTCAGTGAAGTCACCCGCATCTACTTTGATGATGCTGATGGTTTGTATTCGTACGGCGATAACATCACAGTGAAAGTGGAATTCTCCAGTCCTGTCAATGTCGCCGGTACTCCCACACTGGATCTGGACAGCGGCGGTTCTGCCACCTACAGTTCTGGCACCAGCACCACCAATCAGTATATCGTTACCAGCACCACCAATCAGAATATCATCACCAGTACCGCCAATCAGTGTGTCACTGCTGGCTGTGCCGGTGTGGGTTTTTCCGATATTTGAAGATGCCTCTGTTTCAGTTAACGCTATCCCGGAATTTTGATCTGTAGTGGTATTGCCCGCAGCATCAGCAAAAAAACCATCGCTGGTGATCCGGATGATATCGCTACCTTCGGCATCGCCATAACCTGCGGTATTTTTGATAGCGTCCATTTTGCTGTCCTGCAGGTGGATATAGAGCTTATCGTCAGACATGGAAACAACAGAGTGAATATCGGCAGCGCTAAAGCCTATATTGGTATTGCTACCAGAGTTATCCACAACCTGCCATTCAAGTTTACTCCAGTCCAGACGACTCACCAGGTCGGTTGTTCGACCTTCCCCCGGAGAAAGCAGGCTGTCAAAACCGGTACCGGTGATCACCAGGGCACTGGAGCCATGAGCATGGATTTCGCCACTGGTCAGCCCAATAACAGGGTCAACACTATCAATACGGATATTGCTTTGCGCCGCCAGAGAGTCGGGGGATGATATGGAAGGCAGTGTCAAGATGGCTGGAAAACCGCTGGTATTGGTAATATTACCCCCCCGCCAGACGCAGGG
>NZ_JAHHPP010000227.1 GCF_024606265.1 Endozoicomonas sp. SESOKO1
CAGTACCGAGTTCCTGAATATTTATAAATATGCTCACCGGTTTATGAAGTCTCTGGACTCCGTTGCAACCAGTGAAAATAACCGTCACACCGCCCAATCCACCATCAGCGGCAAGGTCATTTCCGAGTTCCGGGCAATGTATGCCACGTTCAGTGATATACGACTGCAGATGCTGTCAGTCCTGGGCTATACCAACCAACAGCCGCTGGACCATGCCACCATCAAAAAACTGGCGTCTGGTATCTATGCCCGGCCCGCCACAGCCTCCTTGAATACAGCCCATCTGCTCAAGGCCATAGAGCAGCAAACACAGTCGACCAACCCTGGTGGCTTTGATCGTTTTATGGCGGAACTGAGCGAGTTTCTGCTGAGCGCTGGGTCCGCGGAAAAAGCGGAAAAAGCAGAAGAGCTGAACAGTGATATCATGGCGCGGCAAAACAGGCTCCACAACCGTCAGTTATTAACCAGTATTTTGCAACAGGAGCAGGCGCTGTTGTTTGAGAATATCCGGCAACAGCCCGATATAAACCCTGCCAGGGAACTGGAGAGTGACTCCGTTCCAACGCCCCCATCCCATGGCATGCCCCGTGTCCAGCCTGACCCGGGCAAGACCAGCGCACCATTGGCCATCGCCAGCCCCCCCGGTGATACCGGCAAAAACGCCATAACACCGGCAAACTATCCGGTCACCGACACCCTGACACTGGCCAACCTGGTGGCCGCAAAAATCAGCGATCGCCCCATACATCACACCACGGCCCCACAAACCACGGATAAGCCCGCCTCCCCGCTTGACCAGTCACCGGGCATGAAGTTGCTGACTGGCAGCCAGACACTGGCCGGACAGTTGCGGGAAGAGCTTTCGGCCCTGGCCAATGATCTGGCCACCCCGGGCAAACAAGTCAGTACACAGTGGGACCAGGACGATCTGATTAATCTGGCCATTGTCCAGACCCTGCCAAAAGCATCTACCGGCAAGGTAACGGAAACCTTTCTGTTAAACGTTCTCACCTCAACGTCAGTGGGCATACAACACCAGCAGCCTGACCATCTATTCCGTGCCGACGGTTCCCTGCGCGGCACCAGCCAGGACTCCGGTACACCACTTTTCCGTGATCCTTCAACGGGCAAGACCGTCGACCATGGAGCAACACGGCAACTGGCAAAAATCATGTTACAGGCCATGGCCAGAAGCCGACTGGCTGATCAGGCAGAGAACAACGATATACCACAGCATCTGTCCAACAAAATCATTGACCAGGCAACACAACTGCACAGTCGCCAGCCTCAGAAGTTTGTCGCTCGACTAAGCCAATGGCTCGGGCTGGAGCAGGGTTCACAGGCCAGCGCCAGGGCCTCACTGACCACCCGTCTTGAGCAACGACTGTCGTCCAGCCAGAGTGTCGGCATCACACCACCAACCGACCTGCCACTGGTCAACGGCCTGGTCTTGGGTCGTTACCATAAAACCCAGTCCCGCTTTATGAATCTGCCACCGGCCAGGCAACTGGAGCTGCTGGAGACTCTGGCCAGCCAACCTGACTATCTGGGTCTGAACCATTTTGCTGAACCATTAGCCCGGTTGGAGGCCGATTTCGCCATAGCGAGAGAGACACCATCGGCTATCCCGGCAGACCCGGATCAGCCTTCGGACAGGGAGCCCACCGACTGGCAAACTTTCCAGCTTAACCAGCGAGCCTGGAAACTGTTTACCCATCTGCATAACGCCCGGTTTGAGGCACCGGCAGAGGCCATCAGCCGGATCAAAACCGCTGCACTGATCCAGCGCAAGGGTATTGAGCCAGACCCGGATGAGGCCCAGCGCCTCAATCAGCTGGTGATAACACTGCTGCCGGTGCGCACCAGTGCCAGTGACCGGGCCCAACTGATCGATACCGGGGGCAAAGCGCTGCCGGGGCCAGTCAAATTGCACCAGTTCGGCCGACAACGCATTACCGAAATTCTCAACAGCTACGCAACCATCAAATCGCTGGTCAGTAGGCAATTCCAGCAAGTATTCGGGGATCAGATCAACGACGCCCAGTTGCAGGAGGAATTGATCGCCCAGATAACAAGGACCAGTTTGCAGGAACTCAAGGGCAAAACCACCGCTCAGTGGCAACAGGCAGTTACGCGGCAAATGATCAGGGAATTTGCCGACTTCCGTAACGACCCGGCTGAAGCCAGCTGAACAATCAGTCAATCAAGTTCAGGGTTAATCACTATGAATCATCCAGTCCCATCAACGACATCTGCCTATCAACCTGCGGCGACCTTTACCCGTGTTGACAGTGCCTCCGGTCAACCCGCAAAAGGCAAATTCAAGTCCCGGCAGATAGCGTCCAGCTCACAGGCGCAGCAATTGATCAGGAGTGAAGAAAAGTTGTTCCAGTTGCGCAAACAGCTCAGTCTGCTGGAGAACAGATTTTCTGCCTGTCTAAACCAGCAGGCACCTGCATCAGCTGGGCAAAACAGTCAGCGGCCGGAAACCTACACCACCATAACCCCTGTCAAGGCGTCGTCTACCTTGCAGGTACCACAGACTTCCGCCATCAGCTCCGGCACCGCCATCACGCCATCAGCTACTCAACTGTCAGGCAGCTCAATGGCAGTTACCACGACCACTGGTAACGTCACCATTGCCCCGTTATCGCAGTCCGCTACTGATAAACAGCTATCAACCATCACCCAGTCTTTCACCAACAGCACCAAAGGCATCACCCGGCTGTTCGATGAGGGAATGGCGGCAACCCGCAACCAGACACTGACACAAATCCAGCAATTACCCACGGCTGATCAACAGCAACACAGCATTCAGAAACGGGTCGCGCTGGGTGACGGACTCAACCGCTTCAAGGGACAGTTCAGCGACCACTTTCTTGATATTTTTCAATTAGCCCATAATGCCAGCCAGTCGATACGCTCAATAACAACGGATGATGACCGGTCAATGCTGTCAGCCAGTGCCGGAGTTGCCAGTACACTGATCTCCAGCTTTCAGAATATGTACACGGCGATGGAGAATCTTCGCCTGCAGCTGTTTGTTGACGCCAACTATATCGACAGTAAATGGCTTACCGGGGAAGACAGCAGGCAACCGGAGGCAATTGACAACCAGGGCAGGAATGCCCTGGCTGGAGACAGTCTGGCCAAAGCCATCAAACAACAACTGCCTTCAGAGTCACCAGACAGCTTCGACCGTTTTATGGTGGACATGGGCCTGTTACTGGAAAGTCAGGACAAAATCCGGCAGTTGCACCAGGCAGAGTCGGCAACCTCCAACCCAGTGGTTCGCCAGCAGGAACAGCTGTGGGCAGCAGCCATGAAGTTTACCCGGGCCGAGATCAGCCGGACGCTGGTTGCCGATCCGGACAGGGTCCACAATGAACAGCTGTTGACTGATATTCTGCAGCGGGAAAAAGGGCTGTTTATTGACGGCCTCCAGCAAATCCACCTGAATCACAAAGGTCGGCTCGCCGGTGAAATCACCCATGCAGAGGCTGGCCAGGATGTACTCTTTCTGCCATCGACCTTCCTGGATGTTATTCGCGACCCGGATGGCTACCGCACAGGCCATTCCAAAAAGCCCGTCCCGGGACTGGTATCCTCAGCCAGGCAAAGCCACCGGCCAATGGCACTTCAACCCGGCAACACCACGGCCAGCCTTGAGCAGCCTGACACAGGCCATCAAGCCACCGGGGATGCCGCCTCCCCCCACCACACCGGGAATTATCAATTGTCCGCTACCGCCATCAAGCAGTTCGCGGACAAGGCCCAACACAGTCGGTCACGATTCAACCAGGGCATCGCCGGGGCCTACCAACAGGCACTGGTACGTATGCACCAATTGACAGGCCCGGACACAAACCCCGGCAGTATTAAGAAACGCATCATTCTGGGTGATGCCCTGAACCGGCTTAACCACCTGTTCAGCGAAAGTTTTCGTCGTATTTTCCAGTCTGGCGACCAGTCCATGACCACCCTGTCGTCACTGTCCGGTAAGGACACTCAGCCAATCATTACCGGCAAAGCCCTTATCCGTGCCCAGTTGACCGATACATTTACCAACATGTACGCCACCCTTAACGATGTTCGTCTACAGCTGTTTTATGATGCTGGCTACAGCGATAAGCAGACACTGAACGCAGAGGATATACGACAGCTGGCATCTGGAACCGATGATCGCACGGGCAGAAAACCATCCGCTTCAACCCATCTGCTCAAGGTGCTGTTGCAACAGCCGGTGGCACCAGAACCTGACGACTTTGACCTGTTTATTACCGACCTCACGCTGTCGCTGGAAGGCCGGGATGAACGCAGTCAATTGCAACAGGCAGAAACAGAGTCGGGTACCGAAAGTCCGGTGCTACAGGCGCGGGAAAACCTCTGGTCAGCGGCCATGAATACCACTTCCGGCCAGCAGGTCAATGGTGATCTGACGGGTGACCTGCCGGGCAAATCAGACAATCGTCCGTTACTGGACACGGTGTTGCGCCAGGAGAAAGCGCTGTTCATTGATGACCTGCAAAAAGCTTATCTGCGCAAACATGATCATCCTGCCGATGAAGTCGCCCCGAGTGAAGCCGGCCAGAATGTACTTTATCTGCCTTCTACGTTTATGGATGTGATCAAAGATCCGGATGGCTATCGTGCAGCGCTGCCAAACCCGGTCAATCCGCTGCCAAACCCGGTCAATCCGCTGCCAGCAACAGTCAGCCAGAGCCACCCAAGAAAGCGCCGGGATCTCTCCGGGCAGCCCACCATTTCAGGGGCAAGCCACTCAGGGGCAAGCCAGCACAAGGGTATGCTGGCAGGCGCTCTGCAAACGCTGGGCCAGCTGGCTGGCTATCTGAATCCACTGTCATTGCCGGGCAGCGCAACGCCGGGAATTTCCGGCAATCTCCATCAGCAGCCCATCCTGACACCGGCTGACTACCCCGTTGCCGGCACACTGGTGCTGGCCAATCTGCTGGCCGCCAAAGTCAGTGGCCGCCCGGTATCACCTCAGCGCCCGGGGGCTTCGGCAGATAACAGACAGAGCGCCATGTTGATTGGACAAGGACTGAATACCTCAAGCCTGCCAACAGGGACCATTCCACTGATCAAAGAGCTGGCCAGCGGCAACTATGATAAAGCCCAGTCCGGCTTTATGAAACGGCCACTGTCTGAACAGCTGGAACTGCTGGCGTCACTGGACGAACAGCCGGATCACCTGGGCCTGGATTCTTGTTCCGGATCGCTGCGCCAATTACAGGCCGATGCCCAGAACCTGGCCGCCGCCAATGCTGGTGAAAATGCACCCCGGACACCCGACTGGCAAAGCTTCAGGCTGAGTCAGCGAGCCTGGCAACTGTTTACCCGACTGTACGACACCCGGGTGGAAGCGTTTGGTGAAGCGGTCAACCGGCAGCAACTTACCGAACGGATTACCCGCGAAGGGATTGAGCCAAACCAGGACGACGCTCACTATCTCGGTCAATTGGTGGCGCAACTGCTGCCGAACCGGACCAGCGCCAGCGAACAGGCCAGCCTGTTCACAACCGGCGCAGAAACAATACCGACAGTGACCGGGTTGCACCGTTTTACGCACCAGGGCATTACCGACATCCTCAGCAGCTATCGCACGATCAAGTCGCTGGTCAGCGAACAATTCCCACAGGTGTTTGGCACCACTGTCGATGACCCCCAACTGCAAAGTGAGTTGATCGCCCAGATAGCACGAACCAGCCTGCAGGAATTACGGGGCAAAACCACAGCTGATGGCTGGCAACAGGTGGTCAGGGACAATATGCTGGCAGAGTTCGAGGAATGGCTTTGAGCCAGCCCATGACCGGCATGGCCGGTCATGGGACTTGATATGAAATCAAAAAAACAGGGAAAAATAGAATTAAAATACTATCCTGTTATTCATCCGTTAATTCAAAAAAACAACGAAATGAAATTCTATGCTTGCACCCACGCAATACCTCCAAACCTCAGGCACAATGCCATCCACATTACTTTCACCAGAGAATTATGACCAGGTTGACAAATCAAAAACCGAAAAACAAACTCAATATGACTGGGCAAAAACACTGTCGAAGCCCATTTTCCAAAGATTCATAAAACAAGCACAGACAACACGATTTATCGCCATGGATTTATTACCATGGGATAAGCCATTAAAAGAAATCAGTGAAATTTTAACTGTATGGGATGCCATTAAAAAGCACATTCCATTCACTCCGGAAGAAAAAATCATCGCTTTGGATGTGGGGTCTGGTCCATCACCAAGACTGGGGGCATGGATAGCTTTAAATACTGACTGGCAGGTACTGTCCATTGACCCGGTACTGGAAACACCAAAAGCCATCATGCCTGACAACCTGACACTGATCGCCAGGCCCGTTGAAGCGATAAATCTATCGGCAAAATATGATCTGTCGGAATATCATGTCGTTGTTTTAATGATTCACGCCCATGTTTCAACAGATCAGGCATGCCTACCTGTAGAGACTTGTAAACGGCTCTCATTGATCACCATTCCATGCTGCAACTTTGGCCCCAGACAAAACGACATTCATGGCGTTCCCTTTGATGTTGAATTTGAAGCCAGCGATATGTTATCCGTCCATAGCACAGTTCGGATATGGTGCTCCAAACCATACCCTCTCATCACGACGCCAACACTTCAGGAGGATAAATGTAATGCTGGAAAAAAGATGAAGATACCTCTGGCTCAGCTATACCTGGGAAAAAAAATTCAGCACATAAAAACCAATGCTGACAATGTATATACTCAATATGCCAGTACCATTAGCCATATTGATCAATTTATTAATTACTGGCAAATATCACTCAGTTGTCCCCGACACCCAGTTTCTGAAGATGTATATAACAGAAACTGGCTATTCAAAAAAAGTAATATGGTTTGCTGGCTATCACGCGCCATTCATATTGAAGGCATTACAAAAGAAATTTTGTCTGATAAACATTCTGACAGTAAGAGCAAAGAGAGTATATCAGTCGTTATTGTCGAGGCAGGAAGACATCCCCGCTTTGGAGCATGGCTTTCCAGCAAACTGAAAAAAGAAATGATATCTATATGCAAACCTTCTAATAGCAAGCAACTGTCACATCACTGGCAGGAGGGTGTTAATCTTGAGATATGCAGTTTTGAAGATCTTGATATACCGAATAAAAACTGCCTGGTGATCGTTGTCAGTGACGAGTTTACACCGGATGAAGTTGTGCCTTTCTTTAACCAGGCAAATAGACTTTCAATGATTTTTAATACCAGCTACCCATGCCATCGTCGTGGACAGATCAGGCCAGATGAAAGCCGACTGATTTGGGATGTCATCTCTCCCCTCAGAAGGTTTCATATCTGGCATTCAATGCCTTTACCAATGGCCTGTCAGGCAGACCATCCTGTTTTAAACGGGAATTTGCACATGTAAAAACACATTCAGTGGTTTAAAGGAGCAACACACCAACGCCAATAAACATCACCACCAGCCAGAAAACAGAAAGTTTCATTGCACGAAGCAGGAAACCGCCAATGAGAACCAGTGCCATTTCCATGGCCGAATGCACAGCAGACACAAATACCGGTGAGTAAAGTGCAGAGAGTAGCAGCCCGACAACGGAAGCATTAATACCGGCAACCGCCCCGGCAATGCGGGCCCGCCCAGCCAGGGCCTGCCAGGCAGGAAGCACACCGATCACCAGCAGAAAACCGGGCAGGAAAATAGCCAGCGTCGCGGCAATGGCTCCAAGAACCGGAGTCAACCCGGAAGCAAAGTAACCCAGATAGGTAGCCAGGGTAAACATCGGGCCTGGTACTGCCTGGGCTGCGGCATAGCCAGTCAGAAAAGTATCGGTACTGATCACGCCTTCCGTTGTACTCTGCAGCAATGGCAGAACGACATGACCACCACCAAACACCATACTGCCAGCCTGATAGAAGTCACTGATCACCCGAGCCATTGGCGAATAGTCTGCAATCAGCGGCAGGCCAAACAATAAAATGGCAAAGAGAATAAGTGGCCAGAAAACAAAACGGCACCTGTCCTGACGGTCTTCATTACCCGGTAACCAGCGATAACCAATCAGGGCCGCCGCGACCAGAATAGCCATCTGGACCAATACGCCAGGAAACACCAGTAACAGGGCAGCACTGAAAACACACAGACTAATAGTCAGCTGACTTTTACAGAAAGACCGGAACATCTGCACAGTGGCATCGGCCACCACAACAACGGCCAGCAGTTTCAAACCGGCAATAACCCCCTGATACCAGTCAGCAGACAGAAACAGCTGACTGCTCATGGCTACCGCCAGCAGAATCGCAGAGGAAGGTAAGGTAAAACCAGCAAACGCGGCAATGCCGCCCGGCAATCCTGCCTTCCGATACCCCAGGGCAAAGCCGATCTGGCTGGAGCCGGGTCCCGGCAGGAACTGACTGAGGGCAATCAGTTGCGAATACTCAGCATCCGTTAACCACTGCCGCTGCTCAACGAACGTATTTCGAAAATAGCCGATATGGGCCGCCGGGCCGCCAAAGCTGGTCCAGCCCAGCTGGAAAAACGACCAGAAAATAGTGAATAATTTAGCCACAGGCAAAATACCAAAAGCTGGTAATGAACAGTTGTTGTTTATTATTGATCATATTAATTGATCACCATCAATATGATCAATATTCCCGCCGGCCCCGAACCTCTCTGGACTGCGGGAATAAAGCGCTGCAATGGAAACAGGCTGGTAGTCAGCCTGTCCATTTCCCTTTATATCGATGAATCCAGGAAAAATAAGAAGAGACATTCGGTAATCACTTCGTTGACGGTGAGAATCATTTTCAGTTCAATGGCCTGTCATAAATTAGCACAATAGAACCAACTTTAATTCATCGCGCTTTCTACCTCATCACGGCATTGCCGGATGAGTCAGATCACTGGCTTAAGATCCACCGATCAGTACGCCAATACCTTCCTGAACAGGCAGTCAGAGCAGGCGATCCAGAAAGTGATGTGAAAGTGCTAAACGCCCGGATTTCACGCAAAAGGCCGTTCATTGAAACTACTCTGGAAACTACGGTTTATCCTGAAAGACTACTGGCAGCAATACCTGCTGGCCTTTATCTGTCTGCAGATTGTCTCTGCCCTGAACCTGCTGCCACCCTGGCTGATTGGCCAGGTAATTGACGGCATAAAAGACAGCAGCCTTACTAACCATGAACTGGCCGGTTATGTTGCCGCAATAGCAGTCACTGGCCTGGTGGTCTATGGTTTTCGTTATGTCTGGAGATCTCAACTTTACGGTGCCTCCATTGAGCTGATCCGTCAGCAGCGCAGCCGGTTGTTCGCCCATTTTACCCAGCTCACTCCGGAGTTTTACCAGCGCCACACCACCGGAGACCTGATGGCCCATGCCACCAATGACCTCAATGCGGTTGAGGAGAGCGTGGGTGTCGGAATCATGACCCTGGTGGACTCCCTGATCGCCGGCCTTACCGTTCTGTTCGCCATGGTGTTCCTGGTCAGTGGTCAACTGACCCTGCTGGCCATGTTGCCTTTCCCGGTGCTGGTCTGGGTGACCAAACGCTACGGTGTGGCATTGTACTCACGCTTTGGTCGATCCCAGGCCGCCTTTTCCAGCCTGAACGAAGAAACCCGTGAGTCCATCACCGGTATCCGTGCAGTCAAGGCACACCAGCTGGCCGAACGACAAACCCGGCGCTTTGAACAACTCTCCATGGAATCGGTGGCTGCAAACACCAGCGTTGCCAGGGTTGACGCCCTGTTTGGCCCGAGTATCAGCCTGTTTTTCGGTCTCTCTTTTGTCCTGGCCCTGGTTGGCGGTGCCTGGCTGATCAGCCATGGTCAGCTGACGGTCGGCCTGTTAACCAGTTTCACGCTCTACCTGGGCCAGATGCTGGGTCCCATGCTGCAGTTTGGCTGGCAGTTCAATGTCTTCCAGCGCGGCAGTGCTTCCTGGGGGCGCCTGGAAAAACTGTTGTCCCGCCAGCCTAAAGTGAGTAACTCTCCGGGGGCTCAACAGGCTCCAGACGACACAAGTCTTTCGATAGATATCCGGTCATTTGCTTATGATGCGGCTTCTGACCAGAAGCCAGTACTGCAGGGCATCTCTACCGAGATACCAGCGGGCGCATTCATCGGGATTACCGGTCGTACGGGCAGCGGTAAAAGTACCCTGCTACGGCTGATTCTTCGTGAATTTGATCTGCCAGAGGGGTCCTCCATCCAAATGGGCAATATTCCGCTGCCACAGCTGACCGTGGAATCCCTGCGGAAAAAACTGGCCTGGGTCCCCCAGGAGCCCATGTTATTTTCCGGCACCATCACCGACAACATTCGCTTCTGTGCACCGGATGCCAGTCCGGAAACCGTCGAGAAAGCCGCAAAACTGGCGGCTATCGATAAGGAGATCATGGACTTCAAGGATGGCTACAACACTCTGCTGGGTGAGAACGGCATTAACCTGTCCGGTGGCCAGAAACAGCGTCTGGCCCTGGCCAGGGCACTGCTGGCTGATGCTGAAATATTGTTGTTGGACGATGCTTTCAGCGCCCTGGATATGAAAACCGAAGCCCGTATTCTGAAGAACCTGATGGCCATGAAGGGCAGGAAAACCATTATTCTGGTCACTCAGCGACTCCCCGAGCTGATCACTGCTGACCATATTCTGGTGCTGGATCGTGGCCGCATTATTGAGCAGGGCAGCCATGATCAACTGCTCTCTAAAGGTAAAAACGCCACCGACCAGCCTGAAGAGAATACGACTGAACACTGGTATGCAAAAATCTTCCAACAGCAGGCGAGAACTCTGCTGCAACCCCTGGAAGTGAAGCCCGATGCCGTGATCAAACGGTCCGATGTTGCCTGAGGAATAATGCAGTGATCGAAAAAGACGAGAAACAAACATCAGGCTACCGGGGACTGGCCAGGCTGATTCGTTATGCAAAGCCTTATCAGTGGCAGTTTCTGGGTGCCTTTCTGATCCTGCTGCTGGCCACCAGCCTGGAAATGCTGGCGCCGTGGCTGATGAAGATCATTCTGGATGAACACATCGCCCCCGGCGTAAATGATGTAATGGGTCTTGCCATCATGGGCTCTGCCCTCTTTGGTACCTATCTGGGTTCAGCTATTTTGCAGTACCTGCAGAATGTGACGTTTCAGGAGAATGCCCTGAAGGCAGTTCATGACATCCGACGCATGTTGTTCGCCCATGTGCTGAAGCTGCCCATGCGCTATTTTGACAGTGAACCAACCGGCCGTCTCGTGTCCCGCATCACCAATGATTCAGAAGTGCTGCGCCAGATGTTTGTGGGCGTTATTCCGGCCATTCTGCAGGCCTTTTTCCGGGTTGTGGGCATCTTTATTGCCATGGCTCTGCTGGATATCCATCTGATGTTGATGACGACACTGCTGATTCCCGTCATGCTGCTGGCCATTCATTTCTACCAGAAAATCAGCCACCCGGTGATTCACGGAGTACGCAGTCAGCTGGCCAACATCAATAGCCGTGTCAACGAGTCCCTGAATGGTATGCGCATCATCCAGGCCATGGGACAGGAGGCGCACCTGCAACAGCAGTTTGACAGGGACAATGAGCAGTGGAGCCAGCTCAAGCGTAAGAACATCAATATCGACAGCCTGCTGCTGATGCCTTTCACCCATCTGCTTAATGGTATTGCCCTGGCGGTTGTGGTGGGCTGGTTTGGCTACCAGTCCGGTTTTTCCCTGGTCGAAGTGGGCACGCTGTACGCCTTTATCAATTACCTTGGACGATTCTTTGAACCTTTCCGGCAGATCACCATGCAGATGAGCAGCCTGCAGCAGTCTCTGGTTGCCTCGGAAAGACTGTTCCAGGTGTTGAACGAAGAGACAGAAGACACTAAGCATGGCCAGAACAATGGCCAGAGCAAGAGCCCGGAGATCCAACATGGCAGACTGGAATTTAATAACGTAACACTGTCTTATGACTCGAAAAATCTGGCACTGGATAATGTCAGCTTCACCGTCGAGCCGGGTCAGTTTGTTGCCATTGTGGGCCACAGTGGCAGTGGCAAGAGCTCGGTGATCAACCTGCTGATGCGTTTCTACCATCATCAGGAAGGCCAGATTCTGATTGATAACCAGCCCTTGTCCACGCTCAAGGAAGACACATTGCGCCAGGGTTTAGGCCTGGTATTCCAGGAGCCTTATATTTTCAGTGGAACAATGGCTGAGAATATCAGTCTGAACCATCAGAAAATCACCGATGAGCACGTTCAGGCCGCCGCTATAAAAGTGCATGCCGATCCATTTATCCGGAGCCTGGATGAAGGTTATGAGCACAAACCCGGCCCCGGAGGAAAAGCACTGTCCACTGGTGAAAGACAGCTGCTGTCGTTTGCCAGAACCATTGCCCAGAATCCAAAAATTCTGCTACTGGATGAAGCTACCGCCAATATCGATGGTGAGACTGAACACCATATCAAAGAGGCACTGATTACTTTGCGGGAAAACCGGACCACCATTGCCGTGGCTCACCGTCTCTCAACGATTCAGGATGCTGACCAGATTCTGGTGATGGATAAAGGAAAGATTGTACAGCGTGGAACCCATGAGCAACTGCTGCAGCAGGAAGGGCACTATCGCGACCTTTACCTGGCACAGCAGACTGAAGAGCAGCTGGGCACAACTCAACAGTCTGACCTGATGATGACCGCAGTCAGTGCCTGATAACACAGCAAAAGATGGGCAGTGATAAGGCTGCCTCGGAAACAGAAAGTCCCTCAACGCCCACTTGAGGGCATTCTCAATTAGTAGTGCCCTTTAGTAATAATGGGCCTGCAAAATGCACGACAGAAGTTTGAACGGCCATTTTTTTACGGGCAAAAAAAAGCCCATCAATGATGATGGGCTTTTCTGATATGGCGCGCTCGGGAGGATTCGAACCTCCGACCGCCTGGTTCGTAGCCAGGTA
>NZ_JAHHPP010000228.1 GCF_024606265.1 Endozoicomonas sp. SESOKO1
AAAGAAAAAGAACAGGATCTTCATAACCTGATTCTGGTCGGTCTTTATCAACTCTTCTTTACCCGCATTCCGCCCCATGCCGCCATTGGTGAAACGGTACAGGCGACCCGGACCCTGGGTAAAGCCTGGGCCAGGGGCCTGGTCAATGGCATTCTCAGAAATGCCCAGCGCCGGTTTGAAGAGTTGCATGATCTGGAAGAGCGCAGCCCGGTTTGCGGCTGGTCACACCCGAAATGGCTGATCAATGCCATTAAACGGGCATGGCCAGAAGATTATCAAGCCATTCTCACGGGTAATAATCAGCCGCCCCCCATGACCCTTCGGGTTAATGAGCAGAAGATCAAGCCCTCCCGATACCTGAAAAAACTGCTGGATGACTGTATCCAGGCAAAACAATCCCAAATTGCCCCGCAGGCCATTACCCTGGGCAGACCGAGTTCGGTTGACAAGCTGCCATTATTCAATGATGGGGCGGTCAGTGTTCAGGATGAATCAGCCCAGCTGGCGGCAACGTTAATCCAGGCGAAACCCGGTGATCACATTCTGGATGCCTGCTGCGCTCCCGGTGGCAAGACCTGTCACCTACTGGAACTGAACCCGGACATTACGGTTGATGCCCTGGATGCGGATAGCGTTCGTCTGGAGAGAGTGGCTGAAAACCTGCAAAGGCTGGGTTTGACGGCGAATGTTCTGTGTGGCGACGCGACGGACCCTGACATCTGGTTCCCGGGCAAGCCATACGACCACATTCTTCTGGATGCCCCCTGCTCAGCGACCGGGGTGATTCGTCGCCACCCGGATATCAAACTGCTGAGAAAGCCGGAAGATATTGATGCACTGGCTCAGCTGCAACAGAAAATCCTCAGGGCTATCTGGCCGTTGTTGAAACCCGGCGGCACGTTACTCTATGCCACCTGCTCCATCATGCCCCGGGAAAACCATCTGCAGATTGAGCACTTTCTGTCAGAAACCCCGGATGCCAGATTACTACCCATTGAAGGTCAATGGGGTCACAATACCGGGTTTGGCAAGCAGCTTTTTCCAAGCTCAGGCAGTATCCCCGGCAACGGTGGCTTTATGAACAGCGGCGACGGATTTTTTTACAGCCTGATGGTAAAAACGGATTCCTAAATGAAAATCATCATTCTCGGTGCCGGTCAGGTCGGTGGCACGCTGGCAGAAAATCTGGCCAGTGAGGAAAATGACATTACGGTGGTCGATACCGATGCCACCCGACTTCGTGAGCTCCAGGATAAAATTGATATACGAACCATCCAGGGCAAGGCATCCTTTCCCGGGGTTCTGAAACAGGCAGGGGCCGATGAAGCCGATATGCTGGTGGCGGTCACCAACAGTGATGAAGTGAATATGGTGGCCTGCCAGATTGCCTACACCCTGTTCAGCACACCGTCAAAAATAGCCCGTATTCGTCAGGCGGCTTACCTGAAGAACGAGAGCCTGTTTGCCAACGCGGCACTGCCCATTGATGTACTTATCAGCCCGGAGCAGGTGGTTACCAACTACATCAAACGTCTGCTGGAGCGCCCTGGCGCCCTCCAGGTTCTGGATTTTGCCGAGGGCCGGGTCCAGCTGGTGGCCATGAAGGCTTATTATGGCGGTCCGCTGGTGGGTCACGAGCTTCGTTATATCCGTGAGCACATGCCTAATGTGGATACCCGGGTAGCCGCCATTTTCCGCCGTGGCAATGCCATCATGCCCAAGGGGAACACCGTGATCGAGGTGGACGATGAAGTCTTCTTTATTGCTGCCCGTGAAGATATCCGGGCCGTTATGGGTGAGCTTCAGCGACTGGATGATGACTATAAGCGCATCATTATCGCCGGTGGTGGCAATATCGGCCTGCGCCTGGCGCAGGCTGCGGAAGACCAATACAAGGTCAAGATCATTGAGCACAATATGGAACGCTGCCAGTTCCTGTCTGAAACGCTGACCAGAGCCATGGTGTTCTGTGGCAACGCATCGGATAAAGAGCTGCTGATCAGTGAAAATATCGAAGATACCGATATCTTCTGTGCACTGACCAATGACGATGAAGCCAATGTCATGTCATCCATGCTGGCGAAACGTCTGGGTGCCCGTAAGGTCATGGCACTGATCAACAACCCCGCCTATGTGGATCTGGTACAGGGCGGTGAAATTGATATTGCGATTTCTCCACAGCTGGCCACCATTGGCAGTCTCCTGAAGCACGTCAGACGCGGTGATATAGTAAACGTTCACTCACTCCGAAGAGGTGCTGCAGAGGCGTTCGAGGTTATTGCCCATGGCAGTGAGCAGACGTCTAAAGTGGTGGGTAAAACCATTCAGGAGGTGGAGTTACCCCAGGGCGCGACCATCGGGGCGATTGTTCGTAAAGATCAGGTACTGATTGCTCACGATACCACCCGGATTGAATCCGGCGATCATGTCATTCTCTTCCTGACCAATAAGCGCAAAATCCGTGAGCTTGAGCAACTTTTCCAGGTTGGGCTTGGGTTCTTTTAAATCATTGCTTTTTAACCATTGCTTTTAAACCATGGCTTAGTGGTTATCAATCACCGGAAACTATTTCTGACAACTTATGTCCAATGGGTAAGTACGTTAGCATCAATACGTATCAACATTAACAGGTATCAACATTGGACACGAGCAACCCATTTACTGCCAGCAAAACGACTACGTCATTTACCCCTGCAAGTACCGACACTGACCAGCAGAGCACTGACCTCATTAAAAGATGGTCCACTGCTGGTCGGCCTGTAGCAATAGTGCGCCCACAAGTTTCTGTCAGAGCAGATACGCCCATCATCAACCCAGACCTGGCCCACCTTCTCCTGCCACCACGAGATGTCATCATCAACCCCGAAACGGCCCTCCGTTTCCTGCGAGCGGCATCCTGATGAGGCAACAACAGGAAATAATGGAAGCTCAGTCCACATAGCAAACGGTGGAGAACCGCAGATGAGCAACCCGGCTTTTCTCAACGATGTTGATTCCTGTCTCAACCAGCCTTGTTATGCATACACAGGCACCTCCCTGTGAGATGTATTCTGTACAATCCCTGTACAGGTGACAGCTACCGGGAACACTTTTAATTTCACCCGTCTATTGCCTCCCAGTGGCAAATTTTCCTGATGCCCAGGAGCGAAATGGAACAACTCCTGTAAAACTGATGTCCAATCAGTTAAGCGGAATGAAACAGCAGGTAATCCCATGGACAAAATGAATCAATTGAGTAGCCCGGAAACATTTACCCGGCCCTTTCTTGAAGATATCAAAGCCATCCAAAAGGACAGGAATCCGGGCCTGAGATGGCGAGGCTATTCTGTTGTCCGTGGGGTCGAAACAGATAAACCGCTGGCCTCAGCCAGAACAGATACATTGATCAAGGTACAATCAGCAACACAGCATAAGGTATCCTTACCCATTACGAAGCGGACATTTCTGAACAGGAAAGCAAAACAGCCATAGCTATGGCGACGATCGGCAAGGCAGGATCAAGGCTCAAATCTTCAACTCAATAGGGAATTAGAAAGTCCGATTGGTATTACACAAGGCTTTATTTTCCCTGTGGATTAGGAGTAATCTGCTACTGCATAAAAATCAGAATTTATTATAGCCATTATAAGAATCCACCACGGCAGGTTATTGAAGTGTTCAGCCCATTCTTTAATCCATATTGTTGGATACTTGTACTGGATGAAGCAGGAGCACCATGCAGTTTCAGGTTATTCTTCCCATTTTGGGAATTTTGTTAATTTTATTCAGCTCGTCCAGCCTTCCTCCGATTGTCGTGGCACTGCTTTATCACGAGCAGGAAATTTCCATTTTTATCTACACCTTCTTATTAACATTACTGCTGGGTTTTCTTCTCTGGTTTCCTTTTCGGCATAACAAAGATGAGTTGCGAACCCGCGAAGGGTTTCTGGTCACCGCACTGTTCTGGATTGTTCTGGGAACAGTAGGCTCACTGCCCTTTCTATTCATGGAAAGCCCGTCACTCAGTATTACCGATGCACTGTTCGAGTCCATATCGGGCTTGACAACCACAGGGGCGACGATTCTGACGGGCATTGAACACCTGCCCCGCTCTGTTCTATTTTACCGCCAGCAGCTGCAATGGCTTGGCGGTATGGGGATTATTGTGCTGGCCGTCGCCATTCTGCCGATGCTGGGGATCGGCGGTATGCAGCTGTATCGAACAGAGACTCCCGGCCCGGTGAAAGATTCAAAACTGACGCCCAGAATTACCGAGACAGCCAAAGCCCTCTGGTTTCTCTATCTTTTCCTGACGGCCGCCTGTGCCCTTGCGTACTGGTTAGCGGGGATGAACCTGTTTGATGCGATCTGCCACAGTTTCTCAACCATCGCCATCGGTGGTTTTTCTACTTATGACGGCAGTATGGGCCACTTCAACTCCCCCATGATTATCTCTGTTGCCATCTTTTTCATGCTGATTGCCGGCTTCAATTTTGCCCTGCATTTTACCGCCTGGCGACATAAGTCATTGACTCACTATATTCAGGATCCGGAAGTCAAGTGGTTTCTGGCCATTCTGGGTGTTGTTGGCGCCATAACCGTGGCAACACTCTATCTTTCTGATACTTACTCCCTGACCAAGTCCTTCCGCTATGGCCTGTTTGAAGTGGTATCCGTAGCCACAACCACTGGCTACACCTCATCCTCCAGCTTTTCATCATGGCCCATGTTTCTGCCCATGCTGCTGTTTTTTACCAGCTTCATGGGGGGGTGTGCAGGTTCAACCGCAGGGGGAATGAAAGTCATCAGGGTTGTTCTGATTGCCAAACAGGGAATGAGAGAACTTCGACGTTTGGTTCACCCCAATGCGGTATTCACCATCAAAGTTGGTGGCAAGCCCGTGAGTCCAAGGGTAGGTGAAGCGGTATGGGGGTTCTTTGCGACTTACATTCTGATGTTTGTACTTCTCTTTCTCGCCCTGCTGGCAACGGGGCTAGACTTTACTACGGCATTTTCAACGATTGCATCTTGCCTGAATAATCTCGGACCGGCTCTCGGCGAAGCTGCATTCAGTTACCAGAGCCTGCCTGATGCTGCAAAGTGGATTCTCACTTTTGCCATGCTGCTGGGACGCCTGGAGATTTTTACACTTCTGGTGTTGTTTACTCCTACCTTCTGGCGTTATTAAAGGGCAATCAAGAAGATGGTTACCAAATCCGTTTAAAGCATCGCCCAATCGGGCGGTGATATAAGACAGGAGCGCGTAGAGCGCTCCACTTGAGTTTTTGTTCATTCCTTGCTAATTTTACTCGGTCTTTTGTAGAC
>NZ_JAHHPP010000229.1 GCF_024606265.1 Endozoicomonas sp. SESOKO1
CTTAGAGCGGCAAAGGACAAGCGAGATCGGGAGCACGTTTATGAAATATCCGGGCTAAGCTCCGCCGGTCTACTCACCAGGGCACTGCCATCATGATGGCGTGTGGTTGAAAGTAGTCAGCTGCCGTCAGTTCGGCAGCTGTACATTGACCTCAAGGATGGAGCAACCATCCTGAGAGTCCAGCTTGATGTCAATGCACTCCTGCTGGATCTCTATGTATTTTTGAATAACCTGAAGAATATCCCGCTCCATGGCTGGCAGAAAATCACGCCCACTTCGACTGCTTCGTTCATGGGCTACTATGATCTGCAGCCTTTCCTTGGCAACCGCGGCGCTGTTGTCTTCTTTGCGTGAGCGGAATAGCTGCATAAGATTCATCCTATTCCTCCAAACATGCGCTGTAAGAACCCTTTTCTGGTGGGTTCAAGAAAACGGTGTGGTATGTCTTCACCAAGGAAGCGCGCAACCACATCGTTGTATGCCTGACCGGCATCACTGTCGGTATTGCATACTACGGGTACACCCTGGTTGGAGGCTTTCAAGACTGAGGTGGACTCAGGAATAACACCAATCAGTGGTATCGACAGAATTTCTTCGACATCCTGAATGTTGAGCATTTCTCCTCGTGTTACCCGATCAGGATTGTAGCGGGTAACCAGTAAATGCTCCTTGACGGGTTCAAGGTTTTCGACAGCACGGCGGGATTTGCTCTGCAAAATACCCAGTATACGGTCAGAGTCCCGGACGGACGACACCTCAGGATTCGTGGTAATAATGGCTTCATCGGCAAAGTAGAGTGCCATCAGGGCGCCATGTTCAATACCTGCCGGTGAGTCGCAGATAATGTATTCAAAGTCTTTCGCCAGCTGGTTCAGGACTTTTTCGACCCCTTCATGAGTCAGGGCCTCTTTGTCCCGGGTTTGAGACGCTGGCAGAATGGACAGGTTTTCTGTGCGTTTGTCTCTGATCAGGGCCTGGTGCAACTCAGCCTCACCGTTAATTACATTGACGAAGTCGTATACGACACGTCGCTCGCACCCCATCAGGAGATCCAGGTTTCTGAGGCCTACATCAAAGTCAATGACTACTGTCCTGTGACCTTTAAGAGCCAATCCTGTTGCAATGGAAGCACTGGTGGTGGTTTTTCCAACGCCACCTTTTCCAGAAGTCACAACAATAATACGAGCCAAGGTGAAATCCTGTCATGAGTCAATAACTGAACTATTGTCCAGTATTTCTTAAAGTTTCTTTATATGCAAGCTCTGCGCCTCAAGGGATACAACTACACTGCTTCCCCAGAGAGGGTCACTATTATTGGATGCTGAGGGCATCTTGTACTGACCGTTGATGGAAATAAGCTCGGCTTCAAACTGCAGGCAGAATATACGGGCATCGGTATTGCCATTGACACCTGCCAGCGCCCGACCGCGTAATGGACCATAGACGTGTATATTGCCGCCTGCCAGAAGTTCTGCACCGGAACTGACCGGGCTGGTAATGACCAGATCGCCCTCTGCATAAACCTGCTGGCCAGAGCGGATCGGATGCTCTATGAGGGTGGTTTTATGGATCACCGGTGGGTTTTGCGTCTGGTTTGCAGCCTCTGCTGCAGGAGTGCTGGTGGTGCGGGTTTTCTGCATGATGACCACATTGTTTTCAACGTTTTCAACATGATCCGCAGAGTCTTCTTCCCGGTTTCGTTGCCCCGGGGACGGAAGCCAGGGTATCCCTGCCATCATGGCGTCCTGCTTATGGCTCTCCTGACCGCCACGAACCGCAATCAGGATCAGACCAAACTGCTGAAGGCTGCGTTGCAGCTGGTAAAGATCAACCGGGGGTTGTTCCGGGCTGAGTTGGTCCAAGGCAATAATGACCGGGGTCTGCTGGAAAAAATTGGGCGCCTTGCGTGTCATCTTCTCCAGCTGACTGGTAATATTCGCTGGATCGGTAGAATGCAATTCAAGAGTAGTCAGTGTATAAATACCGCCTGTCATCTTGAAAGCTGCAGCGGCAGTACCGGTTTGCAGTTGAAGGGTCATAAAATATAACTCTGGTTTTGTATAACGGCTTTTATAACGGCTTTGTATGACGAGAGTCAGCAGATTAAATGGTCAGCTTTTTATACAACAGACTCTAGCGTAGAGAACTCAACGTTCAGATACAAGTATTGAATTAATCTATATATGTCGCAAAACCCTGACGTAAACAAGAAGGCTGATGCCCGTGACGACGATGTCTTTCGCCGGGCATATCTACACCCGAAGTACTGGCTTACCTGGCTGGGGATTGGGTTAACCTTTATCCCTTCCCTTTTGCCTTATCGCTGGATTCTCCGACTGGGTCGGTGGCTTGGGCGTATCAGTTACCATGTGGCGGGAGACCGTGTTCATGTTGCCCGGGTTAATCTGGAAAAGTGTTTTCCCGGGTTGAGCCAGGACGAAAGAGAAGCGCTGCTGAAGAAAAACTTTGAGTCAGTAGGCATTGGTATTATGGAAGTTACCATCGCCTGGTGGTGGCCTTCAGGCAGGCTGGAGAAGATCGTTTCTTATCAAGGGCTGGAAAACCTGCAGTCTGATGATGGGACCATTCTGATGGTGATGCATTTCACCACCATAGAGCTGGCAGGTCGCCTGATTACCCAGCGCCACAGCGTGGATGCCACCTATCGAGAGCATGGGAATCCGGTCTTTGAATACGTTCAGCGTCGTTTAAGGCATCGTTTTGACCCTGGCAGTCAGTTGCTGAGAAGGCGGGATGTTCGTGGCATGCTGCGCTCATTAAAGTCGGGCAGAACCGTCTGGTATTCTCCAGACCAGGACTATGGCACCCAAAATGGACGTTTTGTGCCTTTCTTTGGTATTCCCGCCGCGACGATTACCAGTACCTCACGCCTTGCCAAAGCGGGAAGGGCTAAAGTGATTCCCATGACGGTGACTCGCCTTGCCGATGCCAAGGGCTACGAAGTTCACCTTCATTCTGCCCTGGAAGGTATCCCTTCCGGTGATGACTATCAGGATGCGCTTCAGGTCAACCAGTTCGTTGAACAGCGCATTCGTGAGCACCCTGAGCAGTATATGTGGCTTCATCGGCGATTTAAAAATCGCCCTGCGGGTGAGGCTGACTTTTACCGGGGTTGATTCCTGTCTGGATGCTCAGTGATTGAGTGTCCGGAAATCCACTTTTCTGCCATCCTCGCTACGGGCGCTATTCTCGGACAGGCTCCTCGCTACAGAGCACCCAGCCACGCACTACTCTAAATAGAGCTTGTAAGATGATCAGACAGGCTGAGCCTGTCCTGTTGCTTACCACTCCCCTTATTTAATCTGCTCAATAAT
>NZ_JAHHPP010000230.1 GCF_024606265.1 Endozoicomonas sp. SESOKO1
CTTAGAGCGGCAAAGGACAAGCGAGATCGGGAGCACGTTTATGAAATATCCGGGCCAGGATAGGCCCTTTCAGGGATAAGCTGAAATTTTTTATATATAAAAATCCAACAAAAACAGTCTTTTTCTGTTTTGTTGCATCAATGAGGATGGTTCCATGGCTGGCCAGGCTTTCAATGTGAAAAGCAGGGGTAAAACGCTTTATGACAAGTTGTGGGATGCCCACCTTGTTCTTCAGCGTGATGATGGTTCCGCGTTGATTTATATCGACCGGCAGCTGCTCCATGAAGTGACATCACCACAGGCTTTTGAAGGCCTTAAGCTGGCCGGTCGTCAGCCATGGCGCCTGGATGCCAACCTCGCTACACCGGATCACAATGTACCCACTACGTTGAATGAGCGTCAGCACGGTATTGAGGGTATTGAAGATCCGGTGTCGAAAATCCAGGTAAAGACACTGGATGACAACTGTAATCATTTTGGCATCACTCAGTTTGATATGCAGGATCAGCGTCAGGGTATTGTCCATGTGGTTGGCCCGGAACAGGGCGCTACCCTGCCGGGTATGACCGTTGTCTGCGGTGACTCGCACACCTCAACACACGGCGCTTTTGGTGCCCTGGCCCATGGTATCGGAACCTCGGAAGTTGAGCATGTACTGGCAACCCAGTGTCTGGTGGCCAAAAAGATGAAGAACATGCTGGTTCGGGTTGATGGTTCTCTGGGAACCGGGGTAACGCCAAAAGATGTCATCCTTGCCATTATTGGCCGTATTGGTACAGCGGGTGGTACCGGTTTTGCCATCGAGTTTGGTGGCGACGTCATTCGCAAGATGACCATGGAAGGGCGAATGACCCTCTGTAATATGGCCATTGAAGCCGGGGCACGGGCTGGAATGGTGGCGGTTGACCAGACCACCATTGATTATGTGCAGGGCAGGCCGTTTGCTCCGGTAGGAGAACAGTGGCAGCAGGCGGTCAAGGTCTGGGAAACCCTTCATTCAGACAGTGATGCCGTCTTTGATGAAGTTGTTGTTCTTAATGGCGATGAGATAAAGCCGCAGGTCAGCTGGGGAACATCACCGGAGATGGTGCTGCCGGTGGATGCCCGGGTGCCCTGCCCGGAGGATGCGCCGGATGAAACCCGTAAGGAAGGCTATGCCCGGGCCCTGGAGTATATGGGGTTAACCGCTGGCCAGAAGATTACTGACATTCCGGTTGATCGGGTGTTTATCGGTTCCTGCACCAACTCGCGAATAGAGGATTTGCGTGAAGCGGCAGCGGTCGTAAAGGGCAAGCGAGTGGCTGACACGGTGAAAGAGGCGCTGGTGGTACCAGGCTCCGGTCTGGTCAAGGCCCAGGCGGAGGCAGAAGGGCTGGATAAGGTGTTTCTGGCCGCTGGCCTTGAGTGGCGTGAGCCGGGGTGTTCCATGTGTCTGGCCATGAATGCCGACAAACTGGGGCAGGGAGAGCACTGTGCATCCACCTCTAACCGGAATTTTGAAGGTCGTCAGGGCTTTGGCGGGCGAACCCATCTGGTCAGTCCGGCCATGGCGGCTGCGGCGGCGATCGTGGGCCATTTTGTCGATGTCCGTCATCAGACATCCGTAGTGTAAGGGGAGAATCATGCAGGCTTTTACCGTTCATCAGGGGCTGGTTGCTCCCCTGGATCGTGCCAACGTTGATACGGATATGATCATTCCCAAGCAGTTTCTCAAGTCCATCAAACGAACCGGCTTTGGTGTCAATCTGTTTGATGAACTGCGCTATCAGGACGAAGGTTATCCGGGGCAGGATTGCGCCAGACGTCCACTGAATCCGGAGTTCGTCCTGAATCAGTCCCGTTATCACGGCGTGTCCATCCTGCTGGCCAGGCAGAATTTTGGCTGTGGTTCCAGCCGGGAACACGCGCCCTGGGCCCTGGATGATTTTGGTTTCCGCTGCGTTATTGCGTCGAGCTTTGCAGATATTTTTTATAACAACTGTTTTAAAAACGGCATTCTTCCGATCACGCTGTCTGACGAGGTGATAGAGCAGCTGTTCAAGGAAGTGGAAGCCAATGAAGGGTACCAGCTGACTGTTGATCTCCAGCGTGAAGTGGTGGTTAAGCCTGATGGCGAAACGTTGCCGTTTAGCATTGATGCGTTTCGTCGTCACTGCCTGATCAACGGTCTGGATGATATTGGCCTGACCTTGCAGGATGCGGACCAGATTCGCAATTTCGAACACCGTTATAAGATAGATAACCCCTGGTTATTCAGTAGTAACAATAATTAAAAGCGGAGCTTTTCATGAGCAAGCAGATTTTATGTCTTCCGGGTGATGGCATTGGCCCTGAGATTATGGCTCAGGCCCTGAAAGTACTGGATGCAGCCAAACAGCGTTTTGGACTCAATATTGAAGTCAGCCATGGTCTGGTGGGCGGTGCGGCCATTGATCACGATGGTGTTCCGCTGAGTGATGAAACCCTGGACATGGCCAGGAACTCCGATGCGATCCTGTTTGGTGCGGTGGGTGGCCCGAAATGGGATCATCTACCCATGGCTGGACGCCCTGAAAAAGGGCTGTTGCAACTTCGCTCTGAACTGGATCTTTTTGCCAACCTTCGTCCGGCCATTCTTTTCCCGCAGCTGGCAGAAACCTCCAGTTTGAAGCCGGAACTGGTGGCTGGCCTGGATATTCTTATTGTCCGGGAGCTGACCGGTGGCATCTATTTTGGTGAGCCTCGTGGCGTCCGTACCCTGGAAAATGGCGAGCGGGAAGGTTTTAACACCTACGTCTACCGGGAGTCTGAAATCCGTCGTATCGCCAAAGTGGCTTTTGAGGCAGCCCGAAAGCGCGGCAGACGGCTCTGCTCAGTGGACAAGTCCAACGTTCTGGAAGTGACCGGTCTCTGGCGAGAAGTGGTGATTGATGAGTCTGCCAGCTACAACGATGTTGAGCTGAGCCACATGTATGTTGATAATGCAGCCATGCAGCTGGTCCGTGCACCGAAACAGTTTGATGTCATGGTGACCGGCAATATGTTCGGTGACATTCTCAGCGACTGTGCGGCGATGTTGACTGGCTCTATTGGTATGTTGCCATCCGCATCCCTGAACGAAAAGAACCAGGGGATGTATGAACCGGTTCATGGCTCGGCACCGGATATTGCCGGGGAGAACAAGGCGAACCCTTTGGCCCAGATTTTGTCGCTGGCGATGTTGCTTCGCTATTCATTGGCTGATGGCTCTTCATTGGCCGAAGCTGCCGCAGCGGATGCCATTGAAAAAGCGGTCAGCGATGTTCTGGATAAAGGCTATCGTACCGGGGATATTGCCTTTGACGGTTGTCAGTTGGCAGGAACCGTTGAAATGGGTGATGCGGTTGTTGAGTGTTTGTTAAATACATAACGTAGATTTGATTGTCGATGGCTTCTGTTCTCTGTTTGAAGCAGAGGCTATTCCTTCGGGGGGAATGCAGTATGAAGAAAGTAGGTTTTGTTGGCTGGCGTGGGATGGTGGGCTCTGTATTAATGGAGCGTATGCAGGAAGAAAACGACTTTGCCCGCCTGCAGAGCAAGGGGATAGAACCGGTATTCTTCACGACCTCGCAATTGGGCCAGCCCGGCCCGGATGTTGGTGTGCCTGTGGGGGAGCTTCAAAATGCCGATGATATCGATACCCTCCGTGAAATGGACGTTATTATTTCCTGTCAGGGTGGTGATTATACGGGCAAAGTCTTCCAGCCATTGCGTGATAGTGGTTGGCAGGGATACTGGATTGATGCTGCCTCCTCCCTGCGGATGAACGACGATGCAGTGGTTATTCTTGATCCCGTAAACCGTAATGTCATTGATCATGCGCTGAATAACGGTGTCAGGAATTTTATTGGTGGTAACTGTACGGTTTCCCTGATGTTGATGGCCATTGGCGGGCTCTTTCAACAGGATGCCGTGGAGTGGGTCAGTGCCATGACTTACCAGGCGGCCAGCGGTGCCGGTGCCAGAAATATGCGTGAGTTGATCAGCCAGATGGGCTCTATCCATGGCAACGTTGCTGCCCAGCTGGCTGACCCTGGCAGTGCCATTCTGGATATTGATCGCAAAACCTCTTCCCTGTTAAGAAGTACTGATCTCCCGCAGAGTGAGTTTGGTGTGCCACTGGCCGGAAGTCTGATTCCTTACATTGATAAAGAGCTGGATAATGGCCAGAGTCGCGAAGAGTGGAAGGCTCAGGCTGAGACCAACAAGATTCTGGGACGCCAGGCTTCACCGGTTCCTGTGGATGGTGTCTGCGTTCGGATTGGAGCGATGCGCTGTCATAGCCAGGCATTGACCATCAAACTGCGTAATGATATTCCCATGGCCGATATTGAAGCGATGATTGCCGGTGCCAATGACTGGGTATCCGTGGTCCCGAACCACCGGGAAGAGACTATGCATCAGTTGACGCCCGCTGCGGTCACTGGGCGCCTGGATATTCCAGTGGGGCGCCTGCGCAAATTGAATATGGGGCCTGACTATCTGACGGCATTTACTGTCGGTGATCAACTGCTGTGGGGAGCGGCAGAGCCACTTCGTCGTATGTTGACCATATTGCTCTAGTGTAAAAAAGCGGCAACACCCATACAGCACACCCCCTCGTACCCACGGGAAACACTCCATGAAGCCGGTGCAGGAGTATTTGCAATGAAGGATCAGATGGAACAACCGCCCCTGGGCATTTCAAACTTTCCAGGGGAACTGCCTGAAACTGCTTGCCTGATATCAATGCCCTGTATAGAGTCGATGGTTTTTCATGATTTATGTGATTTTGGCTGAAACAGCGCCAATGACTCACATATTTTCTGTGGCTTGCGGGGCTCTTTATCCATGAACCGAACATACAATATCGCTATTTACGCTGCCGATACGCTGGCCGGTGAAACTCTGGTTCGGCAACTGGAAGAACCATTGTTTGATGGTAAGCCGCTACCGGTGATGAGCCTTTATCCGCTCGTTGAGTCTCCACAGGCTTCGGGTTCTGTTGAGTTTCATGGAGAAACACTGGAGTATATTCCTGTTGATGAAGCAGATTTTTCCTCTGCTGACTTTCTGGTGATGCCGACCGGGTGTCACCGAAATGCGGAGTTGATGACCCGGGCAGTTGAAAGTGGTTGTGCCATTATTGATGCCTCAACGGGGGCGGCATCCCAGGGCTATACCGTGCCGGTAATGGCTGACTTGAATACGCATTTTATCGAAGAAGCGATGGATAACCGTTACTTTGCAGTACCCGGGTCTGCTGTTGCATGCCTGCTCCCTTTGCTGCAAAAGCTTCACCATCGATACACTCTCAGTCGCATCAATCTGGTGATCATGCAGCCAGTGGCTGCGCTGGGTAAAAAGGGGGTCGATGCCCTGCGTAAGCAAACCATTGAACTGCTTAACGGAAAGCCGGTAGAGCATGGAGATTTTGCTGCTCGTCTGGCTTACAACCTGATTCCTGAGGTTGATGCAGGAGAGGGTGAGAAAATCGCCAATGAAGTGAATGTGCGCAATGAACTTGTGGTAGCCCTGGGAGAGGAGTTGGACATCCGTGTGGCCTGCATCACAGCACCCGTATTTTTTGGTGACAGTTATGTGATTGATCTGGATACTGTCCAGCCAGTTGAAATTCAGGAAATACAGTCTTTACTGTCAGAACTTCCGGAAATATCAGTGGCTGATGGTTCTGATTTACCTACTCTTGAAGACGCTGCGGGAAGCGATCAGTTGCATATTGGCAAAATCCGGCAGCAATCCGATTATACAACAGACTTGAGTTTCTGGATGGTGGCCGATAGCTTCAAGAGAAGTGCTGTTCATGCTGTTGAATTGATTGGGTTATTGATAAAAGACTTTGCTAAGTGATAACTTAGGATAACTGCTTGGTGTTCCTTGCTGCACAGAGAAAAGGGGGGGCTGTTTTCTCAGCAGCTGTAGGCAGAAGGTGCTCAGGCAGTCTATGTATAAAACAAGGATTCACGATGAAACTGCAAAAACTTGTAGTAGTGATGTCAGCGCTGGCAGGGGGGATCGCTTCAATTAATTCCCATGCGCTGGGTCTGGGGGAGGTGAAGCTGTATTCAGCTTTGAATCAGCCCCTGGTGGCTGAAATAGAGTTAATGCAGGTCAATGATCTCACACGCAATGAGATCCTGTCTAACCTGGCCAGCAAATCAGACTTTGAGCGGGCTGGTGTTGAACGTCCTTTCATTTTGAATAATCTTCGGTTTAATGCCGAAGTTGGCCCGGATGGCAAAGGCTTGATCAAGGTGACCAGCGACAGACCTGTTCATGAGCCTTATCTTAATTTCCTGGTTGAGGTGCACTGGCCAAGTGGACGCCTTCTGAAGGAATATACGCTTCTTCTTGATCCTCCAGCCTTTAATGGTCAAGCTTCAGCGCCCGTTGTGAAGCCCTCTTCAGTTCCGTCCCATTATGGAGCTAACCCTGTATTGGACGAGAAGTCCAGGGCAAGTGGTGGCGATATGCCATCACAGGAACCGGTTGAATATCCAGACTCTGTGCGGCAGCAACAGGTTCAGCGGATTTCTTCCAGCCTGAATTACACGTCTTCAGATATGGCCGATAGCCCATCCGGGACTTATCGTGTGAACAGAAATGACAGCCTCTGGGAAATTGCTGAGAGAGTGCGTCCTGATTCCGACGTAACGGTACAGCAAACCATGCTGGCGATTCAGCGTGGAAACCCACAGGCATTTATTGATAACAATATTAATCGCCTCAAGAGCGGACAGGTTCTCCGGATACCGGATCGCAGTGATATAACCCGTTTGACGGTCCGTGAAGCGGTTGCTGACGTCTCCAGGCAGAACCGTGAATGGCGGGGCCGCAGCCAGGTGGCGCAACTGGATGCGACAAGAAGAACTTCATCCGCCTCCGGGGAAACTCAAAAGTCTGTAGATGGCAAGCTGGCCATCGTTTCAGGAGAGGCTGCTTCCGGACGTGGACAGGATCTCGGTGGTGATGCTGATGGTGGTAATGCTGCGCTGCAGACTGAGCTGGCCATGACCCGTGAACAGCTTGATAAGCTGAGCCGTGAGAATGCTGAACTCAAGAGCAGGCTGAAAGATCTTGATGATCAGATTGCTACGCTGAAGCGCCTGGTTGCCATGAAAGATGATCAGATGGCTGCCCTGCAGAATCAATCCCGGTCGGTGCCGCAGGTACCCATGCTGCCTCCGCCTGAGCCAGAGGCCAGGCCCGGTATGATGGATACGCTGTTTGGTAATCCTCTGTTGTTGCTACTTCTGGCCCTGATACCCCTGGGAGGTGCTGGCTTGCTCCTGTATCAGCGTCGCAGGAAACAGCAACAAGCCCTGGATGAAGACGATGATACGGACATTCAACCACTTAATTTGAACAAGGAGGCACCGATTGATGCCTCCCCAAAGCCAATAGCCTCCCCCAGCGCTGAGGATGAGCTTAAATTTGATGAAGCGCTGGCCATCGATGATTCGGTTGTTGATGAAGTAGAAGCGGATGGGGAAACGACTCAGCAGACGGAAGATCCGCTGAGTGAAGCAGACATATATATTGCCTATGGCCGCTTGAATCAGGCTGAGGAAATACTGAGTCAGGCGCTCTTGAACGAGCCGGAAAGAACGGATCTTAAACTGAAGCTTCTTGAGGTTCACTCTGAAAGTGGTGACCTTGATAAGTTTAATCGGGCATTAGAGGATCTGGAAGCAACCGGCGATCATGCTGCAATCCGTGAAGCAGATGTCTTTAAGGCCCGGTTCCCTGACACATTTGAGGGTGTTTCAGCGCCGGACGAGCCAGATGAGATGCCAGACTTTGATCTGGATGATCTTGAACTGGATTCTGATGAGCAAGGGGTAGACTCCCTGGATGATCTGGACTTTGATCTGGATGATTTTGATCTGGATGAAGAGTCTGAGTCTGTTGCACCGACTGAGACCAGTGAGCTTGATGACCTGGATGACCTTGATTTTGGTTCTGAGGCAGACGATGTTCTTGCCCGGGATAGTCAGGCCGCTTTCTCTGATGAGGGTGGTTCCAACCTTGAGGCTTCTCTGGATGATGACCTGGATTTCCTCTCCGAAGGTGATGAGGTAGCCACCAAGCTTGATTTGGCAAGGGCTTATATGGACATGGGTGATATGGAAGGAGCCTCTGCAATCCTTCAGGAAGTTGTTGAGCAGGGCAGTGATGAGCAGAAGCGGGAAGCCATGTTACTTCTGGAGAATGCCGGAACCAATTGATTTTGACCTGCTTGATTTATCTACTGTTGTCCGCTGTTGCCATTGAGCGATTCCGGGTAATGAACCAGATAGTGCAGTCTTAACAGATGCAACTCATCATAAGGAACCTGTTCCTGCATCGCATCAAAGAGAGGCCGTAACCGGTCGGTGCCATGGGTTTTTATCGCTTCCAGAACACGATCCTGCTGTTCAGGCAATATTCGGCACTGTTGGAGAAAAGCATCCGAAACCGGTAGCTGATTGACTTCTGTCTGGTATTTATAGAGATGACTGAGCAGGGTAGACAACTTCAGATTGAACTCATTCTGAAGACGGTTGAGACAGTTATGCTGGCTGAACGACTCCCCAATCTCAACATGTCTGCCCCGGCTTGCTGTCCGATAACGGGGGCGGCTGTCACTGCCAGAAGGTTTTGTAATCTCTTCTATCTGATGTTTTTCGCAAAATGAAATGATTTCATGGAGAAACGCATCGCCATAGTGATCCAGTTTTACCTGGCCAACACCACTGATCTGTAACAGGCTGTCCCTGGATTGTGGAAATCTGGCCGACATCTCAATCAGGGTTTTATCGGAAAAAATGATGTACGGCGGCACGTTTTCCTGATCTGCCAGCACCTTGCGACAGGCCCTGAGAATATCAAACAGCTCGTGGTTATAATCCAGACTGCTCTGTTTCTCGGTTGATGCTTTACTGGCAGGTTCTGCCCGTTGCGTAAGCCTGATCTGGATTTGCTGAGACCCTTTGAGCACGGCACGGGCATTGTCGGTCAGTTTTAAACTGCCGTATTCTGCATCCTGCAGTACCAGATTTTCCTGGATCAATTTCCGAGCCAGCTGCTGCCACTGGGGTTTGGTCAATTCAGTACCAATACCGTAGGTAGTAATCTGGTCATGTTGGCGTTCCAGGATTTTTTTGGATTTTGAACCCCGCAGCACATCGATAATATAGGACACACCAAAAAGCTGTCCTGTCCGATAGATGCAGGACAGCAGTTTCTGGGCGGGTACAGTTACATCGGTCAACGGTTGTTTTTCGGATAAGCAGTTGTCGCAGAGCTGGCAGTTTTCCTGGCTATAGGCTTCACCGAAATAGTGAAGCAGCGGTGCTCTGCGGCACTCCTCGGATTCTGCATAACCTATCAGGGCGTTCAGGTGTTGATTGGCGATGCGCTGTTCCGAATCGGGTTTCTGGTTGATAAAGAACTTGACCTTCTGAATATCGCCATAGCTGAACAGGAAATGGCAGTTGGCAGGCAGGCCGTCCCGCCCAGCACGGCCGATTTGCTGATAGTAGCTTTCAATATTCTGCGGCATATCATAGTGGAGGACAAAACGAACGTTGGATTTATTGATGCCCATGCCAAACGCCACAGTGGCCACCATGATCTGAATATCATCCCGGATAAAAGCGGACTGGTTGGCCTTCCTTACTTCACTGGCAAGCCCGGCATGATAGGGCGCTACGGAACAACCGTTATCCGCCAGAATCTGGGTCAGTTCATCCACCTGTTTCCTGGAATTGCAGTAGATAATGCCGGACTGGTTCTGGTATTTCTCAATCAGTTGCAGGGTCTGGTCAACAGGCTTCTTTTTCTCGATCACTTCCAGAAACAGGTTGGTCCGGTTAAAGCTGGCGATAAACTCATTGCTGTCGGACATCTGCAGGCTGGTTTTTATATCCTGCTGTACCCTTGGTGTGGCGGTGGCTGTCAGTGCCACACAAACGGCATTTGGAAAGTGTCGGCGTACCTCTGCCAGTTGCCGGTATTCCGGGCGGAAATCATGGCCCCATTCAGAGATGCAATGGGCTTCATCAATGGTCAGGCAATCAATGTTGACGGTGTTGAGCAGATGTTGGGTACGTTCCAGCATCAGGGTTTCCGGCGCCATATACAGCAGCTTGATATTACCATTTTGCACCTGGCCCAGAGTGTTCTGATAATCAGTACTGCTTAGCGTGCTATTTAACAGGGCAGCGGGAATGCCCAGGGATGTCAGTTGATGAACCTGGTCTTCCATCAGGGAGATCAGCGGCGAGATCACCAGGGTCAGCCCCGGAAAGATCAGGGCTGGGATCTGGTAACAGATGGACTTCCCACCACCGGTGGGCATGATGGCCAGCGTATCGTTGCGAGCCAGTATGTTGCCAATAATGGCGCTCTGGTGTGAGCGAAATGCATCGTATCCAAAGACGGAATTGAGTATTTCCAGTGCTGGTCCGGACATAGTTATGTTCTGTGTTTACTCTCTGAGTTGGGAAGGCTGCTTACGCCATTTATAAAAGATAACGCATTATAGCAGCAGGGCATTCCGGGTGGCGGTTCGGAAACTGGCTATTTTACCAATGGAAGCGTCTATACCTGTAAAAGCGTCGATGCTGTCTTCAATTGATCAAATAACTATCTGAATTCAGGCTGTTTCAGGTCAAAAATCCCAATGTTTGCCTTTTTTACCTCTTATGTTTTTTTGATTATGAACGGTATACCGCATATTTCCCGACTTTGTTTTTCTTTTTAAGATTGTCATACTTGACCGTTGTTTTTTTTATGGTTCTGAGACCCTGTTTTACTGCTTATTGTGTAACAAATACGCAGCAAATGTCAGTGAGTTTCTGGGTTTTTACAGGGCATTTCAGTGAGCCTCAGTGGTTAAGGATAAATGAATCAACCTGTTGTTAATAAAGAGAATGCCAGTAAATCCTTAGATCGTCGGTTTTCCGTTGCACCAATGATGGATTGGACTGACAGGCACTGTCGCTACTTTCATCGGGTTTTGTCTGAGCGGGCACTGCTGTACACAGAGATGGTCACCACCGGTGCACTGGTATTCGGCGATAAAGACCGGTTTTTACAGCACGATGCTTTTGAATACCCATTGGCCATTCAGCTTGGTGGGCATGATGCCAGCGACCTTGCCTTTTGCGCGGGGCTGGCGGAAGAGCGGGGTTATCAGGAAGTGAACCTGAATGTGGGCTGTCCCAGTGATCGCGTTCAAAATGGTCGTATCGGTGCCTGTCTGATGGCAGAGCCACAAACCGTAGCGAATGCGGTAAAGGCCATGAAAGAGCGTGTGTCGATTCCGGTCACGGTTAAGCATCGTATTGGCATTAATGGTCGCGAGTCCTGGCAGGAGTTACTGGATTTTGTCGGTACCGTCGCAGAGGCGGGATGCGATACCTTTATCGTTCATGCCCGTATTGCGGTTCTGGAAGGGCTTTCCCCCAAAGAGAACCGGGATATTCCGCCATTGAAGCCAGATTGGGTGTATGAACTCAAAACTCAGTTTCCCGGGCTGAATATTGCCATTAATGGCGGTATCAAGACCTTTGAGGAAATAGATCATCACCTGCAGTACGTTGATGGTGTGATGCTGGGTCGTGAAGCCTACCAGAATCCGTATCTGCTGTCAGAGGTGGATGGTCGGCTCTATGGTTGTCAGCAGCCGGTGAAGAGCCGCGCTGAAGTGATCGGAAAAATGCTTCCCTACATTGAGTCAGAGCTTTCACAGGGAACATGGCTCAGCCACATTACCCGCCATATGCTGGGCCTTTATCACGGTGTACCTGGCGGTCGTCGTTTTCGCAGGCATATCAGTGAACATGCCCATAAAGCCGGTGCCGGGATTGATGTGCTGCTTGATGCTGTCAAGCTTGTGGAAAGTGTGTAGTACCTGAAAACAACCGTCAGGCAGTCACCTCTGGCTGCCTGCAGCGCTCCAGTTGTTTTACCAGGTCACTGAAGGCCTTCTGATTGTTTTCATTCAGGCTCATAAGCGTCCTGTGGGCGTCCAGTACCCGGGCATGAATGGATTCCTCACTGCAGTCCTCGCATTCAATGTCCTGGTATTCGCAGGTCTGACTGGTAACATCTTCAACAATGATAAAGATTCGCTCAAAACCCATGCTCATGAGGACTCTTGTTATATCAGGGCGGGGGGATATCAGCACAGGCCGCTGGGCTATCTGCTTTCTGGCCATAATGGATAATTTTGCCAATAGCCCAAGAGAGGTACTGTCGATGGTTTCCGCCTCTGAAAGATCAACAATAACAGAACGGAATCCCGGCTCTTCGAACATGGCCTGAAGAACATTCTCCAGACTGGCGCAAAGGGTAAGTCGAACTTCTCCGACCAGTTTCAGTACATAGGTACCTTCACTTTCGGCAAACTGAATTTTTCCAGGTGTCATCATCAGTATCGAGCCAGTATTAACATTGCAATGTCATCAGGTGCTTCCTGAATATCATTGAGCCCCAGCCTTTCTGTCAATGTTGCTATGGTGTCGGCACCCTCTCCGATCACCGATAATAAATAATCTTCTTTCTCTTTAAGGCTATTCTGGGGCAAAACCTCAAGAATACCGTCAGATAGGATAGTTAAGCTGAATTGCCGGGGCAAGTCTACAGTGACATCCTCATAGACGGCATCTTCAAACAGTCCCACCGGTAAGCCTTTTCCTTCGAGAAATTGAACCTTTTTGCCTTTCTCTGCGATCACGGGTAATGGGAAATGTCCGCCAAACGAGTAGGTAAGCGTCTGGTCACGGGTATTGACTATGCCACCAAAAACGGTGACATGTTTTCCCAGCCCGGTTTTCAGCAGGCTCTGGTTAATGTAACTGAGGACATATGAAGGTTTGACCCTGATTTTACCGCCATTGCGATTATTGTTGTGATAGTCCTGAAGCAGGCTGATCGACATATGCTTCAGAAGCACCGTAACAAAGGCAGATGATGCGCCATGTCCGGAAACATCGGCCAGATAAAATGCAAAACTGTGGTTGTTAAGCGTGAAATAGTCGACAAAATCCCCGCTCAGGTAGAGAGAGGGGATGATGTTGTGGTCAACTTTGAAATCCTTGAATTCAAGCGGGTGTCTGGGCAGCATATTCATCTGAACCTGACGGCCGGCTTTCTGGTCTTCCTGGAGCAATGTCAGGCTGCTTTTTAACGAGTTGATGGCTTCTTCGAGGCTTGCCCGGTAGCGTTTGTTTTCCATCAGTAACTGGGCTTTTTCAAGCGCCCGGTTGATGGCGTACTCTAATACCTCAAGATCGACTATCGGCTTAATCAGGAAATCACTGGCGCCGAGGTGAAGGGCTTCAACAACGTCGGTCATGACGCCAGCACCGGAGACAACAATAAAGGGTATGTCACTGGCTTCACTGCGCACCTGGCTCAGCATGGTGAGTCCATCCATAACCGGCATGCGAAGATCACACAGAATCAGGTCTGGTTTGCACTCGCGGAAAATATGCAAACCCTGCTGTCCATTCCCGGCTTCCCGGGTTTTGAAACCACTCCCTTTCAGGTAAGCGACAATGCTTTCGCGTACTATTGTGTCATCGTCGATGACCAGAATGGTGCTGCCGGTCATGGATATACCCGCAAAGTAAATAGAATATAAGGACCTGCCAGAACCCGGTACATTCGGATAAAAAGCCACACTAACAGGTAAAGTTAAGGGAAAAATACTCCCAAGCTGCCCTGGCTGCAAGCTATGAGGCTGACCGGGAATAGACTGCCCTACTGGCAACTGCTCCTGCGTTGCTCTAGCTCCTGCATCCATGCAGTCGTGCGGTGGCA
>NZ_JAHHPP010000231.1 GCF_024606265.1 Endozoicomonas sp. SESOKO1
TATTTAATCTGCTCAATAATAGATATTTACGTAGATTTTGTAGGTCTTTATGCTTATTATTCTTTCGGTAACTCCGGTGCATAAATGGCCGGTTGAAATGGCATATCAGGCATGATGTTCACCATGGACATATCGCCGAAAAAATTAACGTCCCTTTTTGCACACAACTGATAATTATTGTTTTCACAGCTGCAACGGCTGTTCATTCTTGAAGACCAAAGATTATGGAAGAGCATTTTAAGCTTGTTGATAAGCCGACCTTTTTTGGTGCGGTAATTTTGTTGATCTCGGTGGTTATACCGCTGGCACTGTTTCCGGATGAGGGCGCTCACTGGATTGCCATCGCGAAAACCTTTATGACGGACACCATGGGGGTGCTTTACCTGGGCCTGGGCCTTGCCGCCGTGGTGTTTATGGCCTACGTGGTATTTTCCGATATTGGCCAGATCAAGCTGGGGGATGCCAATGAGCAGCCGGAGTATTCGACTGCTTCCTGGGCGGCCATGCTGTTCTGTGGTGGTATCGGTGCCAGTATTCTCTACTGGGGTTGTATTGAGTGGGCCTACTATTATCAGTCACCGCCTTTTCAGCTTGAGCCGGGCAGTGAAGAGGCGGTTCGCTGGGCGGCCACTTACGGTATCTTTCACTGGGGGCCGGTTGCCTGGTGTATCTATATGATTCCGGCCATTCCCATTGCCTACTTTTTTCATGTGCGTAAAAACCCGGTCCTGAAGGTATCTGCAGCCCTGATGCCGGTACTGGGAGAAGCACGAAGTAAAGGGCCTCTGGGCAAGGTGATTGACGTGCTGTTTATTTTCGGCCTGCTCGGTGGCGCTGCCACCACGCTGGGTTTGGCGGCACCGTTGATCAATGAGGGCATTACCTACCTGACCGGCATACCATCCACTAATGGCACCCAGATTGGTGTATTGATGGTGTGTACGGCACTGTTCGCCTATTCCTCGTACAAGGGGATGGACGGCGGTATCAAACTTTTGAGTAACATCAACTTCTGGGGAGCCCTGGGTCTGCTGGCTTTTGTCCTGGTAGTAGGGCCTACGCTGTTTATGGTGGAGACGGGTCTGGACTCTATTGGGCGGATGTTGTCCAACTTCTTTGTCATGGCCACCTGGGCAGAACCTTTCGGTGGTTATGGCACCTTTGAAGATACCCACTTCCCACAGGACTGGACCATCTTCTACTGGGCCTGGTGGCTGGTTTATGCTCCCAGTATGGGACTGTTTGTAGCCCGTATTTCCAAAGGGCGAACCATTAAACAGATGGTCGGCGGTGCGATTTTCTGTGGCTCCCTGGGCTGTGCGGTGTACTTTATCGTGCTGGGTAACTATGGCCTGTCGCTTCAGCTATCCGGTCAGCTGGATGTTGTGGGTATTCTGAATGCCCAAGGGGCAACAACCGCTATCTTCAGCGTACTTGAGCAGCTGCCGTTCAGTTACCTGGCTATCGTCGTATTCACATTGCTCTGTATTATCTTTACCGCGACCACCTTTGACTCCATCTCCTTTATTCTTGCGTCAGTTGTCCAGACGAATGTGACTGAAGACCCCATGCGCTGGAACCGCCTGTTCTGGGCATTCACCCTGTCGCTGATGCCTTCTGTGCTGATGTTTATGGGTGGTCTGGCCACCTTGCAGACGGCAGCCATTGTCGGTGGCCTGCCGCTACTGGTGATTGCGGTGATGTTGATGGTTTCTGCCGTGAAAGCCACCATGCTGGATATCTCCCGTCAGGAAGGCTACGAAGAACCGACCATCAATATTGAAGAGCTGCCGGAAGTGGACCCCTGGAGCCTGGAAGGTTCGGCACTGGCCCGCTTTGAACAGTTGAAGGATCAGGCGACAGAAGCCGTCAGTGCAGAGCGTCAGGCCCATGA